>JBIIBL010000046.1:0-17487 GCA_044239425.1 Crocinitomicaceae bacterium | reverse complement strand
GGAAAACTACGCAATTTCTATTTTGACGAAGGAGGAAACGAAGTAACTTGCTTTTTTGTAACGGAAGATAATTTTGTATCCGCCTTCACTAGTTTTTTAACCAACACTCCCACTCATGAAAACATCTCAGCGTTGGAAGATACTGTCTTGAGAGTAATTTCAAAAAAAGACCTTGAGGAACTGTCTATTTTAGTTCCTAAGATGCAAATCTTCAGACGTGTTATTGCGGAAAATCTTTTCATCACCATGGAAAAAAGAATATTCATGCTTCAGTCTCAATCAGCCCATGAACGTTATGAAAACATGTTAAAAAATAATCCTGATATCATTCTGAGTGTGCCGCTTCAATACACTGCTTCTTTTTTAGGTATCACGCCTCAGCATCTCAGTCGATTAAGAAAGGAGATCGTCAATTGATTTATTAACATTTGTTCAGTAGATTCTGAATAGCCAGAACGAACTTTGTTACTTCCTTAAAATGTAACAAATGAAAAAATCAATTCTCTTTATCGGATTAGTTGGCATGCTAACGATGAATGCTTTCGCGCAAAGCGATTCAAAAGAAAGCAAATTTGGTCTAGAAACAGATATTCTTTGGCCATTTATTGTTCAGGCAACGAGAACTCATTTCACCATCAATCTGTGGGAAAAAGGGAATTTACGCGGTGATGTGTACGCAGGAGTCAACATCGATTTTCCCAGAGATCGAGAAACAGAAGGTCGCTTTGCCGATTACAGCCTTGCAAGCGGTTACAGGCAATACTTTTGGAAAGGACTTCATTTGGAATTCTCTCAGACAACCGGACTGGGCGTTTTGGAAAATCACGTTACAACCGGAAAAACGTATAACAGTTTTGATTGGTTAATTACAGGATACGTTGGCTACAAGTTTGAGTTTGCCAAAAAGAAACTTTATGTAATACCTCAGTTTGGTGTTGCCGGAGTTGTCTATAAATCAAATCCATGGCCTATCTTCGAGGATAATACACTAACAAAAGAAGTTGGCGAATCACCATTCATGTTGGGCTCATTGAGATTTGGATATAATTTTTGAAAATAAATTAGGAATAACATTATAAAGAAAATAATTTAAAGGGGACTTCTAATTGTTTCAGTTCCATTTCATTCTCAATCGTATGAATGGAAAACAGAAAAAAGTAAATGCCCTATTCGGATTGACACATTTGTGTCAGATACAAGCATCAAATCCTTCCGAATTTTGCATTGGACATAAATCAATGCAATCATGAAATTAGTCATCTTCGGCGCCACCGGTTTTTCGGGCCAAGCTATTATGAAGTTAGCCTTATCTAAAGGTATTCAAGTCACTGTGCTGGTTCGAAATAAATCGGCTATCAGCATTCAAAATGAAAATCTTACCGTCATCCAAGGCAATGTCTTAGATAGCAATGATGTCAAAAAAGCATTGGAACATCAAGACGCTGTAATACAATGTTTGGGTGTTGGCGGAAAAGGTAATGGAAAGCCCACCACATTTATTTCCGATGCCACAAAAATAATTGTGGAAGAAATGGAGAAACAGCAAATCAAAAGGCTGATTGCTTTGAGCAATGTTGGCGCTGGAAATAGTCTGGCTTTTCAACCCTGGTTTTTCACAAAAATTATTCTTCCTTATTTCATGAAGTGGCTAAAGGTCATCATCGACGACAAAAACCGAATGGAACCAATTATGATGAACAGCGAGTTAGATTGGACGATTGTTCGATGCCCAAACATTGTTGAAAAAACGCCTAAAGGTAATGTCCACGCAACATTGGATGGTAAAGGTTTGAAATTATCCGTCACCTTGGGCGATATGGCTGAGTTTATCATACATCAATTATCGGATAGTGCTTATTCCAGACAAGCACCTTCGATAAGTAATTGAAATGAAATCATATATATTTCTAAGCAGAATTCTATTCATCAGTATGTCAAATCCAGCTCAAACAACTTTCATTCAAACGAACATTGGTAAGATTGCCATTCATAAGACAGAACTCACAAGCGATAAACTTCCCGTCATCTTACTTCATGGCGTTTATTTTGATCATCATTTGTGGGACGAACAAGTAAAACACATTGATGACAGAACGGTTGTAACGATAGACATGCCATTCCATGGGGAAAGCCGTGAAATTACAAAACCGGATTGGTCGTTGAATGATTGTGCCGATATGCTTCTCGAAATTTTAGATAATTTGCAAATCCCAAGAGTTATCGCAATTGGGCATTCTTGGGGAAGTATGACGATACTCAGAGCAGCGTATAAACATCCTGAAAGGTTCGAAGGAATTGGTTTGTGCAATATGCCGTTTGAAGCCGCCTCTTCGAAACAAAAAAGGATGTTCAAACTTCAACATACGTTGTTGTTTTTCCGAAAATTCTACACAAAGCAAGCTGCTAAATCGTTGTTTGGAAAATCATCTTTGAAGCTAAATCCCCAATTGCATGACCAGCTTCAACGTCCGATGAACATACTTACAATAGACGACATAAAGCAAATAGACAAGAAAGTCATTTTAGATGCAGAAGACGCAACGACCATGATTCTCAATTTAAAGGTAAAAGCAATTGCACTTAAAGGAAAAGAAGATTATGTTCCAACACCACCAAAAATTCAAACCATAATCGTTGATGGTGGACATATTAGTCCGCTGGAAGAACCGCTAGCCTTATCAGAATTGGTTGAACGATTTTCTTAAAAAAATCAGTCTTCTTTCCTTCGAATTCGAATTGAGTTTTCCTGAATGGAGTAAACTATCCCTTTAAAGGCAAGATAACCGACAACGCCGATAACTGCAGCATGCCATAATTTCATTTCGAACCGTACAGATGAATCCGGTTATTGAACTAATATTTAGCAATATCAAAGGGTTCCAGAGGACTTAAAAAAGAAAGCACACCGATTTTGGTGTGCTTTCCCACAGAGTGGTCCCACACGGGCTCGAACCGTGGACCCACAGATTATGAGTCTGTTGCTCTAACCAACTGAGCTATAGGACCGGGTTATCGAATCAAAAGATGCGATTACAATGGGCGCAAATTTAATCATTTTAGGCAATATTTGCGTAACTTAGGAGGAAAACTCAATACATGGAACCATATTTTTTGAAATTCTTACCTTACATAATTGCCATTATTTTACTGGCTAGAGGTATCTTTTTCGTTGTTAAACAGCAAACTGCAGCCATAATGGAGCGCTTCGGAAAGTTTACGGCGGTGCGCCAATCTGGCTTGCAAATGAAAGTGCCATTTATTGATAAAGTGGCTGGTCGTTTGAGTTTGAAAATCCAGCAATTGGATGTTGTGGTTGAAACAAAAACCAAAGATGACGTATTTGTCAAGATCAAAGTTTCTGTGCAGTATAAGGTCCTCATGGAAAAAGTATATGAAGCCTTTTACAAGCTTGACTTTCCGCATGAGCAGATCACGTCTTATGTTTTTGATGTCGTTCGAGCAGAGGTGCCAAAGTTGCGCCTCGACGACGTTTTTGAGCGCAAAGACGACATCGCCATTGCCGTGAAGTCAGAGCTCAATGAAGCCATGCTTGAGTATGGCTACGACATCATCAAAACCCTTGTTACTGACATCGACCCTGACCAAGAGGTCAAGAACGCCATGAACCAAATCAACGCCTCTGAGCGCAAGAAAATTGCTGCGCAGTATGAAGGTGATGCACAACGTATTTTAATCGTTGAAAAAGCCAAGGCAGAGGCAGAAAGCAAGCGTTTGCAAGGGCAAGGTATTGCCGATCAGCGCCGAGAAATTGCAAGAGGTTTGGAAGAGTCCGTAGAAGTATTGAATCGGGTAGGCATCAATTCTCAAGAAGCGTCGGCACTTATTGTCGTGACACAACACTACGATACCTTACAATCTGTGGGCGCACACACCAATTCTAATTTGATCTTATTGCCCAACTCTCCTCAGGCAGGTGCAGACATGCTCAATCAAACGATTGCGTCGTTTACGGCATCTAATCAGGTGGGTGAAGCTATCAAAAGTGCCAACGCCAAAAAAGAAATAGCAGCAGCTAAATCGAAGCCTTCCGACGAAGCGTAAATTCTGTGATTTCAGGATAAATGCCAACTCTACCCGGTAAGCCCAGGTAGCCAAAACCGCGATTAACGTACAAAAATTGTTGGCCAACTGAAGTTACATCCAGGAGCCGCCTACGGAAATGATATTCGAAAGCGCAAGGTAGTCTGGATAACTCTCTTCGGTGATGCCGCCAGTTGGGCAAAATTTGATATTAGGAAAAACTTGCCCATAGGCTTTGAGCGCACCAAGGCCTCCAAACAAATTGGCAGGAAAAAACTTGAAGGTGTCCCAGCCGAACTGAATGCCTTCTATGATTTCACTGGGCGTGGCTACACCCGGAATAAACGCAATTTTGCTGTTCTCAAAATGAGGCGCCAAGCTGGCGTTGAGCCCTGGGCTCACCATGAAGTCTACACCGAGTTCTATTGCTTTTTCGATTTGCTCCACTTTGACAACCGTACCCATGCCAATTGCACAACGGTCGCCGTAAAGTTTTTTCGCGAGTGCGATGCAGTCAAAGGCTACGGGCGTACGCAAGGTAATTTCAATGCAAAAAATACCACGTGCAATAAGCGCTTCCATTTTTGGTGCTACTTCTTCGGTGCTGTTGAAGGTAACGACAGGAATAGTGGGGTGTTGTGCAAGGACTTCGCGGATGTTGTTCTGAGCCATATTGTCAATTTGACACAAAGGTCGTTATTTTTCGTTTACGACACCACAAACCACTGTTTTTCTTGCTTGTAGGGGTCGAGTTGTTCATAGATGCTCGCAATTCTATCCGAAAGCACTCCGTCTGGGCAAAAACTCAGCAGGTTGGAGGTCCGCTCTTGAAGTTGCCCCTTGGGCTGAATTCTTTCGGAAAGTTGCTCGATTTGCTTAAGGGCCTTATCAAATTTAGCTTTGCGCATTTTTTCAAACTTTTCTTCTAGTGCCTCTATTTGTTTTTGAATGCGCTTAAGTTCGGCCTCGATCATTCTTTTTTCCTGAGGAAGTTCATGATGGACCAGCTCGAAAAAGTTGTTTTTATAATTCAACCAAGGTTCTTGTAACTTTTCATAATCGGGCATTTGATCTCCAACTTGTATGAGGTAGCGTTCTTTGAGTGCAGCTTTATCTGAGAGTAAATCCTGTTGTTCAAAACCAAGTTTTTGGATGAGTTCCACATCTTTTTGTTGCAATAAGATTCCTCCGGCGCGTTGTAAGGTCAATGGAAAAGGCAGCGCAAGCGTTTCGAAAGCCAATGAAAGTTGTTGCCAGTAAGCGATTTCACTAGGCCCGCCGATATAGGCCAGGTTGGGAAGTATCCATTCTTGATAAATGGGTCTAAGTATCACATTCGGTGAAAGTTGTGCGCAGTTTTCTTTGTTATATAAAGACGCAACGGGTTTCTCAATCCTTTCTCTTTTCTCTTTTGTAAGTATAAAAAGATTTGTTTCTTTACTTTCTACAAGTGTACTGAGTCCTTGTTCTTTTAGTACTTGGGTTTGATGGCTAACGGCATTGTGGATATCGTTGGTGTACAAATCTTTCTCCCAAATTTGCCATGCGCTTTCTTTTAGTTGGGCGTTGTCTGCATCGATGATAACGAGCCCATAAACGGAGAAGAGTTCATGCACAAATTCAAAAAAGCCTAAGCCGTAGTTTGGGGTCTTGAATTTTTCTATTAAACGATGAATCTCATTTTCTGGTTGGTTTTGAAACTTTTCAGCGAGGGCTTGAAGCAAAGGTTGTAAATCGTTGGTGTCAAATTGGCCCACTGCCCCTTTTTGGCTGCTTTCCCAGGTCCATTTTTGGCCGAAGAGCAAAAAACTCCTGATTTCTTCAAAGTCATGGTCTTCGGAAGCCATCCAGTAGACCGGTACAAAGTGTTCGTTTGGGAAAGTTTTGTTGAGGTCTTCGCTGAGTTTGATGACATGCAGGATCTTGTAAATGAAATACAAGGGTCCTGTCATCAAGCAAAGCTGATGCCCGGTAGTGACCGTAAAAGTATTGGCCTCTTTGAAGCGGTTTAAATTACTTTTTAGTTTTTCTGAAACCGAAAGGTCCTTGTATTTTTCATCCAAGACTTTCACGAGGAGCTCTCGTTGCGCAGCAGTATAACTTTGCTTTTTGAGGGCAATTTGTTGTTCGAACTGAGCGGAGAGTGACGTATTCATGATTACATATTGCGTCGGTACTGACCACCCACTTCAAATAAAGCGTTGGTGACCTGACCAAGAGAAGCGACCTTACATATTTCCATGAGCTCTTCAAAGATGTTTTTGTTGAGCACTGCTGCTTCTTGTACTTTGACTATGCCGTTACTTGCGGCTTCTTGCTGTGCGCGGTGCAGGTTGGTCAGCATGCTGATTTGGTATTCCTTTTCATCTTCGGTTGCTCTAATGACTTCTTTAGGAAGCACGGTAGGAGAACCTTTGGAACTCAAGAAGGTGTTGACGCCAATAATCGGGAATTCGCCGGTATGCTTGAGCGTTTCGTAGTACAAAGACTCTTCTTGAATTTTGGAGCGCTGGTACATGGTTTCCATGGCGCCCAGTACGCCACCGCGTTCCGTAATGCGGTCAAATTCAGTGAGCACTGCTGCTTCTACGAGTTCGGTGAGTTCTTCGATGATAAATGCACCTTGTATCGGATTTTCGTTCTTCGCCAAACCGAGCTCGCGGTTGATGATCAGCTGAATGGCCATTGCCCTGCGCACCGATTCTTCGGTTGGCGTGGTAATGGCTTCGTCGTAGGCGTTAGTGTGCAAAGAGTTGCAGTTGTCGTAAATGGCGTAAAGCGCCTGCAAGGTGGTTCGGATGTCGTTGAAATCGATTTCTTGTGCGTGCAAAGAGCGTCCAGAGGTCTGGATATGATATTTGAGCATTTGCGCACGGGAGTTGGCGCCGTACTTGCGCGCAAGGGCCTTCGCCCAAACGCGGCGCGCCACGCGGCCAATGACAGCGTATTCGGGGTCGATGCCATTCGAGAAAAAGAACGATAAGTTCGGGCCGAATTCATTGATGTCCATGCCGCGGCTCAAGTAGTATTCTACGTAAGTGAAGCCGTTGGCAAGGGTAAAGGCCAATTGGGTAATGGGGTTTGCGCCGGCTTCTGCAATATGGTAACCTGAAATAGAAACCGAATAGAAATTGCGCACACCGTTGGTAATGAAGTACTCTTGAACGTCGCCCATGAGGCGCAAGGCAAATTCGGTCGAGAAAATACAAGTGTTTTGTGCTTGGTCTTCCTTGAGGATGTCTGCCTGTACCGTGCCGCGCACTTGCTTGAGGGTGTCTGCTTTGATTTGAGCATACACGTCTGCTGGCAGTACTTGGTCGCCAGTGACACCCAAAAGCATGAGGCCTAGGCCATCGTTGCCTTCAGGTAAGGCGCCTTGATAAGCTGGGCGAGCAGTTCCTTTGGCTTTATAGATAGCGGCAATTTTCGCTTCAATTTCAGCTTCTAAACCGTTGGCCTTGATGTGTTTTTCACAGTTTTGGTCAATGGCGGCATTCATGAAATAAGCCAAGAGCATAGGTGCCGGCCCGTTGATGGTCATGGATACGGAGGTAGCCGGATGGCTGAGGTCAAAACCAGAATAGAGTTTTTTGGCGTCGTCTAGGCAGCAAATAGAAACGCCGGAGTTTCCGATTTTACCGTAGATGTCTGGGCGCAAGTCGGGGTCGTTGCCGTAGAGTGTAACGGAGTCAAAAGCCGTAGACAAACGTTTGGCGGGCATGCCCAAAGAAACGTAATGGAAACGCTTGTTGGTGCGCTCCGGGCCACCTTCGCCGGCAAACATGCGTGTTGGGTCTTCGCCTTCGCGTTTGAAAGGAAAGAGCCCCGCGGTGTATGGGAATTCACCAGGTACGTTTTCTTGCAAGACCCAACGCAAGATGTCTCCCCAGCTTTGGTATTTAGGGGTGGCCACTTTCGGGATTTGCAAATGAGATAAAGACTCAGAGTGGGTCTGGATGCTCAGTACTTTGTCTCGAACTTTGAATTCGTAAGTTGGGTTTTTGTAGGCTTGTTTTTTAGCAGCCCAATTTTGTAGGATTTCCCAGTTTTTGGGGTCAAAATTGAGTTTTTCTGTCTCAAATGCTTCTTTTAAAGATTTGACGAGGCGGTCTTTGTCTTCTAGTGATGTACTTTTCAGTGCATCGATAGAGACCTGATAGCCATATAATTTTTCCGCTACCGCCACTTGGTGGTCTACCCATTTGTCGTAGGCACGGTTGCTTTCAGAAATTTCGGAAAGATAGCGCGTGCGCTCTGGCGGAATAACGAATACTTTTTGCGACATCTCGCGGGTAATGGTAAAAGTAGATTGGAGGTCGCCGCCCGTTTTTTGAACAACGTGGTCCATGATCACTTTGTAAAGAGTGTTCATGCCAGGGTCGTTGAACTGCGAGGCGATGGTGCCGTATACTGGCATGTCGTCTACTTGGTTTTCCCACAAGTTATGGTTGCGTTGGTATTGCTTTCTGACGTCGCGCAGGGCATCTAGAGCACCGCGTTTGTCGAATTTGTTGAGCGCAATAACGTCTGCGAAGTCGAGCATGTCGATTTTCTCGAGTTGCGTTGCAGCGCCGTATTCAGGGGTCATGACATACAAAGAAACATCGGAGTGGTCGAGGATTTCGGTGTCAGATTGGCCAATTCCGGAGGTTTCTAAAATGATGAGGTCGTATTTAGCGGCTTTCAAGATCGAAATGGCTTCTGCCACATGCTTGGAGAGCGCTAAGTTGGATTGGCGTGTGGCCAAAGAACGCATGTAAATGCGCGAACTTTTAATGGCGTTCATGCGGATGCGGTCTCCGAGAAGTGCGCCGCCCGTTTTTCTTTTAGAGGGGTCTACAGATACCACTGCGAGCTGTTTGTCTGGGAAGTCGAGTAAAAAACGACGCACGAGTTCATCTACCAAAGAAGATTTTCCGGCGCCGCCAGTACCAGTAATTCCGAGAACAGGAATGGCATTTTTGGTTCCGGCGTCGCGCAGTGCATTTAAAAGCGCAGCGTTTTCTTCTGGGAAGTTCTCGGCAGCACTGATGCAATGGGCAATAGAAGGTACATTTTTGTTTTCGATTTGGGCGAGGGTTACTTGAGCGCTTTCTCCTTTGGCTTTACCGACCGCGAAATCACATTTTTGAATGAGGTCGTTGATCATGCCTTGGAGGCCCATAGAACGGCCGTCGTCAGGGTGATAAATGCGCGTAATGCCGTAGCCTTGCAGTTCTGCAATTTCTGAAGGCAAGATAGTGCCGCCGCCGCCGCCAAAAATTTTGATGTGTGGAGCGCCTTTTTCTTGCAAGAGGTCGTACATGTATTTGAAGTATTCCATGTGGCCACCTTGGTAGGAGGTCATGGCAATTGCTTGGGCATCTTCTTGAATGGCACAGTTGACCACTTCTTCAACAGAGCGGTCGTGGCCAAGGTGGATCACTTCACAGCCGGTGGCCTGAATAATGCGGCGCATGATGTTGATAGCGGCGTCGTGTCCGTCGAAAAGTGCCGCAGCAGTTACAATACGGATTTTATGTTGTGGGATATAAGGTTGAACCTGTTCCATAGGGTCTTTTGATTGATGGGCAAATTTAGCTTTTTTTCAGCAATTTCAGCAATTTACGATTTTCTCCACGATGCTTGCCACAGCGGGGCAAATGAGCGTGTTTTGGGTAGTTAAGTCCATGATTTGATACATGTTTTTGCGATCCGTATGTGGATATTCTCGGCAGGCGAGGGGGCGGTCTTCGTAAACAGCGCAGGTGTTGTCGGGCAGCAAATTGAAGCAAGGCGAGGTTTTAAGGACGTAATCGTCGTCTTCATCGAGTCTCAAATACTGCGCTACCAATTGGCTTTCTTTCATGCGCAAAGCTTTGGCCATGCGGCGTATGTCGGGCTGTCGAAAGATGGGGCTGGTGGTTTTGCAACAATTGGCGCAGCTCAGGCAGTCGCGCTTGGCGAATTCTTTTTCGTGGGCGTTGTTGAAGCGCTGGTCCAAATCTTTGGGTTTGGTTTTATTCCATTTCCTAAGGACAAGTTGATTGGTCTTGAGGTTGGTTTTGGCCAAGGCCAATATTTCTTTGTCTTTGTCAGAGAGCTCTTGCATGTTTGTTTTAACTTTGCACGAAGATACAATCAAAATGGAATTTCCGCAGTTCAGAAAACTCGAGAATGGCAGGTCGCTCTACAAAATCACTGCGTCTAATCAATTTACAGAACTGCAACAAGTTGGCTCCAAATGGTTCAAATATGAATTTGCTGTCACTCAATTCCCTGACCTGATGCGCATTCAAGACATGCTGCAAGGGAACCCCTTATTTGTGAGGCTCCAAGAAGCGGAATACGAAGCCATTTTATCTCAACTCTAAACATTAGATCCTTTTAAATCGTTATTAGTCTATGAAAAACACAGCACTCATCACCGGCGCATCGTCCGGAATCGGAAAAGAATTTGCACGTATCCATGCTTCCAAAGGAGGAGATTTGATATTAGTAGCGAGAAGAAAAGACTTGCTCGATAGCCTAAAAGAAGAACTCATTGAAAAATACAACGTAGCTGTTCAAGTCATTCAGAAAGACCTCAGTGTGGTGGGTTCTTCCCAGGAGTTGTACGATTCAGTGACACAAAACGGTTGGCAAGTTGATTACCTTTTTAACAATGCAGGTTTTGGTGGTAAGGGTGCTTTTTTAGACCGCGACCTCGAGGCTGACGTCGAAATGGTGCGCCTCAACGTCATGGCGCTGCTCAAGCTGACGCATTTGTTTGGCAAAGACATGAAAGCTAGAGGTAAGGGCAAGATCCTGCAAACGGCCAGCACCGCAGGTTTTTTACCTGGCCCATATCAAAATACATATTTTGCCACGAAAGCTTTTGTGGTCTCGCATACACAAGGTTTGGCGCATGAGCTAAAAGGAAGCGGGGTAACCGTAACTGCACTTTGCCCTGGCCCTGTAGCAACCGAATTTGCCAAAGTTGCTGGCTTTGGAGGTTCTAAAATGTTCGATGGTGCAGCAAGTGCAGCTAAAACAGCTCAAAAAGGTTACCGTGCCATGGAGCAAGGCAAAGTGATTTGCATATCCGAGTTTCAATTCACGTTCTTGATCAAAGTGCTCATGCCTTTTCTTCCGCAAAGCATGACCGCTGCAATCATTGCCAAAATGCAGCAATCTTAATACTTTTCTTTGTAGCTTTGCCCTATGCTGAGCATACCACTTTTTTTAAGCGACGTCGCTGGCTCTGAGGTTATTGTCATTGTCTTAGTTGTCTTATTGTTTTTTGGTTCCAAGAGTGTGCCCGGTATCGCTAAGTCCTTAGGGCAAGCATTGTATCAAATCCGCAACGCATCCAACGACCTCCAACAAGAAATCCGCAAGTCTGGTCAAGAAATGAAATCCGAACTCAATCTTGAAGGTATTCTCAAAGAAACCGAAGAGGCGCTCGTGCAACCGCTCGATCAAATGACCACCGACATCGACAACACCATTCACTACGGCAGTATGCCCAAGCAAGTGAAACAACAAGTAACCGCAGGAAATCCTGTGGAAGATAACGAATCAAACCCAACCGCATGATACAAGTAGGCATCATTATGGGCAGCAAATCTGACTGGCCAATTATGCAAGAAGCGCAAAAAATGCTCAACGAATTTGGCATAGAAGCTGAAGCTGAGGTAGTTTCTGCGCACCGCACGCCAGAAAAGATGTTTACCTACGCTAAGGCCGCAGCGGGCCGTGGCATCAAAGTGATCATTGCCGGAGCCGGTGGTGCCGCACATTTGCCTGGCATGACCGCCTCCATGACTTCTTTGCCCGTAATCGGTGTTCCTATTAAATCTTCGAATTCTATTGACGGCTGGGATTCCATCCTTTCCATCTTGCAAATGCCCAATGGTATTCCGGTAGCAACAGTGGCACTCAACGGCGCTAAAAATGCAGGTTTATTGGCAGCGCGCATGCTCGGAGCGTTTGACCCACAGCTTCAGGCAAAACTAGATGCCTACATGGCAGACATGGCGCAGCAAGTGCTGGACGCCAAACTATAATTTCTAAATACTTTCTTAGTGCTAAGTACCTTCTCGCTTCTACTCGTAGAGTAGATATTTGCTGCGCGTTTGTAAAAAAGCGTCTAGCCCTGGTCTCCAAGTGGCCCTGATTTCCTTTGCTGACCAACCTTTGTCTAGTTGCTCCTTTAAAGTTGCGGTACCCGCTAGGCGGTTGAAAAATGCGGTTTGGTCGATAAAAACGTTGGTGTCTCCGAGCAGTTCTTTGGCTTCAATGAGGTAATTCAGATTGATTTGATAAGGTCTTTTGGTAGTGCTCTGAGTGAGTTCTATGCCTTGGCATAGTTTGTTCATGTGTAGGGGCGTTTTTGCGCCAATGGTTGGGATAGGCATGAATTGATAGCTGCCAACCGGGAATCTTGGATGACCATATATTTCGAAAGGTTTGTCGGTGCCGCGCCCCACACTCACTGTGGTGGCTTCAAATAAGCAAAGACTTGGATATAACGCAATGGCGGCGTCGGTGCGCAAATTAGGAGAAGGCGCCACTGGAAGGCTATATGGCAGTTTGTGTTTGTAGTTTTTGCAAGGAATGACCCAAAGTTGGCAGCGTTCGCTTTTGTGCAACCATCCTTCGCCGTTGATCATCATGGCGTATTCGCCGATGGTCATGCCGTAAACGATAGGTACGGGGTGCATGCCAACAAAAGATTTGAATGGAGACTCTAGAACTGGGCCGTCAATGTAGTGACCGTTGGGGTTGGGGCGGTCCAGAACCACCATTTGTTTGTTGTTGTCGGCGCAGGCCTCCATGACGTAATGAAGCGTAGAAATGTAAGTGTAGAAGCGCACCCCGACATCTTGGATGTCGTAAATAACGATGTCTATATCGGCAAGTTGTTGATCGGTTGGTTTTTTGTTGGAGCCATAAAGTGAAACCAAGGGCAGGCCTGTTTTGTCGTCGGTGCTGTGTCCGATGTGCTGGCCAGCATCGGCATCGCCTCTGAAACCGTGTTCTGGAGCAAATACTTTGACAACATTGAGTTGCAGCGAGAGAAGGGTGTCTACCAAATGAACGCCTTTCACGACCGATGTTTGGTTGGCAACCACTGCAATGCGCTTTCCTGCTAAGGAGTCGATAAACAGATGCAAGCGGTCGATACCAAGTTGAGGTGCGGCAAGGCTTGGTTTTTGATGCGTAGAGATGGCTTGGTAGCCTTCTATTGCATTGGAATCTTCTTCAATGACGATCGTTTCGGCAAAATGAACCGGAGTAGGGGTAAATGCTTTGCTAGGAAATAAGCCACAAGAGTTGAGCAAAAATGAAAGCAGCGCAATAGATGCCAAAACCTTTGTGTATTTTTGGACTTGTAAATAGGTTAAATTGTCATTTGAGCGCTTCATATCTTCTAGGCTGATTCGTCAAAAGCACCTCGGGCTTCGGGTATCGAGGCCTGTGCTTCGGATTTCTGTGGTGAGCATTGCGCTTGCGATATTAGTCAATTCCTTGACTTTTGCTATCGTGCGCGGTTTTCAGCAAAAAATCAAGGACAAAATTACGGGTTTTAATGCTCCACTTTTCATTTCGAAGGCCGGATCTGCACATATTTTTGAAGCAGAAGCCCTCGATCGGCGCATTCCATTTCTTCCTGAACTCGCACAAATCCCTGGCGTGAGCACAATTAATCCGGTGGCTTTTAAGCCTTTGCTCCTGCAATCGCCGCGTTTCAACGACACCATTCAAACTGCCAATGGCAAAGATTCTCTGGTGCAACGTCAAGACATGCTTGGCCTCATGTTAAAAGGCGTAGATGCGCAGTACGACTGGTCGTTTATCCGTTCACATTTAGTAAAAGGAAGGCTGCCTAAGGCTCAAAATAATAATGAAGTATTACTTTCATTGACATCATCTAATAATTTGAATATCAATTTAAATGATGAGGTTTCAGCTTATCATATCAAGCAGCAACCGCTTTTGAAAAAACTCAAAGTTGTTGGGATCTACAATACTGGTTTTTTGGAGTACGATCAAAAATTAGTCTTCGGAAATTTAGCGCTTGTACAGCAAATGAGCGACAACGGCACCAAGATTTCACTGCGCCCCAAACTCAATGGAAAAGCTCAATTTTTGATCACTGTAGAGGTGGAAGGTGACGCCTCTAATTTGTTATTTGATTGGGGTTTAGGTAAAGACATCTACACCGCACACCGCTTTACTTCCTTGAAAGACACCACCCTCAAAGTGTACGCGTATCGCTATCAAAATAACAGTGGTCTGGCCAAGCTCATCGATAGCGCGAAAATTCAAATCAAGGCACCTGAGGTTTTGTCTTACAGTGATTTACAACTTGAAAACGGCACGCCAATCTGTATGGTCGATGGCCTAACAGAGCAAGTATACGCCACTCAAAAAGGACCGCTGCGTTTTTCTTTCAAGGACGGCATCGGTACAGGCGTCCATTTTATTTCAGGTTTTGAAGTGGCGGTTTCTAATTTTGATGAGCTACCAAAGGTAGAGCAAGCACTCAAAGATGTGGTTGAAATGCGCCCAGTCAATCAGCATTTGTTGCAGGTAACTAACATTCAAGATACCGAAGCTGATTTATTTTCATGGTTGCATTTTTTAGATTTTAATGTATTGATTATCATATTTTTAATGCTTATGATCGGAATCATTAATGTAGGTTCGGCTGTACTCGTTTTAATTGTGGTTAGAACTTCTTTTGTGGGCTTGCTCAAGGCCCTTGGTGCCAACAATCGTTCTATTCGGCGTATCTTTTTATGGCAAGCCGCTTATCTGTTGCTGCGCGGTTTGCTCATCGGCAACACCCTGGCAATTGCGCTGAGTTGGTTGCAATATCAATATGGGTTTATCAAACTGAATCCAGAAGTATATTACCTTGACGCAGTGCCCATCGAATTCAATTTCTGGAATTTTATTTTCATCAACGCCCTTACTTTCTCGACTTGCATGGTGGCTCTATTGTTACCAAGTAGGGTGGTTTCGCGTATTTCACCCATCAAAGCACTCAAATTCCAATGAGTTGGTTGGTGGGCCAAGAGGTGGGCGTTTTGCGAGAAGCAGGCGTTTTTAAAGTATGTTCTGTTGAAAAGGAATACCTCGTGCTCGAGGATGAAATCGGCTTCACTTATCGCTATTTGAAACAAGATGTGGTCGCCCGCCAGATGATCAAAATTGACCAGATCACTTCTAAAGATCTTCAAGCTAAAATAACTACTGCGGCAAAGAAAGTAGAAGTTTCTAAAGAACGCAACTTACCTTTTATTGACCTCCATTCAGAAGAATTATCCATTCCAAGTCACCTTCCGGCTCATGACGTCTTTTTGACGCAAATCAACGCCTTTAAAAGCTTTTGTAACGGGCAGGCACAACGTCGAAATGCTAAATTTATTGTGATTCATGGAGCAGGCGAAGGCAAGCTCAAGCAAGAAATTCGGCAAATCTGCAATGGCAAAGAAGGCATGTCTGTGCACGACGCACAATGGAGCAACGGCGCGGTTGGTGCCTCGCGCATCGAATTGCTACTCCATCAGTTCAAAGGATTTTAGTCTAGGCCGAGGTAGCCAGGTTTTCCTTTTGGAATATCAAAAACCCAAGTGTAATAGCCAATGTAGTGCGAGCTAAAATAGCCCAAACGCACTTTGAGTGCCTTCGGAAAACCAATGTGCGCCCCAGGGGCTAAACCACTCATGCGCCATTGTGGAGCTACGCCATCTTGTTGACAAGGTGTATGGCGTTGCGAGCCGTATAGTTTGGTGCCATACTGAAACACTGAGGTCCAATTGTTGGTTTTGATTGTTTTTCCTTTTGGATTTTCAGGTGAAAAAGCATAGTACGACCCGAACTGTATTTTTCCTTTGAGTACACTGGCCATTCCTAAAAAATAGGCGTGTCCCATGCTGTGGCTCACGGTGTAAAGGGTATCATTTTTTGGGTCATTGCCATTTTTGGCAAGTTCTTGTAGTAGGTTACGACCTGCCTGCTTCCCTGCGTCATAGCGTTTTCTAAAACCATTGTAATTTGGCACGGTGGCAAGTAAGCTATAGGTACGGACTTCTTGCTGCTTTGCAATTTTGGTTGTGGAGCAATGGTGTTCGCCTGCACACGGTTTTGGATAAAGCGCCGCACTACTCACAAATTTCAACAAGGAACCATGATTGGAGGTGTTAACACTGTGGTGGCCATCGGCAAATAAAGTTCGGTTGGGTGTAAACCGTTCTTTTACCACTGAAATGAATTTTTCTTGAGGCCAATAGCCGAAAACATCCGAGTTGTAAATGATATTCTTGGATCTTGGGCGTTCAAGACCTTTGCTATTAATAGCCTGTAGCGCTTTTTCAGGGTCTTGCTCAGCTGAAACAGGCCGATAACCATTGATAAATAACAAAATGCGTTGTGCGCGGTCTTTTTTGAGCTGATACGGCACAATTTGACGGTTTTGAACCTGAAAGAGCACGGTGGTGTCGTATCCGTTAGGTAGGTTTTGACGAATAACAATCAGTTGTTCTTTGGCTTTATTGCGCAAGGAATCAGGATGAACCTTGAAAGTTCTTTTGTCGTGTTTGTAGACCAATACACCTGACTCATCTTGTTCAAAATATAAAACAGGCAAGGCGCTTTGAGTGTGCCACTTGTTGTTATTTTTTCGATACAATTGAAAACGGATACGTGTGCTTTCTTTGGGAAGGAAATAAGTGCGGTCATTGCGGCCTTTGTCTAGACGAGCAAGCGTTGCATTTTTAAAGTCGGTCAGTTGATGAAAACGAAAATGGATTTCGGTGTTGTAGAAATCTATGGCCCAGATAACCCCAGTATTGCCTGCGATTACAGCACCCCATAAAAAGAGCTTCAGAAAACGATAAGACCAACGCTTGAAAAAACGACTTTCAACCATGCGTCTGTTGATTTTTTTAAACGTAAAAATCTGAATCAGGATGGTGAGGAGTAAGGCCAGTAAATGAACAATGGTCCATTCTACACCAAGCCAAGAATACCGAATTTTGAAAAACGGGTTGTTGGGATCTTTGTAGTTGAGAAATTGATTGCGTTGTTCTAAAAAATAAAGACCATGCTCTGGGCTGTCTGCATTTTGAATACTGCCGTCGCTGTTCTCTGTCCAGGCAAGATGAACAACACGGCCGTTGTCGGCGTATAGCGCTGTACTTCCGAGAAAAAAAAGGAGTGAAAAGAGTAAGCTTCTCAACACTTTATAAGTGCATGAAATTCTTTTTAGCTAGCAATTCGTCTTCGGATTCGCGGTAGTCGGGGTCGTCTACACAACAATCTACAGGGCAAACAGCAGCACATTGCGGCTCGTCGTGGAAGCCAACACATTCGGTGCATTTTTCGTGCGCGATGTAGTAAACGTCCATGTTTACTGGTTCAAAGGCGTGGTCTGCTTGTATTTCTTCGCCGTCTAGTGTTTGAATGAGGCCTTTA
>JBIIBL010000116.1:0-4110 GCA_044239425.1 Crocinitomicaceae bacterium | reverse complement strand
AACTTTTTGCGAAGCAAGTCTATTTGGTTTTCAAAATGTTTCTGTGTTTGATACCTTGCCTTACGCTTTTTCTTCTAATCGGCTCGAAATTCGAAATACAAGTAAGGTTGAATCTGCTAAATTACACCCGGATTTATTTCCAAATCAAATTCAGCAAAATGTAAATTTCTTTCGATCATCAGATTTTGGTAGCGAGCAATCATCCATATTTTGGATCAATGAACAGCAAGAATTGAAGGTTCTTCCAAAAATTAAAAGTACAGATTGGGAAACACTTACCATTACTCCTGATGACTACATTATGAACTATGGCAGGAGTACATTGTTTATCAATCGAAAAGATCATCAGGACATCTTCTTGTTAGAGGTGCCAGATATAGATAATTTATATACAATTTCACCTCAGTTGGCGGTGATACAAACTAACATTGAAGGCAATCTAAAATATGGTCTTTATGATATTTCAGCTAAAATAATTCTTGTAAAAGCGATCTACGATCAACTTTATATGAGCGAAAGCAACAAAATTTATGGCGCTAATGTTTCAGGGATTCATTTTCTTTACGGCTTCAAATAGATGACTAATGAAACTTAATTTCAAGGTGCTCTCCAGTACGGCCTGGGCCTGGATTGCCTTGTGCCTTACCATACTGCTTTCCCTTTTCTTTTTTGCTGCCTTGCGCCAATTGCGTTTCGATTACAACTTCGAGAAATTCTTTCCAAACCACGACCCGCAAACACAGTTTTACCATGCCCACCGGGCGCGTTTTGAATCAGACAACGACTTTCTATTGTTGGCTATCGAGCACAAAAAGGGTATATACCACCTCGATTTCCTGAAAAAAATTGAGCAGTTGCGCCTCGATATCGAAACAAAAGTGCCTTACATCCAAAGGGTTGTTGCCATTACCAATGCCAAAGAAGCCAAAATATACGCTTTTGGCGGCTTGATTTTCGATCCCTATATTCATTTCAAAACGCAGCTTGTCTCTTCAGATGCCAAGCGCATTGCCCAAACACCAGAATTGCAAAATACGTTGGTAGCCAAAGATGCACAATCGGTGTGCATTTTTATCAGACACCAAGATTTCATCCAAAGAAAGCAATCGGACCGCATGTTGGCAGCCCTGCAACAGCAACTCTCCAAACATCATTTTAACGGCGTACACCTTACGGGCCGCACCCATGGGCAAAAGGTATATGTCGACCGCATGATGCAAGAAATGGTGTTCTTTTTGGTTTTGAGTGCCTTTTTAATCATCGCATTTTTATACCTGACTTTCCGATCTGTTTGGGGTGTTGTTGTCCCGATGTCGGTCATTGCAATGGCTACCTTATGGCTCTTGGGCGGCATGTCGATGGCCAATGAACCTATCAATATTTTGTTGATCACCCTACCTACCATTCTTTTTGTAGTGGCCATGGCCGATGTAATATATATTGTGAGCCGGTTTTTGCAAGGCATTCGCGAAGGGCTCACCAAAGAAGAAGCTGTGCGCGTCACTTACAAAGAAATTGCGTTTTCGGCTTTTCTGACTTCTATCACCACCGCTATTGGCTTTGGCAGTCTTTACTTTGTAAAGGTCATTCCCGTTCAGGTTTTTGGCGTTGTGGCGGGCATCGGCACCCTCCTCGCCTATTTCTTTACGATGTTTCTGCTGCCCATCTTATTTCTCGTATTTCCTATCCCAAAGTACATTCACCAGCAAAAAGAAGCACCCTTTTGGAATCGCCTCTTGCGCTTTCTGTTTCAGTGGCTGATTCGCAAGAGAAAAACTGTATTAATCGGAAGTCTAATAACCGCCATTTGGGGTTTGTTCTGGACCTTACATATCCAGACCAATAACCTGATCATGGACGACCTCCATCCCAAAGAGCAACTCAAAAAAGATTTTCGTTTTATCGATCAACATTATGGCGGCATCAGGCCTTTTGATGTCTCAATAGCCATTAAAGATCCGAACTTGCAAATTTGGGACACCGAAGTACTGCAAGAACTCGCAACGGTGGAGGCTTACCTTGAAAAAACTTACGGTGCCGAAATCAAGAATTCCTTAGTCCAGAGCCTGCGCATCATGAATCGGGCGGCACATCAAGGTAGAACAGAATTTTATAGACTACCAACCTCTCATTCCAAGATTAAATTATACCGGCGCAATTTGCGCATGCTCGAAAAAGGAGAATTTATCCGTACCATTCTTGATTCTACAGAGCGTTTTTGCCGCATGCATGGCAATTTACCCGATGTTGGCAGTGCACCTATATCTAAGAAAAACAAAGCCTTTAAACGCTTTTGCAAAAAGCTGCCTTTGCACGGCAAGGTTGAATACCGCATTACAGGCGCTGCCCACCTACTCGACCGCAATATCCGTTTTATTTCGAGCAGTCTGGTAGAAGGCCTCATCTTTTCGGTCATCCTAATTGCACTGATCATGGGTTGGGTGTACCGTTCTGTGCGCATGATGCTCATCAGCATGATTCCGAACCTGATTCCTTTATTGGTAGTGGGCGGTTTAATGGGTGTGTTGGGCATCGAACTCAAGACCAGTACAGCTGTTATTTTTACAATTGCGTTTGGAATTGCCTACGACGACACCATCCATTTGTTAGGCAAGTTCAGAATAGAAATGGCTAAAGGGCTCAGCCACCGCATGGCGCTAAAGAATGCCTACCTTGCACGCGGCAAAGCCATGATTTTGTCGAGTCTGATTTTGTGCTGCGGCTTTTCGCTTTTGATTTTCTCCACTTTTATGGGTTCATTCTATATGGGTGTCTTGATCAGCATCACGTTATTTATTGCGCTCATCTCGGATCTATTACTACTACCTGTTTTGGTGCTACTTTTTTTCAAGACCCAAAAACCACTCCTTGAGGCCAATCAATCCCATCAACACCACCAACAATAGGCCCCAAACAACATACAGTAAGGGCAAAGTTGCTAGTCCTTGGTAATGGAAGAAAAAGCCCCAATAAAATAAAAAGCCAATCTGGCTGAGTATACTGACCCACATCACGAAGTGTAAGACAGTTTCAAAAAAGGTACAGCGTTCCTGATGGTATTTGACTTCATCTATAATTTCATGAACGGTACGCGTCAGCAAAATGGCGATAAAAAAGGGCAAGACCTCATAGTCAAACCAATAAAACAACAATAAAGTGAACTGCAACATACCCGAACTCAAGATCAAGATGCGGTGCGTCTTTAATTCTTGGTCGGAAATGTCTTGACGGGCAATACCTGCATGCGTATAAGCATCGATAGTCCACGCCACGGCAAAAACGGAACTACAAATCAGAATCAGTAAGGCGAGTATTTGCGGGTCCACTTTCATGTAATTAAGATAAAAAGTACGTCAGTACAAATATCAACATACAAGTGGATATATTGAGGTATTGTGTCCAGAGTTTGGCACTTTGATTTTGTTTGACTTTGTAAAGCAGCAGCGATTTATAACAAATAACAAGCAAAGCCACAGCGTATATCCATTGAAGGTGGGGTTCCTGTGCAAAATAGCAGGCGAGTAAAAAAGAACTCCAGTTGACGAGTTGTAGTATCCCAATGGTTTTGGACACACCAAAAATGATGGGCAAAGTTTGAAGTTGGTGCTTTTGGTCGTGTGCGATGTCTGTGATGTCGCGTATGACACTACCATAGCCCACCTGCACGGCCATAAACCAAAATAGAAATTGAATTTCAGTCGTCGTAAAATGCCCAGCACCAAGCGGAATAAGCGCAGCCCAAGACAGCCCAATGAGGATATTCTTGACCAGTAAGCATTTCTTGAGCTGAAATTGAAGCTTCACAAAAGGGAGCTGCACTTGGTAAAGGGCACTCAAAAAGGCAATCAAACCAATAACAGACCACTGAAAAAAAGTGAGATAAGGAAGGGCGAAAAACCCTAAAATCAGGGCTTGAAGGATAAAAATACGCTGCGCACCTTTTTTAAACGGCGCGCGCCAATCAAAAATATAAAGCAGCCAAGTGCCCAAGAAGGCAACATATTGGGTGGCGAGCGCAGGCGTCCAAGTTGTTTGTTGCACCACGAGTTGCCCCACGCCTACCAAAGAAATGGTCGCAAGAATAAATAAGAATTTGATCAGCACGGAACT
>JBIIBL010000061.1:0-13415 GCA_044239425.1 Crocinitomicaceae bacterium | reverse complement strand
ATTTCATTTGTTAAAAATGCGCATTTCTATAAAATGCAGCAAATTGATGTTTGCAGTTGTGTCTATTGCTGTTGCGAAAAACGCAAGTAATTGACATTTCCATTAAAGCAATGCTATCAATGGTTAAAAGTAACTTATTAGAAGTTTAACATAGACATTATACCATATCGATTCTGTTCGATGAACTTTGTACTATTCAATAAACTACTTTATGATGAAAAGAAAATTACTTGTTGGCTCTTTGCTCATGATAGCATCAAGCCCGATTTTTGCCCAGGTTGGTGTCGATTCAGACACCACTCGCGAGCAAAGTGTAAAAGAAGTCCGCGTGATTTCAAGTTATGGTAAAGAACGCAAAACGCCAGTTGCGATGTCTACCGTGAATGCCAAACAAATTTCTGAAGTATATGGTGGTTCAGCAGAATTACCAGAAGTACTAAAAGTGACACCAGGTGTTTACGCCACTAAAACAGGTGGTGGTGTTGGTGATTCTCGCATCAATATCCGGGGCTTTGACCAACGCAATATTGCCGTTACCATCAACGGTATTCCTGTCAATGATATGGAAAACGGTTGGGTTTATTGGTCCAACTGGGCAGGTTTGGGCGATGCCGTTTCAACCATTCAAGTTCAACGAGGTTTAGGAGCTTCGAAATTAGCCATCAACTCTGTAGGTGGAACGATGAACATCATTACCAAAACCACTGACGCTAAAGCAGGTGCATCGGTAATGACTTCCGTAACAGACTACGGGCAGTATAAAATTATGGGTTATGCATCTACTGGTTTAATGGAAAATGGGTTTGCATTAACCACCGTATTGTCAAAAACAGCTGGAAATTCATATGTTGATGGAACTTGGATCAATGGGTATTCTTACTTCTTTACACTGGCAAAACAAGTCAATGACAAGCACCGTTTGGTGTTAACAGGAATTGGCGCACCGCAGTCACATGGACAGCGCAGTTCTGGCTTAACACCCGAGCAATACGATACCCTAGACCGTCGTTTCAATGGTGACATTGGCTACTATGACAACGGAGATCTTTTTAACGACCGTGTCAATTATTACCACAAACCACAGTTCTCATTGAATCATTATTGGAATGCTTCCAAAAAAACAACAGTGAGCAGCTCTTTATACTACTCCATAGGACATGGTGGAGGTTCTGGCCGTTTGGGTTCTGCTTATGCACGTACTGAAGATGGTTTGTTGGATATCCAAGCAGCATACAATTATAATGTAGCTAATCCTACCGGAACAAGTGGCGGCGTGAAATATGCGCAACGCAATTCAGTGAACAACCACTACTGGACTGGTTTGGTATCTACCGTTAACCACAAAGTAAATCAGTATGTAGACCTCACCTTAGGTTTAGATGCACGTTCTTATCGCGGGGAGCACTTCCGTGAAGTTCGCGATTTAATTGGTGGCACAGCTCGTTACGATGCTGTCAATGGCTTAGTTGGTGTTCATGAATTTGCCTCTAATTACGGTAACGTATTTAGTGTCACGCCGGTAGATCAGCGCGTGGCTTATGACAACGACGGTTTAGTGAAGTATGCAGGTCTTTTCGGCCAAGCTGAATACAGCAAAGATAAATTATCGGCTTTCATAACAGGTGCTATTAACACAACATCAAATCAACGTGTGGACCGCATGTTGTATATCAATGACACAACTGGTCGCGGTGAACTTTCTGAGAAAGTAAACATCATGGGTTATTCGTATAAAGGTGGTGCCAACTACAACATCAACGACAAGCATAACGTTTATTTTAATGCAGGTCAATTCTCTCGCGCGCCTTTTTGGACGTTTGTTTTTGTAAACAACACCAACGATGTCGTTCAGAACTTGGTAAACGAAAGAGCTGAGTCTTTTGAATTAGGTTACGGTTTCCGCACTGAAAAAGTGGCTATTAAGGTCAATGCTTACTTAACTAATTGGAAAGATAAATCTTTACTTTCCGGCAACATTACAGGCCCTAATGGTACGATAACACGTGCTTTAATGACTGGTGCAAACGCTTCGCATAAAGGTATCGAAGTTGAATTCAATACCAACCCAATGAAAGGTTTGGAAATTGGTGGAATTGTTTCTTTAGGTGACTGGCGTTGGGTAGGCGATATCAACGCAACTGTTTATTCTGAAATCGATCCTACAGAGTCAGTTACAGTAACGTCTTATGTAGATGGCGTTCATGTTGGTGATGCGCCACAAAATCAATTTGGTTTACAAGCACGCTACCAAATCACAAAAGGATTGTACGTAGGTGCTACTTGGGTATACAATGACAAATTCTACTCCAACTTTGATCCTTCGAAGAAAACAAATGAAGCAGACCGCATTGATGCTTACCAAATCCCTTCTTACTACAACTTAGATGCGCGCGTTGGTTATGACTTAAACCTCGGCGACCGCAAACTCACTTTGGGTATGCAGGCGTTCAATATCACTAACGTCAAATTCTTATCCGATGCCACCGATAAAGACGGAACCACTTTCTCTTATGGTTTCCCAGGTTTTGGTCGCAACTTCAACTTCTTCGCTAAATTTACTTTCTAACAAAAGAGAAGTTTAACTATTAATTAATACAAAAAAGCCTTGCTGATTCGGTCGGTAAGGCTTTCTTTGTAATATGAATTTGATCAACAGAGAACTCAGCTGGCTTTCTTTTAATGAACGCGTTTTGCAAGAAGCCATGGACCCTACTGTTCCACTTACCGAACGCATGCGCTTCTTAGGCATCTATTCCAACAACCTCGATGAATTTTTCAGGGTGCGCGTGGCTAACCTCAAGCGTATCATTGAAGTCAAAAACGAAAAAGTGCAAGGTTTCAAAGGTACGGCTGAAGACCTCTATATTGAAATCAGAAAGGTGGTACTCAAGCAACAGCAACTCTTTGAAAACGCCTATGAACAAATCAAGTCTGAATTTCAGAAGGACAACATTCATTTCATCGACGAAAGCGCCTGCACAACCCTCGAATTAAAAGAACTCGACGACTTTTTTCACGAGCAGCTCAAGCATGCGATTTTCCCGATATTGCTCGACAAAAAAAGACCGCTTCCTAAACTCCGAGACTATTCCATTTACCTTGGGGTCAAAATTGTCAGCAAAACCAAAGTGCGCTATGCACTCATTCAGATCCCGACCGACTACAGTCGCTTTTTTATCTTGCGCAAAGGCGAGCAGACCAATGTTATTCTCATTGACGACATCATCAGGCTTTATTTAAACGAGATTTTTGCGGTGTACCAAGCCGAGCAAATTGAAGCATTTACCTTCAAATTCACGCGCGATGCCGAACTCGACCTCGACGACGACCTCTCGCTGTCTTTCTTCGAAAAAATCGAAAAAAGCTTGAAGCAACGCAAAAAAGGACAACCCGTTCGCTTTGTATACGATGCGCAAATGCCCAATGACCTCTTGTTGTTCTTGTTGCAGCAACTCAACCTCAAAAAAGGCGTCAATACCATTCCTGGTGGGCGCTACCACAACTTCAAAGACTTCATTCGCTTCCCTGATTTTGGAAACACTAGCTACCGTTTCCAGCCGCAAATTCCGTCGCCGCACCCCGACTTCATGAATTGCAAAAGCCTGATTTCTAAAATCAATACCAAGGATGTTTTATTGCATTTCCCGTATCAGCAATTTGACCATGTTGTCGATTTACTGCGCGAAGCAAGCCTCGATGCCAAGGTGAAGGAAATTAAGATCAATATTTACCGCGTGGCCAAGAATTCTGAGGTCATGAACGCCCTACTCGCTTGTATTTTCAATGGCAAGCAGGTCACCGTTATTTTTGAATTGCAAGCGCGCTTTGACGAAGAAAACAACCTTTGGTGGAGCAACCGCCTTAAAGAATATGGCGCGAACGTCATTTACGGCCTACAAAACCTCAAGGTACACTCCAAACTGTTGCAAATCAAACGCAGCTCTGAAGGGAAAATCACTTACATCACTTATATCGGAACTGGTAATTTCAATGAAGCTACCGCAGGTATTTACACCGATCTTGGCTTGCTTACCGCCGACAAAGAAATATCATTGGAAGTGAGCCGTGTGTTTGGCATGCTCGAAAACAACTTAGAACGACACGCCTTCAGGCATTTATTGGTCTCGCCTTTCAATACGCGCCGCAAATTAATGGCCCTAATTGAAAGAGAAATCAAGTTTGCTAAGGCCAAAAAACCTGCGCATATCCGCCTGAAGTTCAATAACCTCACGGATATCAAAATGATAGACAAACTTTATGCGGCAAGTAAAGCAGGTGTAAAAATCGAACTCATCATTCGCGGCATTTGTTGCCTCAAACCAGGTGTCAAAGGCCTCAGCGACAACATCAGCGCAATTAGCATCGTGGACCGCTATTTAGAACACGCGCGCTTCTTTATTTTCAGCAATAATGGCAAACCCGAGTATTTCATCTCAAGTGCCGACTGGATGGAACGCAACTTGGACCAACGCGTGGAGGTCGGCACCATTCTCAAAGACCCCGCTATTCAGCAACAAATCGACCTTATCTTCGAATACCAATTGAAAGGTAGCGTCAAGGCCAGAAGTATTTCTGCCGACTACAAAAATTCCTACTCCAAACGCAACCTGCCGCCTTTTCATGCACAGCGCGAGTTGTATGAACACTACAAAAGACTTTCAGAAGAAGTAGCGCAGTAGGCTTAACTTTTGCTTGAGTGTTTGGAATTCATCTAGGGGCTGATACGCTGCTTTTCCTTGCTTTTCGAATTGCGTAAGAAGATCTATCAAAATTTGCTCGGTTTGATCCTCGTACATTAGCTGCGCTTGTTGGTCCTGACCTAACCAATAGTTAATTTGGCGGTGAAAAATGAGGTCGAGCTCCGCAATGGTACTTGCCCCCACTTCTGCTGCGCCAAGCGCATTGCAAGCTTGTTCATAATGACCTTTCATCGGAATGACCATTGTTTTTTTACCCAAAAACAAGGACTCAGAGGGCAATTCAAAACCTGCACCACAGAGCACGCCACTTGCACTGATCAAACTTTCTTGAAAGCGCGCTTGGCTAATTGGCTCAATAAAAACGTTGTCTACCCGATAGGCATACTTAGCATGTTTAGAAAAGACTTCCCATTTGACCTCAAATTGCCGCAAGAAATGCATCAGCACGTCATCGTGGTAACCCGGAAGATAAACGGTATAATGCCCAAGATCTGTAGGAGCGGCGGCTCGAATTTCTTTTCTGATAACTGGGGTAAAAACGCGCTCATCGTATGATTTGAAATGAAAACCATATTTCTGACGAGCTGGGGTGTAATGCTGTAGCACATAACGGCCAAACGCTGCATTCTTCTGAGGCTTTGGTGCCAACGGATGCACCACCGCAGCCTGATGGCTCATTTCAATGCACGGCACGCCGCTCAAGAGCGCAGACCACGCCGATACAGGTTCAAAATCAGAAAGCACTAAATCGTAATGCTTGATCGGAAACGAACGTATTTCCTTGATAAGATCTATCGGATGTGTATTTTTCAAGGACTTCAAAATACTGATATCGCCATTCTTTCCGCTCAGAAAAGTCAGGCCTGTTCGCTGGTAATCCAGTGTGAAGTCCGCTTTGATTTGGGCCTGATTACCACTAATTAAGGTGTCGACCTCCACAAATTGCTTGAGCAAGGGCACAATTTCATGCGCTCTACTCAAATGACCGTTGCCGGTGCCTTGTATTGCGTATAGTACTTTCATAATTAGTTGACTTGCAGACCTGAAATCACTTCTTGCAATAATTGCTCGTAGTTCAAGGCCTCCTTATTCTGAGAAATGCTCTCCGAAGGATTAAACACCTGCGTGCGGTCGTGGCGATACAGCGTCCATTTTTCCTGATGGTACTCTAGCGCGGTGGAATTCTCTACCCAGTCTCCGGAATTCAGGTACATGACCTCTCCTCCATCTTTGCCCTTCATCATTTTGATCTGTGGCTGATGTATGTGGCCGCAAACCACAAACTGATAATCGGAACACATCGCAATTTCTGCAGCGGTTTGTTCAAAATTATTCACGTATTTCACGACACCTTTGACGCTATCCTTGACCTTCTGAGATAAGGATATTCTTCCCCTACCGAGTTTCTCCGAAACCCAATTCATTAATGTATTTAGTACAATAAGTAAATCATAACCCTTCCCTCCTAGTTTGGCCACCCATTTGGAGTGTTTCATGGTGGTATCAAAAACATCGCCATGAAAAATCCAGGCTTTCCCTGTTGATAAATTGAGCAAGAGTTTATTTTGAATCTCTAAACCACCCATTTTAAAACCTTTGAATTTGCGCAGCATTTCGTCGTGGTTGCCCGTAATGTAATACACTTTAGTGCCATTGGTGAGCATAGATGCAATTGACTTGAGCACTTCCATGTGCGCCGCGGGAAAATAGCGCTTGCTGAACTGCCAGATATCGATGATATCACCATTTAATACTAAGGTCTCGGGGTCGACGCTTTTCAAATAGGCCACCAATTCTGCTGCTCTTGAGCCGTAGGTCCCTAAATGTACATCTGAAATCACTACTAATTCAACTTTGCGCTTCATCGTTTTTTTTGGTAAAGTTCGCAGCGCAATGTAACCTTGTTTTTAAGGTAAAGTTATGCTTCGAAAGATCTTTCAAAAGCGGATTGTTGAAAACAAAAAAGGAGCACTAATGCGCTCCTTTTCAAATTGTTAATTGAATTTATTGTTTGACAATTCTTTGAGTATATGTACCCGAATACGTATTGATTTCCAAAATGTAAATTCCGCTTGCCAAAAGGCTCATGTCGATTTCGACGAAAGCTGTGTTTTGATGGACGCGCATCATTAATCTACCCTCTGAACTAAAAAGCGCTACATTTTTTAGATTTTCTGAAGCATTGATATAAAGTAAATTAGAAACTGGATTTGGATAGACATTGAAGATTTCCTCTTGGGCTTGAAGCGCCAAACAAGGGTCCGCGGTAATTACAACAGTATCTTGCGCACTACAACCATTTGCATTTAATGCGGTTAGAATATAAGTTCCAGGGGAACTAACAGAGAGTAAAGCAGCACTTGAACCTGTATTCCAAGAAATGGAATTCGCACTACCAGCAGCTGCAATTGTAATAGGGAAAAGATTTTCACATACCACCTGATCTTGACCAGCATTGACATTTGGAGAAGTAAGAATTTCTACCTCGGTTTGCGCCGTAGCCTGACAGCCGTTTGCATCTACCAAGTTGAGTTCAAAACTTCCCGCATTAGAACCATTAAGGTTATTGGCGTTTTGTCCGTTGGACCAATTGTAAACTAAACCATTACCTTGTGCGTTCGGATTGATCGAATAAGGTAGTTCAGCACTACAAATTCCGTAAAACGTATCCAATTGTATGCTTGGATTTTGCCAGACAACTAACTGCGTTGTTGCCTCACTGCTACAACCCGTTGATAAATCTGTCGCTGTGACATTGTAAGTACCTGCAGCACTGACTTCAATCGTGTTCGAGGTTTCATTGGTACTCCATAATACTACTGAATTAGAAGCGCTCACAGAAATCTGAGCAGGTAAATCGCTGTTGCAAATGGAGGTATTAGATACCAGTGAAATACTTGGCAAAACATTGACTAATACATTTAGTGTATCTGTAGCAGTACATCCGAAGCCATTTGTTCCAGAAACCACAATAGAGGAGGCACCGATTTGTGGCGTCAAATAAGCGCCATTTGTAGCGCCATTTGCCCATGCGTAAGTCTGTGCGCCAGTTGCATTGAGCTGAAGAGAATCGCCTAGGCAAAGTACTTGGTTTTGACCTGCATTCACTTGTGGCAATGCATTTACTATTAACTGAACAATATCTTGCGCCTGACAGCCTGTGGTTGCATTGACACCAGTAACGGTGTAGTTGTTGGTCCCGATAAAACCTTGGGTATTGACAGTTAATTGGGAACCACTTTGTCCGTTATTCCATACATATGTGGTCGCATTTCCATTTGCTGTAAGATTTACTACTGCACCAGAACAAACACTGATATCCTGACCCACATTCACTTGAGGTAGTGGATTCACCGTTAAATTAAAGACCGCAGAAGTATCCACACAACCTAAGGTTGTATTCTGAACAGCTACTTTGTAGGTTCCAGCAATTGTTGCTGCAAACGTATTGGAAGTGGCACCTGTAACGACCTGATTATTGACTAGCCATTGGTAGTTAACATTAGAAACCGTATTGATATTCAAATTGACAGACTGGCCAGAACAAATGCTGTTATTTGCAGCCGCAATCACAGCTCCAGAAGCAACAGCACAAGTGTTCATTTGGTAAATAGAGAGTGTTGAGCTCACTTCATTTGCCAGTAAAACCAAATTTTGACCATTTGGTGAATCTTGTGCATCAATAATAATGATACCTTCCGCACCTAAGTCTGGACCATTCGGATTGCTGGCACTGCGGTTATTGGCATAACCTACATAAGTTGGAGCCGACGGATTATCTACATTGAAAATCATGACTCCACCCACTCGCTCTAATGCAGCAAATACATAAGTGTGCCCATTGAATTGGTGCACTGCAATGCCTTCCACTTCCGGACCTTTATCATCTGAGCGGTTTTTGAGCGCGGGTGTTCCTACTGTGTTAGAAGCATTGAATAAATTACTAAAGGTAGGATGGTTGGCAATGATTTGCTCTATCATATCCTTTGAATCAAAAACCTGTGCACCAGTTGTCGGATTCCAAATACTAAAAGACCTACCAGACATCACATGCAACTCGTCGTAGTCGCCATCTCCATCGGTATCTCCTGAATATTTCAATGCAGACAAACGACCTAAAAACTTATTATTTCTAAGAATTGACGCATCGGGGAAAGCGGTAACATCAAGCAAATTAAAGGTTGTAGAAGAAATGCGATTGGCATCGATTACCGTGCCAAATTCACGAGAATCACCCTCATTTGCGGTAAATAAATACCCTTGACTTCCTATTGTTTTGTAGGTCATTGCATCTGGCATGTATGCGCCTTTAATGGGTAAATCTCCGGTAATAAGTACCATTCCGCTCTGATCTGAAGCATCAAGCGCATTATTAGAACCAGTCGCGTAAGAAGCGTAACCAAATGGTGTTAAGGAAACTATTGTATTGGTAAGTAAATCTATGGTAAGTAAGGCGTTGTTTTCTTGCAACGTGACATAAGCCTTGGTATTGTCTGTAGAAACCGCAATATATTCTGGTTCTAAATCTTGTGCCACACTTGCACTCGAGGTAAAAATACGGATACCTTGTGCGCGCAGTGCCACCTCTTGCCCGTTGTATTGGCTTAAAGAAATATTTGTTACGTTGGCTTGTGTAAGCGCAGCGATTCCTCCGGCGATATTGATGATCGAAACAGAACCCTCTGGATCGGCAGAATAAGTCGCATTGGGCTCACCTTCGTTTGCCGTCAATACTTTGGTGTAATCTTGATTGAAAGTAATCATATCAGGCATGGCTCCAACTGTAACTTGATTGAGGAAGAGACCATTTTGATTAAAGAAAACTACCGAACCATTTAGTTGCGGATTGGTATTCTCTACTGCAACAGCCACAATACCGTTTTTAGCGACAATTGAATTGATGCCGCCGTAAGGCACCATAGAAATACTCGTGATTAGGACTGGAGCAGCTGGATTACTGAAATTGACGACATCCATTTTTTGACCAATGCTATTGGCAATATATAAACGGTCTGTACTTGGATCAAATGCAACAATTTCTGCGGAATTGGTTCCGGTAGCACCGTTAGAGAAACTCGTGAGTAACTGTAAATTCAATTATTGTCTTTGATAAAAATAATACTGTAATTATTTGTCAAAGAAGCTGTCGCATTGTCCGAATTGAGCAATTTGAGTACAATACGCTCCGCTTTCTCAGCAAGGACATCATCGGTAATTTGAATTGGTAAATTAAAAACACCGTTGCTAGCAGCCGGAACTATTAAGGAACCCGCCCAAGTAAAATCTGAATTCACGGTAGCGTTGTGATACGTCGAAAAACCAAAGTTTACGGTAACTGGTCCTTGATTGGCATTGGCAATGGTTACGGGTACATTTACTGTACCTACATTTTCATTGACTGCAAAGAAATTGCTTGCTGCTGCGATAGAGACGTCCACTGGTGCTTCAAAAACACGAACGAGGTCAAAACGAGAGGTACCGGTGGTAGAAAATGTACTCGTTGAACGCGCAGCCAAATAAGTACCTGAAGTTGGATCAAATGCAGCAACAACTCGAAAAGCCAAATTAGGTTTGTTATTGAAATTGGTATTGGCTGCAAAAGAGGCTGTTCTGTAATACCAAGTGTCACCTGTTCCGGTGGCTTGAGGCACAAAAGTAAAAACTGTGGTATCTACCCAAACTGCTGTACCTCCTGTTGTTGCACCCGTATGATCTAAGGTATATTGCAACACCCATGTGTTAGGAGCTGTATTACTTAAACGTTGCCAAAATGAGATACCAATTCTAGAGAAACCAGTAGTGTTGGCATTGATCTGTACACCACGGGTTTTGGTAGCCGTACCTTGTGTAGGCCAACCACTTGCATTGAAACCTGAGTTGTCTGTTGTGTTCGCTTCTGTTGGAATCACTGTTCCGGTGTAACCAGTTGCATAGGAAGATGTGGCACCACCAACAACATCGAAAGAACCAAGACCACTAACGGGCATATTTGTTCCAGTTGCTGCATTGGCATCATTTACTAAAGAATTGAAATCCCAGTGCGTCACAAATGATTGTTGACTTACCACTAGGAATGGAACGATAAATAGGAATAAAAGCAGTTGTCTTTTCATCATCTTAATTTTAGGACAAAATAACAGTCTTAAAATCAAGAAAATATATCTTATTTATGAATATTATGTTTTGTTTTTATGAACTCTTTAATGCGACAATTTGCTCCACCAAACTCGGGTCTAAAAGCGTACTGGTGTCGCCTAAATTACTGGTGTCGCCTTCGGCAATTTTGCGCAATATGCGGCGCATGATTTTGCCGCTGCGCGTTTTTGGCAAGCCCGGCACAAACAAGATCTGATCAGGTTTGGCAATGGGACCAATTACTTCATTTACTTTTTGGATGATTTCTTTTTGAAGAGACCCAAAATCCTGATTTTCACTTTCAATAATGACGTATGCGCATATGCCCTGGCCTTTGATGTCGTGCGGATAACCCACCACCGCGCTTTCAATGACACACGCATGCATGTTGATGGCGTTTTCGACTTCAGCGGTGCCAATGCGGTGTCCGCTGACATTGAGCACGTCGTCTACCCTACCTGTAATTCTATAGAAACCTTCTTCGTTTCTGAGGCAACCATCGCCGGTGAAGTAGCGGTTTTCGTAAGTAGAAAAATATGTTTGTCGGCAGCGCTCGTGATCGTTGTAGGTACTGCGGATCATGCCCGGCCAAGGGAATTTAATGCACAAATTGCCATTGACACCATTGCCTTCTATTTCAAGCCCGTTTTCATCGACCAAACAAGGCTGAATACCTGGCAACGGGAGCGTGGCATGGGCAGGTTTGGCGGGCGTTACGCCAGCTAAATTGGAAATCATAACGCCTCCTGTTTCGGTTTGCCACCAGGTATCGACAATTGGGCTGTTTTGCTGGCCAATTTGTTCGTTGTACCAATGCCAAGCTTCTTCGTTGATCGGCTCACCAACAGAACCCAACACTTTTAAAGAACTGAGGTCTTTGCCTTTGATCGGATCGAGCCCAAAGCTCATCAGACTGCGAATGGCCGTTGGTGCAGTATAAAAGATGTCTACTCGATATTTTTCGATGATTCCCCAGAACCTACCTGCATCGGGCCAAGTGGGCACGCCTTCAAACATAAGGGTGGTTGCGCCCGCGCTCAGTGGGCCGTAAATGATATAGCTGTGGCCGGTGATCCATCCGATATCTGCCGTGCAAAAATGAACCTGCCCAGGTTGGTATTGAAAAACATTCACAAAAGTGTAGTTGGTCCAGACCATATAACCAGCGGTTGTGTGCACCACTCCTTTTGGCTTTCCGGTAGACCCTGAGGTGTAAAGGATAAATAAAATGTCCTCGGCATCCATGGCTACAGGTGCAACAGCTGGGTTGCCCATGGTTTCTACTTTCTTGATTTCGTCTTCCCACCAAACATCGCGCCCCTTAAGCATAGACACAGGTGTTCGCGTACGGTTACAAACAATGACGCGCTTGATGGTTTTATTGCCAACAAGCGAGTCGTCGATTACACTTTTGAGTGGAATATCTTTGGCACCGCGAAAGGCACCGTCGCAGGTAATGATAAATTCAGCACCAGCGTCTTCTAGCCTATCTGCAATTGCATGGGCTGAAAAGCCGCCAAAAATAACGGAGTGAATAGCTCCAATGCGCGCACATGCCAGCGTTGCAATGGCAAGTTCAGGCACCATTCCCATGTAAATACATACGCGGTCTCCTTTTTGAACGCCATTGTTCAAGAGCACATTGGCAAATTGCTGCACTTTGAAATGCAATTCATTGTAGGTAAGCACCCGGTGCTGCTCTTTCGGATCGTTGGATTCCCAGATAATAGCTGCTTCGTTTCCTCGGGTTGCCAAGTGGCGATCTAAACAATTTTCAGTGATATTTAATTGCGCGCCTTTGAACCACTCAATTTTAGGGTCTTTGAAATTCCAGTCCAGGACTTTGTCCCATTTCTTTTGCCAAGTAAAATTGTCGGCAATGGCCGCCCAAAAACCTTCGGGGTCTTGGATACTTTTTTGATAAGCAGCTTTATAAGCGTCGAAGGTAGTGAGTTGGTAGGAAAAAGACATTTTAGCTAGTTTGAGCTAAAATTAAGGAATTATCAGTTCAACTCGAAGGCCACCTCGTTGCGGCGACCAATAAAATCCCACGGAGCGTTGTAGCCCATATATATCAGTTTCGGATCAAACGCAATACCTTCTTTGGTCAAGAGCGACCTCAGCTCTGCTGCTTTTTCTTCAATTTTCTGGTCATTGGTGTAACCACCAAAACGCAACACTGCAAGCGTTCGCGCCTCCTTCTTGGCAATTTTTACATTCGGATTGCTCGGATCTGGCAAGGCATCCAAGCTATATTGTTTGGGCATCACAAAAGCCATTTGGGTACTCTCTCCCATTTCCATCACCACTGGTGAAGTCATGGCAATTTTCTGACCTTGCTCATTGCCACCAAAGATGTAACCGGCCACTCTGCGAAAGCCCAAACTACTGTTTTCACTGTAAGTATTGGAATCCAGCTGCGTTTGCGCCAAAATAAGGTCTGGATAGCGTCTGATTTCCGCTTTGCGGTTCAAAACACGAAGCACTTCGTAATCAGGAGTTTCAATAGATGAACGCATAACTGACATTAATAAAATGAATAAAACGCAAACAATAGCGACGACGAAGAGCAATTTTTTC
>JBIIBL010000068.1:0-12091 GCA_044239425.1 Crocinitomicaceae bacterium | reverse complement strand
ATTCAGGTTTCAAAGGTTACAAATATCGAATATTTATTCAAATAAAATAAATAAATTGACGTTTTTCTAGCGCTTAAAACTCCAAGTTTCATGATTTATTTTCGCAACATCCTCCTATTTTTTAGTTTAATCACCAGTATTTCGACTTTTTCGCAAGTACAAACCATCGTTTTGGACTGGACAGGTGTGGAGCAAATTCGCATTGGGGAGGACACCTATGATATTCAAACAGTTAAAGGTTTTGGTCTCGATAACGGACTTCCTTTCTACGCTTTGCAGCAAAAACATGGGAATATCAATCAAGAAATTGAAATTATTTCACTTGAGTACGTAAAAATACCTAAAGAGCAAGTACAGATTTTCGACAAACTTGGTTTCAATATTCAAAGCGAAGCTACTATAGACTTAAAAATAGTTACAGATGGTGGACAACCAATGCTCTCTATTTATATGCTACCACTTCGCAAGAAAGATGGCAATTTAGAGCGCCTTACACAAGTCAGTTACCGCCTTAAAAATCGTGAAGTATATCAAACTAAAGATTACGCAAGTACCTCAATATTAGGTAGCACCTCTGGCAAATGGTATCGAATAGCGCTCGATAAAGATGGTATATACAAGATTGATATGTCATTTTTAGAAGCTTGCGGATTCAATACAGCCAACTTGAATCCTGCAGATATCCATGTTTTTGGCAACGGAGAGGGCGTGATTCCAGAATCAAATGCCATTTCAATCACTGACGACCTCGCTCAAAATGCAATTACAATTTTAGGCGAAGCCGACGGCAAGTTTGATGCAAACGATTATGTCTTATTCTATGGTTGGGGACCCCATCGTTGGGACCTTTCAGGTGGAAATCAGTACAATCAAGTACGTCATCCTTACAGTGATCAATCCTATTATTACATATATATTGGCTCCGATGTCGCCCCTTTACGCATCCAAACTGCTCCAACAATTGATACGCCTGCAGATACATTGATTACCAATTACGATTACAGAGATGTTTATGAAAAAGACCTCGAAAATTTAGCATTAGGTGGCCAACGTTGGTATGGCGAAGAATTTGATGTCGATCTAAGTCAAAACTTTAATTTCACCATTCCAAATGTGAGTGCCCAACCAGTTCGTTTTCAGGTGACTTATGCTTCAGATTCCAGAACTTCGGGCAATCAGTTCATCCTGAAAAAAGGAACGCAGGTGATTGGTCAAATGACCATGCCGCATTCAGGCTCTTATTACCAACGTGGTATTTTAAATTGTGCCGATTCTACGCCCACCTCTAGCCTCAACTTAACAATTAGCATCAACCGTCTAAATCCTAATGTGGTCACTTACCTCGATCGCATTTTGATCAATGCGCAGCGCGAACTTCTTTTGACCGGAAGTCAGCTCAATTTCAGGGTGTCGAAGTGGACGGCTGGCATGGGTTTGGCAAGCTATCAAATTGGCAACGTTAATGCAAATTCATTTGTTTGGGATGTGAGTGATCGTCATGTGCCAGCGCGCATTCCGCTTGTGTTGTCAGGTGCTCAAGGACAGATCAAAACCGCCTCTGGATACAAGGAATTTGTTCTAGCGAGCGGCGCTTCTTTTTATACACCTGAAAAAGTAGGAAGTGTAGCTACTCAAGATTTACATCAGTTACCTTTGTCCGATTACCTGATGGTGGTTCACCCTGATTTTTTAACTCAGGCCAATCGCCTTGCCGATTTACACCGCGCCAATGGCCTCACGGTTCATGTAGTTCAGGTACAAGCAGTTTATAATGAGTTCAGTTCTGGAATGCAAGATCCAGGAGCCATTCGTCGTTTTGTGAAAATGTTCTATGATCGCGCAATGCTCACTGACCCGACTGCCAAACCAAAATACTTGTTGTTGTTTGGCGACGGCACATACGACCCTAAAAATCGTTTACCGAATAACAATAATTTCATCGTGACTTATCAAATGCAATCAAGTGAAAACAAGATTGACGCCATGGTTGTCGATGATTTTTTTGGAATACTCGATGACGTCGAGGCGATGAGTGCAGCCGACATGATGGATATTGGTGTCGGTAGATTGATTGTGAGTAGTAGTTTGCAAGCCAAGCAAATGGTAGATAAAATCGAACATTACATGAAAAACGGTTCCAATTTTTATCCGGTCACGAGTTCGTGTTGCATGGGTACGCAAACCGATAAAACATTTGGCGACTGGCGCAATCAATATATGATCATGACCGATAACCGAGAGGGCGGATATTTCATTAATAATGATGCTGAGCCTCAGTATCTCATTTCGAAGCAGTTCAATCCAGAAATCAATTACAACAAGCTATACATGGACGCTTTCCCAAAAGTAGTTACCGCTGGCGGTGAACGTTTTCCGGCGATGGTTTCGGCAATTGATGCAGGCATTCAGCGCGGCGTGCTGGTGGCCAACTATATTGGGCATGGTGGCGAAGTTGGTTTAGCAGAGGAGCGCGTGGTAGCCATAGATCAGATCAATGCTTGGAATAACATACAGGCTTTGCATCTTTTTGTATCGGCAACCTGTGAGTTTACGCGTTTCGACGACCCTGAGCGCGTTTCAGCAGGGGAGTGGGCATTTTTGAACCCTACCGGGGGAGCCATCGCCATGTTAACCACCACACGTTCTGTTTATTTTGGTGTCAATAGCAATATTGGCATCAAATTAATTGAGCGCGTTTTCAATCGTTACCCAGATGGCGAAGCATATGAATTTGGTGAAATCGCCAGAAGAACCAAAAATGCAGCCTCCGTGAGTTCTTCTAACAAGCGCAGTTTTACACTGATTGGTGATCCTGCCTTGCGATTGGCGTTGCCTCGCTACCGCATTGTGACCGACAGCATCAATGGGCTCGATCCACAGCAGCAAATGGACACACTCCAAGCTTTGAGTAAAGTACGTGTCAAAGGACATTTAGAAGATTACAGTGGTGCAGTGTTGACGAGTTGGAATGGCGTGCTCACACCAACTGTCTTCGATAAAAAGAAAATTCAAAGCACTTTAGCGCAAGACGAAGGTTCGCCGCTTATTACTTATGAGCAACAAACCAACCGCATCTACCGCGGGCAGAGTAGCATTACAAACGGCTATTTTGATTTTGAATTTGTGGTTCCCAAAGACATCGCACTGAATGTAGGCTTTGGAAAAATCTCATACTATGGCCATAACGGACAAATCGATGCGCAAGGTTATGACACCACTTTTTATGTGGGTGGCATCGATCCAAATGGTGTTTCAGATGAACAAGGACCTGCTATTCAGCTCTACATGAATCAAGAAGGATTTGTAAACGGTTCTGTAACAGATGAGAACCCAGTTTTATTGGCAAAAGTTGCCGACGACAACGGAATCAATACCGTAGGAAACGGGATTGGCCACGACATCGTTGCCGTTTTGGATGGGCAAACTGCCCAGCCATTTGTACTCAACGATTTTTACGCGGCTAATTTAGATTCATATCAGTCAGGAGAGGTGCGTTATCAGTTTCAGAATCTGAGCCCTGGCCCTCACACGCTTTCGCTCAAAGTTTGGGATGTCAATAACAATTCCTCTACAGCGCAAATTGAATTTACGGTAAAAGCAAAAGAAGAACCTGTCTTGCAACATGTACTCAATTACCCGAATCCGTTTACGACGCGTACAGAATTTATGTTTGAGCACAACCAATCTTGCTCTTCCTTAGATGTTCAAATACAAGTTTTCACGGTTTCTGGTCGCTTGGTCAAAACCATCTCAGAAGAGGTGCCAACAAGTGGCTTTAGAGTATCTGGTATCTTTTGGGACGGCAATGATGATTTTGGGGACGAGTTGGCACGCGGCACCTATCTTTACCGTTTGCGCGTTCAAACCCCAGATGGTGCTTATGCAGAGCAAACAGAAAAACTTGTCATCTTAAAATAGAAATTCCCTATCTTTACCTCCTATATGAAAAGTCCACGATTATATAAATTATTGCTCGCGATTAGTTCGGTACTGGTCTGTCAATCGGCGTTCGCACAACCAACTGGAGGTTCCGGTGTTTCTGATAACGATTTGCAGCTCAATACCTTAACTACTTCTTTGCCTTTCATGGCCATTACCCCTGACTCCAGAGCAGGTGGTATGGGCGATGCCGGAACTGCACTCAGTGCCAATTCCACATCTGTTTATTGGAATACCTCCCTACTTAGTTTTGCCAAGGAAAAATCAGAAGTGAGCCTTTCTTATACGCCTTGGTTGCGTCAACTTACCAACGATATACATTTGTCATATTTAGCTGGTTACAAGCAATTGAATAAAGTACACTCCATAGGTGGCGCACTCCGTTACTTTAGCCTCGGCGAAATCACCTTTACCGATATAAACGGTGATGTCCTGCGCGACGACAAGCCCAGCGAGTTCGAATTAGTGGGTGCTTATGCTTTTAAATTGGCAGATCGTTTCAGTATTGGTGTCAATGGTAAATTTGCCTACTCTAACCTCACTGGTGGCCTAACTGTAGCAGGTGTCAACACCAAACCCGGTGTTGTTGGTGCAGCAGATTTATCTTTTAGTTATTTCAATGACGACGCACAAATTGGAAACACCGACGGAACCTACACCTTTGGCCTGACCATAAACAATATCGGAAATAAAGTTTCTTACTCTGAGTTGTCGCGCCGTGACTTCATCCCAATGAACCTCAAAATTGGCAACAGCTTTTTAGCCGATTTCGACGAGTATAACAAAGTAACATTCTCGCTTGACCTACAGCGTTTGTTAGTGCCAACCCCAGCTATTTACAAGCTTATTAACGGCAACTACGTGATGTTAGCGGGTATGGATGGCGATATCGGCATTATCTCCTCCATGATGCAATCTTTTTATGATGCTCCTGGTGTATTAGCCGAAGATGAAGACGGCAACTACATTCAGAATCAAGATGGCTCTTACCAAATTGTGAAAGGCACGCGTTTGAAAGAAGAATTAGCCGAAATCAATATTGCAGCTGGTGCAGAATGGTGGTACAGCAATGTACTCGCTCTCCGTGGTGGTGTTTTCTACGAGAATAAAAACAAAGGTAATCGTCAATTTTTGAACTTAGGAGCTTCGCTCAAATACAATATGTTTACCATTGACTTCTCTTATTTAGCCTCGCTAAATGGTCGCCAAAGCCCTCTTGCTAATACCCTGCGCTTTACCTTGCGCCTCAACCTAGGCGGCAACTAAATGCAGCACAAACCCAAATTGCGCATTGGCTACGGCGTAGATGTCCATCAATTGGCGGCGGGTTATCCGCTCTGGATTGGAGGCGTTCAATTACCTTCTGAACTTGGTGCAGTAGGACATTCCGATGCCGATGTACTCATACACGCCATTTGCGATGCCTTATTGGGTGCTTTAGCGCTGCGCGATATCGGCTATCATTTTTCTGACCAAGACCCACAATACAAAGGCATTGACTCCAAAATTCTCTTGAAGCGTGTTTATGAGTTAGTGATTCAAAAAGGTTATGGAATTGTCAATATTGATGCAACCGTTATTTTAGAAACGCCCAAAGTGAATCCGCATATCGAAAATATGCAAGCAGTGTTGACGGATATTTTAGGCTTGGAAATGGAAGAGCTCAGCATCAAAGCCACCACCCATGAAAAAGTAGATTCTTTTGGCGAAAAGCGCGCTATAAAAGCTTATGCTGCGGCGTTGTTGTATCAGTTGTAATCAGCAAAAATATGTTGCTTAAGGAACGAGCTGCACGTAAACCACCTTTTTTGTTTCAAAGAATTCTTCGTTAAAAAAGTCTGCAATCGGAAACTCCTTCACCGGATAGCGCAACCCTGCTAATTCTTCGCTGAGGTCACCACCTTTTAAATACAGCACCCCATTCTTAAAATTGTGGAGGTTCTTTTTGGCACTTTTTCCCTTCACCCAAGTTAAAAATACCGGCATTTGGGTAACTGCTCTACTCACAATAAAATCATAGCGGTCTTTGATGGTTTCGGCCCTTGCATGGCTGGTTTGCACATTTTGTAGACCTAAGCCAGCAGCAATTTCTTGAACAACTTTGATTTTTTTACCAATGGAATCGACCAAATGGAACTGTACTTCTGGAAAGAGAATGGCTAAAGGTATGCCAGGAAAGCCGCCACCGGTTCCGATGTCTAGAACCGAAGAACCAGGTAAAAATTGGACAATTTTGGCAATGGCCAACGAATGCAAAACGTGTCGTTCATAAAAGTGATCGGTGTCTTTCCTTGAAATGACATTGATTTGGGCATTCCAGGTTTGATACAAGCCCTCCAAGGCTTCAAATTGACGAATTTGTTCTGGGCTTAAATCAGGAAAATACGAAGTGATGAGGGTCATTAAATACTGTCTTTGGTCTGCTGCATCATGGCTGCCAAGAAATCTCGTGCGCGAAATAACTGAGCTTTTACGGTGCCCAAAGGCAAGTTAAGTTCTTCGGCAATTTCTTCGTAGCTCTTTTCTTCGAAATAGCGCTTCTCGACGAGTTCGCGGTATTTAGGTTTGAGTTTACTCACGAGTAAACGCATGTGCACCAACCTTTGCCCCTGGATAATTGTTTCCTCCGGGTTGAGCGTTTGGGATTTCGCATCGATGTGCATGCGCTCGCCGTCGCTAGTGGTGATACCACGGTCAATGGAGGTAACCTCAACGCGTTTTTTTCGGATAAAATCGATGCAGTTATTGGATGCAATCTTGAAAAGCCAGGTGCTGAATGCAAAGCTTGGCGAGTATTGGTCTAGGCGCGCAAAAGCTTTTCCGAAGGCTTCTATGGTGAGGTCATCGGCGTCATCGGAGTTCTTGACCATTTTGAGCATCATGAAATAAATGGAGTCGCGGTAACGCTCCATGAGGTCAGCATAGGCAGCTTGGCTTCCGCCTTTGGCTGCTGCAACCAATTGGAGATCGTGTTTGGCTTTCTCAGATAAATGCTCGTTTTCTACCATCGGTAATATTTTTGCCTTTCGGATATGTAATAAACGATGGGCATCAGAATACTGTAAAAGAGATCCCATATTGGGAAAAAGAACATGAGTTTCTTTTCGCCAAGACGGTTCAGACACCTGCCCTGAAGCCACCATTTAATCGCAATTAAGCCCATAAAAATACTTGCACTCAGAGGCAAGTAATTTAAATTCAAGCACAAAGCAACAAAAGAAATCCACATCAAAATGAGGCTCAGCGGATAGATTCCTAACAATACTTTTTTAATAAAAGGATAACGTGCAGAACTTACGTGGTATTTCGCCTTCTGGCGGAACCAGTTGGTCCAGCTAGATGGTGCTGCTGAGCGCACAAAAGAGCTGGGTTGGTCCATGATGCTGACCTTTGTAAATTGGATGGCATCTTGCAAAAGGAGGTCGTCGTCGCCGGGGCTAATTGCATAATGTGATTTGAAACCGTTGACTTTCTGAAAGAGTTGTTTGGAGTAGGCGATGTTTCGACCACTGGCCTTGAAAGGTCGGTCTGCGAGTGCGTAAGCGTAGGCATTGGCACCCATCCAGGCGTTGTCGAAACGCACAAGTTTGTTTAAGAATCCTTTTGCTTTGGTGAAAGGACTGTAGCCAATGGTAAACTGACGATCTGGCGACAAGCTGCTCATCATGTTCTTGAGCCACTGATTACTTAGCGGCTGACAATCGGCATCAGTGAGCACAAAAAAATCGTGAGAAGCTGCTTTGATGCCGAGTGTGATGGGGAGTTTTTTACCCGGCTTGAGGTGTGGGCTGCGCGAGATTTCGACCACTTTTAATTGAGGAAATTGTTGCGCAAAGGCTGTTAATATCCAATTGCTGTCGTCGATGCTTTGGTTGTTCACGACAATTACTTCATAGTTTGGGTAATCTTGACTTAAAATGGTAGGGAGGTGTTCATAGAGGTTGTCAGATTCATTTCGGGCGGCAATAATTACGGAAATAGGTGGAAAGTTGCCTTGATTTTCAGTGGCCTTACTTTTCTTGTAGGCGAATCTGGCGTAGAAATTGAAAACATAAAACAGTTGTATGGCGCCTAATACAATGGCACTGAAGAGCAGGTAGGCCCAAATGTCGTTTTGAATGTGCGGTAAGTACGTCATCTCTGAGTACAAAGATGTCTAGGGAATTTAAATACCCGTATCTTTGTTCAAGGTATTTTTCAACATTGTTATGCACTTTGACCTCTTAAAGACAGATTCTCAATCTAAAGCCCGACTCGGAAGGCTGCACACAGCCCATGGTACTATAGAAACCCCCATTTTTATGCCCGTTGGAACGGTAGGCTCAGTAAAAGGGGTCCATCAGCAAGAGCTCAGAGATGACATCAATGCACAAATTATTTTGGGCAATACCTACCATTTGTTTTTGCGACCGGGCACTGATGTTTTAGAGGCAGCAGGTGGTTTGCATCAGTTCATTGGATGGGAGCGTCCCATTTTGACAGACAGCGGCGGTTATCAGGTTTATTCTTTATCTGGTTCGCGCAAAATACAAGAAGAAGGAGTGAGGTTTCAATCGCACATAGACGGCAGCTATCATTTCTTTACGCCAGAACGCGCCATAGAAATTCAGCGCAGTATTGGCGCAGACATCATCATGGCCTTCGACGAATGCACACCTTATCCTTGCGACTACGCCTATGCCAAGCGCTCTATGCACCTCACGCATCGTTGGTTGGCCCGCTGCTTTACAGCAATGGATGAGACTGAACCAAAATATGGCTATGAGCAAGCGCTTTTTCCTATTGTTCAGGGCAGTACCTACAAAGATTTAAGAGAAGAATCAGCCCATGCAATTGCCTCCTTTGATGCTGTGGGCAATGCAATTGGGGGTTTGTCTGTGGGTGAGCCTGACGATGAACTCTACGAGATGACCGAATTGGTTTGCGGCATTTTACCAACCGAAAAACCGCGCTACCTAATGGGTGTAGGAACCCCAATCAATTTATTGGAGTCCATTGCTTTGGGTGTAGATATGTTTGATTGCGTAATGCCAAGCAGAAACGCCCGTCATGGTTTGTTATATACTTGGGAAGGCACCATTAATATTAAAAATGAAAAATGGGCCAAAGATTTCAGTTCGCTCGATCCTTCCAGTAAAGTTTGGGTAGATCAAGTCTATACCAAAGCCTATTTGCGTCATTTGATCAAAACAGGCGAGTACCTTGGCATTCAGATTGCCACTATTCACAACTTGGCTTTTTACCTCGAACTCATGCGTGTAGCCCGCGAGAAAATCGCTGCAGGAGAATTTGTAGCCTGGAAAAATCAAGTGGTCACCAAACTAGGTCAACGACTCTAAAAAATGCTTAAACGCATCGATCGCTATATCATTAAGAAGTTCTTAAGCACGTTCTTTTTCATGCTTGGGCTCATTATGCTCTTTTCGGTCGTTTTTGATATTTCTGAAAAACTGAGCGAGTTCATCAGCAACAAAGCACCCCTTCAAGAAATTTTCTTCAGTTATTACGTCACTTTTATCCTTTATTACGGCAATACGTTCTCCTCCATGATCATTTTCTTGTCGGTCATTTGGTTTACGGGCAAAATGGCACAGAACACCGAGATTATCCCGATTTGGTTTTCTGGCCGACCCGTTGCCCGCTTTTTAAGGCCCTATTTCATTGGCGCTACGCTGCTTACAATTATGTCTTTAGTACTCAATCATTTGATCATTCCGCGCACCAATAAAGTTCGTTTGGCTTTTGAAGAGCGCTATTACCGAGATGTCCTGACCGTCAATAACTATCAAGCAGAATATCCAGGAAATGAACTGGTATACTTTTCAAATTATGCTGCTCAAGAACAACGCGTCAATGATTTAACCATTCAAAAATGGAGCAAGGACAACAAGCCTATGTATTTTTTGCGTGCGCGTTTTGCTAAAAATACGCCAGGAACCAATAACTGGGAGCTCACCGATTATTATGAGAAAGATTACACCTTTCCCAAAGCAAAGCTCATTCATGGCAGACACAAAGACACTGCATTTGTTTACCGCATCGAAGAAATGGCCCAGCGCGATAACGCAGCGCAGGCCCTAACTTACACCGAACTTAATAACGCCATTGAACGCGAAAAAATAAAAGGATCTAAATTGGTGCCTGAGTTTGAGATAGAACTCCATCAAAGAACTGCATTTCCATTTGCGACCTACATTTTGACAATTATTGGTGTTTCTGTGGCTTCCCAGAAAAAAAGAGGCGGCCAAGGGATGAACATCGCTATTGGCTTGGCCTTTATTTTCGTCTATATTTTTGCCATGAAAATGCTGACTGTTGCAGCTGTTAAAGTTGGCTTCCCTACACTTTGGTCCGTTTGGTTGCCAAATGCTATTTTTGCGCTGGTGGCGTTGGTGTTTTATCAGCGTTCCCAAAAATAGGCAGCCATTTCCCAAGAACAATATGCATACCGTCTTCTGCGGCAGCTACATTTGAATGCGTCTGACGCGCTTCGTGCAGATGCAGTTCGGTGTCGTCGTAGCGCGAAGAAAAATGCCCGAGTAAGAGATGCTTACAATTGGCATTAGTTGCTTGTTGGCCTGCTTGTTGGGCAGTAGAATGGAAGGTGCTTTTGGCGCGCTCGAGGTGCTGTTGGGTAAAGGTGGCCTCGTGGTATAATAAATCTACGCCATCAATGGCTGCTAAATAGTTCAGACTCGGTTTGGTATCGGAGCAATAGGCATAACTATATGTTGCCTGGGCAGGAAGCGTAAACTTTTTATAATTGTATTTTTTACCGTCTCTTTCGATGGAAATACCTGCTTTTAATTTAGGGAGGTCTTCAATGCGCAAGCCCGCTGCCTTAATGGCTTCTTTATCGAGGTTGAGCAATTTGGGTTTTTCGTCGATGCGGTAACCAATTGTAGGAATGCGGTGTTTGAGCGCAAACGCATGAATGGCAATGAGTCGATCTTCAAAAATGAGTTGTTTTGGGCCTGGTACGACGGTTTGAAAAGTGATGTCAAACTGCAGTGGATGACCGCCAGCAGCAAGCATAGCCCTCATTAAATCTTCAAGACCTGGGGGACCGAAAACATGTAGTTTTTTGTTGCGTCCTAATAAATGCATGGTTGATAACAACCCGGGCAAGCCAAAGAAATGGTCTCCATGTAGATGCGAAATGAGTATAAATTGGATTTTTTGCAGCTTCAAGCTGTATTTGCGTAGCTGTTGTTGGGTGCCTTCTGCACAATCAATTAAAATGTGCCTTTCGTTGCAGTTGATGTACTGGGCAGTGGCTTGTCTTTTAGCGGTAGGTAGTGCCGCACCGGAGCCAAGTATATGGAGTTCAAAACTCACTTTGCAAGTAGGTCTAAAGCGGCGTTTTTTGAATTTCCGATAGTGAGCACCTTGTCGAGTTGAGCAATTTCGATCAGTTTGAGCACACTTGGCTGTAAACCTGCTATAGCGAATTTTCCATTGGTGTCCTTGCAAAGACGGTTGGCAATAAGCACAGCTGATAAGCCAGAGGAGTCGCAGTATTTGGTTTTGCTCATGTCTAGTACGATGTAGTTGGTACCTACCTTATTGAGCTGCAAGAAGTGGGCTTTGAGTTCAGGAGCGTTGCTGGCATCGAGTTTTTCAACTTCGGTACTCACAACAACAATTTGGCCCTGTGGGTCCACGGAGAAATTCATAGCAATGGTTTGCTCAAAAATAACTAAATTATCTTTCGATCTTGGCGGCGAGCAAATAAATAACGGCCATCCGCACTGCAACGCCGTTCTCGACCTGATCCAAGATGATACTTTGGGAAGAATCGGCAACGTCTGAAGAGATCTCTACCCCACGGTTAATTGGACCTGGGTGCATGATGACAATTTCTTTGGAAAGGCTATCGAGCAAAGTCTTGTCGAGGCCAAATAGTTGGGCGTATTCTCGTAAAGATGGGAAGTATTTGATGTCTTGACGCTCTAATTGTATGCGCAACATATTGGCGACATCGCACCATTCTAATGCTTCTCGGAGGTGGTGAGAAACCTTGACACCGAGTTCGCCGATGTATTTTGGGATGAGTGTGCTTGGCCCGCAAACCATGACTTCTGCACCCAGTTTTTGAAGGCAGTAGATATTGCTGAGCGCTACCCTAGAGTGTAGGATATCGCCTACGATG
>JBIIBL010000119.1:0-3514 GCA_044239425.1 Crocinitomicaceae bacterium | reverse complement strand
CCTTCTACTGTTCCGAGTTTTTCTTGAATGGAGAAAGCGTCCAGCAAAGCTTGTGTAGGATGTTCGTGTGTGCCATCACCCGCATTGACAACTCTCGCTTTTATTTTTTGCGACAAAAATTTAGCTGCCCCAGGATTTGGGTGGCGCATCACGACCATGTCTACTTTCATGGCGAGGATGTTATTGACGGTGTCTACGAGTGTTTCGCCTTTTTTAACCGAAGAGCTTGCCGCACTGAAATTGACGACATCGGCAGAAAGTCTTTTTTGCGCGAGTTCAAAGGAGAGGCGTGTTCTGGTAGAATTTTCAAAAAAAACGTTGGCGATGGTGATGTCGCGAAGTGAAGGTACTTTTTTAATAGGCCGATTGATCACTTCTTTGAAACGAGCAGCGGTTTCGAGGATGAGTTCGATGTCTTGACGCGTGAGGTCTACGATGCCAGTAATGTGATCAACGCTGAGCTGCTTCATGTCCTTCTTTTGTGAATAATAAAATTTGGTCTTGTCCTTCACTTTCTTTCCATTCTACGGCAACACGTTCAGAGGTGAGTGTGTCCACGGTTTTACCGATGTAGTCGGCCTGAATAGGGAGGTCACGGCTGAAGCGTCTGTCGATGAGTGCTAAAAGTTGCACTTGCGATGGACGCCCAAAAGTAAGTAAGGCGTCTAAGCCTGCACGGATGGTTCTGCCAGTAAACAAGACGTCGTCTATGAGAATAATGCGTTTGTTCTCAATAGAAAAGTCGATGTTGGTAATGCTAGGAAGTAAAGGAGTTTCTCTGCGGCGGAAGTCGTCGCGGTGAAAAGTGATGTCGAGGTTGCCTGCTTGGATTTCATGACCCAAAATGAATTCGAGCATGGTTTTGAGGCGGGTTGTGACGTGGATTCCACGCGGCTGAAGCCCTATTAAAACAGAGTTTTCAAAGTTGCCGTGGGTTTCAATGAGTTCATGGGAAAGCCGTTTGAGCGTCAGTTCGAGCTGGGTGGCATTGAGGATGACTTGCTTTTCCATTAATGCAAAGATACTTTAAAAAATCTTTTTTTCAGTGGGTAAGTCCGAGATTAAGAAAAAACTACCCGTAACCCAAAGTAAGTCGGTAGGCTGCATTCGTTTTTTGATGTCTTTTATCGCGAGCGAAAGGTTATTGTAAACTGTTTGAATGCCTAATGATTGCCATTCTTGTAGGTTTTTAGACCTTGGATTGCTAAATATACAAGCCGCAACTTTTGCTTTACTTGGAAATAGGGTTAAAATTTCACTGGCATCTTTGTCTTTGGCAGCACCGTATAAAATATAAAGCTGTCCTTCGCATTCATTTTCAATGAGGGGAAGTGTCGCTGTTATTCCCGCCGGGTTATGGGACACATCAAGGATGATTTTTGGGTTGGTTTGAATGACCTCTAAACGGCCAAAAAAACCCGTATTGCTTCTAAGGTTTTCAAGTGCAGATAGGTGTTGTTCTGACGAAAATTCAAATCCAATTTTTTGTAAAGCAAGCAAGGCGGTGTTGAAATTGTTTTTTTGATACCCTAACAATGGGAGTTGGGATATTTCAAATTGAATGTCTTCAGAAAAGTAGATGGGGGCGTTAAGCAGGCTCGCTTTTTCTTGAAATATGGTTTGAGTTGCTGGTGATTTATCTCCAATAACTAGCGGAGTTTGTACCTTGATAATTCCTGCTTTCTCCTGCGCAATTTGCGCTATGGTGTCACCAAGTAGATCTTGATGATCGAGGGCAATATTGGTAATGACGCTTACTATTGGTGTCAATACATTGGTGGCATCTAAGCGGCCGCCCAGACCAGTTTCGATCACGATGTAATCACATTTTTCTGCTTGAAAATGCGCGAGGGCCAGCGCGAAGGTGAGTTCAAAAAAACTCGCATCAATTGTTGAATTCAGGTTTTGAAAATGCTGGCAAAAATCGATTACTGAGTTTTGACTTATAGGTAGGCCATTGACGCGTATGCGCTCTGAAAAATCGTAGATATGCGGTGAGGTAAAGAGGCCAACCTTGTAACCTTGTTCTATTAACAAACTCGTGCAATAGGCTGCAGTACTGCCTTTTCCGTTTGTTCCAGCGACATGCATACTCGGGATTTGGTGCGCGTCAATGTCAAGAATGTCAAGCAATTGATATACGCGCTCTAAGCCAGGTTTATAGGCTGCAGCACCTAGGTTTTGATAAGAAGGAAAGCGCGAAAAAAGCCAAGCAATACTATCTTGATACGTGCTGCTTTGTTCCATTTTTTTAGAGGAGCAAAAAGGTGAGTACGCCGCCGATGTAGCCGGCCAAGGCCAGTAAAGAAATACGTTTCAGGTACCAGCCAAAACCGATGTTTTCCATCCCCATGGCTACTACGCCGGCTGCAGAGCCAATAATGAGAATGGAGCCGCCGGTTCCTGCGGTGTAGGCAATAAAGTGCCAGGCGTCGGCGTCCAGGCCATCTTTAAACATCCCAATGCTTGCGGCAACAAGCGGCACGTTGTCAATGATCGCGGAGGCGAGGCCTAAAAAGGTAATGTAAACCTCTTGAGAAATACCGGCTGCCAAAACATTTTCACCGAGCTGTTCGATCATTCCAAGCTCCTCCATTCCGGCAACTGTCATGAGAATTCCTAAAAAGAAAAGGATGGAGGGCATTTCTATTTTACTGAGTGCTTTGAGCGTTGGGCCGACATGTCCGCCATGATTCTGCTCGTCGAGAGAGCTGAGGTTCAATTGACGTTTGCTGGCAAGTTCGCCAATAATTGCAAAAACGGCCAAAGAAAACATCATGCCCATGTAGGGTGGGAGGTGCGTAATGGTTTTAAAAATGGGTACAAAAATGATGAGTACCAAGCCACTCAATAAAATGAAACCAGCAACTTTGCTTTTTTTGATTTCTTTTCTTTCGGGGAGTTTTGATTTGAAGACAGACATCTTGGAGGCAATGGCTAGTGGTATGGCTAGTGTAACAACTGCTGGTATAAAAATATGTTCAATGAGTTTCATTGAGCTTACCTTTCCTGCAATCCAGAGCATGGTGGTGGTAACATCTCCAATTGGCGACCACGCGCCGCCGGCATTAGCAGCTATAATGACAAACCCGGCCATCCACATGCGGAGTTCTTTGTCCGGGACCATTTTGCGTAAAATGGAAATCAGGACAATTGTAGCGGTAAGGTTGTCAATGATGGCAGATAAAACAAAAGCAAGAACGGAAACCACAATTAAGAGTTGATAGGCCGTTTTGACTTTGATCAACGCTTGCACACTTTTAAAACCATCAAAATAATCGATCATTTCTACAATGGCCATTGCTCCCATCAGAAAGATAAGGATTTCGGTGGTTTTGCCAAAATGATGCAGCAAGTGCTCACCGAGTACATGGGGGTCTTGTGCATAGAAGGCTATGAGCGCCCAAGATAGCGTCATCATGAGCAGCGCTGGAATGAGCTTATCTATTTTGAGCGCATGTTCAAAACTAATTGCGGTGTAGCCTATGATAAAGATGAGTACCAGCGTGAGCTC
>JBIIBL010000008.1:0-40807 GCA_044239425.1 Crocinitomicaceae bacterium | reverse complement strand
CAGTTTTGGCAATACCTCTTGTGGTGGCGTTCAGTTGATGGGTATCGAGCAAGGCCTTGCGGATGGTTTGGCTGGCGTCTTCAAAAATAAGCGCGTCGTCAAGGGTAGGGAGGTCGGAGCTCATGAGGTAGGCAAACACACGCGCCATTCCGCAGTTGGCAATGAAGTCTGGAACGAGGGCCAATGAAGCATCGGCTTTTTCGGCAATGGGGCCAAAGAAGATTTCTTGATCGGCAAATGGCACATTGGCACCAGATGATATGACGCTTACGCCTGCCGTCAATAGTTGTTCAAGTTGATTTTCGGTAATCATGCGGCTGCCTGCGCAAGGAATAAAGATGTCGGCAGGGGTAGACCAAAATGCGGCATTGATGTCGTCGTAGCTCATTAAATTTGGCGCGTTGAGTTCGTTGCCATTTTTAGTAATGAAGAGCTCCAATATTTGCTCTAAACTGAAGCCTTCTGTTTGGATGAGGCCGCCGACGCGGTCAATGATGCCGACAATTTTGGCACCTTGTTGTGCGAGGTAGTAGGCTGCTGCTGAACCTACATTGCCCCAGCCTTGAACTAAAACGCGTTTCCCTGCTAACTCGCCTCCCCAGATGTCGTAATAGTGGGCAATAGAGGCAGCAACACCATAGCCGGTGATCATGTCTGCAACGAGGTAGTTGTTGCTGATTTTTGGACTGTATTTCTCGTTGTCTAAAACTTTAGAAACACCGCGTTGCAATTGGCCAATGCGGTTGATTTTTTGAGAATCGTTGGGTTTGAAGTGGCCATTAAAGACGCCTTCTTGAGGGTGCCAAACGCCGAATTCTTCGGTCATGGGAATGACCTCATGAATTTCGTCTACGTTGAGGTCGCCACCTGTGCCATAATAGGTTTTGAGAAGAGGTGAAACCGCTGCAAACCACCTTTTGAGTACTTCTTTTTTGCGAGGGTCTTTGGGGTCAAAGTTGATACCTGATTTGGCGCCGCCGATGGCAGGCCCAGCAACTGTAAACTTGACTTCCATGGTTTTAGCCAAGGATTCTACCTCTCTTTTGTCGAGGCCCACACGCATTCTTGTTCCGCCGCCGGCAGCTCCTCCTCTTAACGAGTTGATGACTACCCAGCCTTCTGCGTCAGTTTGGGAATCTTTCCATTCAAAAACGATTTCGGGTCTTTTATTTTCAAATTTGGAGAGGAGTTCTTTCATGTGGAATGTCAATTTTGTTAGCGGTACAAAAATACCAATTTTGGGCGGGTTTAGACCTATTTTTTAACCAAGACTTCCCTGGAAATCATGTAAAACACCCGTTCGGAGCGCTTCGTGTGCACCCGTAACCGCGCTAACTGTTGTGGTTTCATTTCTTAGATAACGCGCACCTAGAAACGCAAAAATGAGCGCTTCTTTGTAGTTGATGGTATCTGCATCCGGAATGATCAGTTTACCTTGAAATGCTTCTGAAAGAAGTTCGATGAAGTAGGTATTAAAAGCACCACCTCCGGTAATGTAAACGCTGTTTAAACCTAAACGCTCAAATTCACGAATACAGAGTATTTTCAGGACTTCCAAATGGGTTCTGAGTTTGTCTGGAATGCTGCCATTTTTAAAACAGGGCATGTAGGTGCATTCCAACCATTCTGTACCCAATGACTTGGGCCCGTTTTGACTAAAGAAATCCAGTGAGAGTATTTCTGAAAGTATTTCTTCGTTTATTTTTCCTTCTCGTGCGAGTTCTCCATTGGCGTCGTAGGCCTCGCCAAGCTGCTGCATCCACTGATTCATTGGTAAATTAGCAGGTGCAATATCGTAAGCAATTGAGCTCGTGTTGTTTTGTGTCGAGATGTTTGCAAAACCACCGAGATTAAGAAAACCATCGGCAAACGGAGCAAATAATAGTGCATCGCCGAGCGGAACCAAAGGAGCGCCTTGACCACCTGCACTCACGTCGAGCTGTCTAAATTGATTGATGACTGGAATTTTAGTAAGGTAGTTGAGCGTGCTGCCGCAACTAATTTGGGTCGTATAGCCTTTGTTTGGCTGATGAAAAATCGTTTGGCCATGAGAGGCAATTGCTGTAATCTCTTTTTGATCAATGTTAAATTCTGTAATAAATTGCGCGATACAGCCAGCATAAAAATGGGCTAGTTCTTGATCGAGTTCAAAAATCGCCATAGCGCTCAATGAAAAAACCTTAGAAAGCTTATCAAAAATAGGAGTTGGTAAAGGGTATGTTTTACAGTTAATTAACTGGAAATCAATGCTTACAGATTTTAAAAAATTGAAAGACACATGTGCAATATCCAATCCATCAAGGGAGGTTCCGGACATCAGACCTAATAACTGCAGATTATTGTAGGATTTTGCTTTCAAGAGTATTGGAATTGGTTTATTTTTGTCAAAATTAAAATAAATCAGTCAACATGAATTTTGAACTCACTGAAGAGCACCTCGCCGTCAAAGAAGCCGCCCGAGATTTCGCACAAAACATCTTAAAACCAGGCGTTATCGAACGCGACAACCAACAGAAGTTTCCAGTAGAAGAAATGAAACAACTTGGTGAGCTTGGTTTCTTAGGCATGATGGTCGATCCAAAATACGGAGGAAGCGGTATGGACACCCTTTCTTATGTTTTGGCAATGGAAGAAATCTCTAAGATAGATGCTTCTGCTTCAGTGTGTATGTCAGTCAACAACTCATTGGTTTGTTGGGGTCTAGAAACCTATGGCTCTGAAGAACAAAAACAAAAGTACCTCGTTCCACTTGCAAAAGGCGAAAAAATTGGCGCTTTTTGCTTGTCTGAGCCTGAAGCTGGTTCTGATGCCACCTCACAGCGCACCACTGCCATCGACATGGGCGACTATTACCTTTTGAACGGAACCAAAAACTGGATTACCAATGGTTCGTCAGCTTCTACTTACCTCGTTATTGCGCAAACTAACCCTGAACTCGGCCACAAAGGCATCAATGCACTTATCGTTGAGCGCGGAATGGAAGGTTTCGTTATTGGCGCTAAGGAAGACAAAATGGGTATCCGCGGAAGTGATACCCACACTTTGTTGTTCAACGATGTAAAGGTTCCAAAAGAAAACCGCATCGGCGAAGATGGCTTCGGATTCAAGTTTGCCATGAAAACACTATCAGGCGGTCGTATCGGTATTGCAGCACAAGCATTAGGAATTGCTGCTGGCGGCCTTGAATTAGCACTCGCGTATTCCAAAGAACGATCTGCTTTCGGTAAAGAAATTTACAAGCACCAAGCCATCGCCTTCAAATTGGCAGACATGGCCACCGAAATTGAAGCAGCACGTCTGTTGGTTTACAAAGCGGCACAAGATAAAGACGCTGGCCGTAACTACGATCAATCTGGCGCAATGGCCAAACTTTACGCATCTAAAGTAGCAATGGAACAAACAGTCGAGGCTGTTCAGATTCACGGTGGTTATGGTTTTGTAAAAGAATACCATGTAGAACGCCTCATGCGCGATGCAAAAATTACCCAGATTTACGAAGGAACTTCTGAAGTTCAAAAAATCGTTATTTCAAGAGGTATTCTCAACGCCTAATTTGTAGCTTATGCTCGCTCCTTTTAACCTACAGCAATGGATCGATGACAATCGAGATTTGCTCAAGCCACCTGTTTCTAATAAAAATTTATATACAGAAGCCGGTGATTTTATTGTTATGGTAGTTGCCGGTCCGAATGCCCGCAAAGATTACCATTACAATGAAGCTGAGGAATTATTCTATCAGTTAGAAGGCGAGGTTAATGTGCGCATTCAGCACGAAGGGCAAGCCAAAGACATCATTGTAAAAGCAGGTGAAATGTTTTTATTGCCAGCCAATACACCACATTCCCCTGCCAGAGGCGCAAATACAATAGGTTTAGTCATCGAACGCGTCAGGAAAGGCACCAATCTTCAAGATGGCCTCATGTGGTTTTGTGAAAAGTGTAATCACCATCTTCACACCTATCGCTTCCCTTTAGAGAACATCGAGAAAGATTTCTTACCACGTTTTAAAGAGTTTTACGGGTCTGAGGACCTCCGCACTTGCAAAGCATGTGGTCATATAATGGAAGTGGATCCTAAATTTGTTTAGGATCCACTTCTTTTATCTTAAAATTTTAAGTTTTATCTACACATACCGATCATACAGCAGTTTATTGCTGAATGAAAGTCATGCGGTGTTGGTTGCCAGTCTGGAAGATTTCTTCTTCGAGAACCAAACGCTTATTACGCAATTCTTTAATGCTATATTCGTGAATAGGGTCTACGGTTGTAGTGTCTGCATAAAAGAAAACAGTTGTTTCGTCTTCGCCGAAAGTCCATGTACCATGGCTATAGGTACCCTGAATTTGCCCTAACTCATTGGTGTAATTGGAAATAGAATAGGTTCCATCTTTGTCTATGCTCATTTTGGTAGTGATGCTTGGGTCAAACACATCATTCCCATTCATGATGTAATTTGAAAGCTTCCAATCGTTACATAAACGTGCTTTTCTAGTATGTACTGAAAAGGATGGTCCTTCGCTGTATTTTGAACAGCCCGCAAGGCCTAGTGTCAATAAAGAAAGTGAAAAGAGAACAGACTTCATTTTTTGTTTTTTTCAAATGTACTACTTTTTGCGCAATAAAAAAGCCGCAACGAATCGCGGCTTTAAATTGTGTGTTGCAAATAGGCTTATTGTGCAGTGAAGGTTTGAATAACGGTTTCGCTACCATCAACTGTTTTCAATTTCAACTCTTTACCAGCCAAACGAACAATTGTTTGTGTGTCTGTACCAGTTAAACCGTCAACAGTTGTGATGAGTTGTGTTTTGTCTTCAGAAAACGCCCAAGTACCAGTGAAGTCGTTGGTATAGTTGAAACCCATGTAGCTATATGCAATAAGGGTGCTGTACTTTCCGTCTTTGGTGATTTCCATTGTTTGGGTAAGACCCGTAAGTGCATCAGCCACACCGTTTGTAGTTTGTGCTGTCAATTTCCAAGAACCCGTCAAACGCGCGGTTTTGGAAGCTAATGTCAAAGATGGACCTTCTTCGTATTTACTACAAGAAGTAAGAGATGCTGAACCTACTGCTAAAGTGGCCAAGCCGATAAAAAATAGTCTTTTCATAATTTTTCAAGTTTTAACAAATCTAAGTAAAGGCTTGAACATTCGCAATATCCTGACTATTTTTGTTTCATGAAAATAGCTCTACTTTCGACCCTTCTAATTCTTTTCATTTCTTGTAGTCAATCAAATACAAAAATTGACAAAAACGAACCTCAAGCAAAAGTTTGCAAGAGCGTTAATGCCAATACGATTCAAGAAATTGGTGTCAAGGGTATGGTTTGTCAGATGGGCTGTGGCGGCAGTATCCGCAAGGCTTTGAAAGAAACTTGTGCGGTTGAACGCGTCGAAGTTAATTACATAGATTCACTAGAAGAACAGGTTATAAAAGTTCATTATGACAGTGACCAAATAGCGCCTCAGCGAATGCTACGCGTACTTGCAGGGCTCAATGACCGCCAATTTACGGTTAGAACTATAGGTTCTCCACAAACACTCAAATGAAACTTCACTACAGGCAATTAGGTCAGGGAAAACCAATGGTCATTCTTCATGGACTTTTTGGGTCTTCTGATAACTGGCAAACCCACGCCAAAAAGCTAGCCGAGTATTTCGAGGTCACACTTGTCGATTTGCGAAACCACGGTCATTCACCTTGGTCAGATGCATTTACCTACAGGTTAATGGTTCAAGATTTGCATGGTTTATTTCAGGAGCTGCGACTTGAAAAACCTATTCTAGTTGGTCATTCAATGGGCGGAAAGCTCGCTATGCACTATGACCACGCTTTTCCAGGCTTTATAGAAAAGCTCATTGTTGTCGATATGGGTGTGAAAGCTTACCCTCCACATCACGCACACATTCTTGCGGCTATACACGCCATAGATCTTTCAAAGTTGAGTGCCCGAAGTGAGGCCGAAGCTATCCTTAAGACTTTTGTCGATTCAGATGGTGTGCGTCAGTTTCTATTGAAGAACCTCTATTGGGAAGACAAAGGTAAGTTAGCTTGGCGCGTTAATTTCCCTGTTTTGGAAGCAAGTATGCCTGAAATATTAAGTGCTTTGCCAGAACAAGAGTCATTTACTACAACCTTATTTATCCGCGGTTTGCTTTCGAATTATATTTTAGACGAAGACATCTCCATACTGGAATCATATTTTCCAGATCTACAATTGGCATCGATCTCCAATGCAGGGCATTGGGTACATGCAGAAGCACCAGATGCATTCCTTGATGCGGTCTTGTCTTTTAGTTTGCGGTGAAACAAATTTAGAAAGTATAATACCAAAAAAAGGGAGCCCTAGGGCTCCCTTTTGATTTCCATGAGGAAAAGCTTATTTGCGTACCGCCAATTTTTGGCTTACAGCTGTACCGTTAGCAGTTACGTTAACTGTGTACATTCCGCTGTTCAAAGCGCTTGTGTTGATCTCAACAGCTTGTGTGCCGTTTACACCAGACAAAGTTTGAGTAGCAACTACTTTACCAGCCATGTCAATTACAGTGATGCTTGCATCAGATGTGTTTTTAACAGTGAAAGTAACTGTGGTTGCATCAGCAGCAGGGTTTGGAGCTACTTCAAGACCAAATGTATTGTTTGCTTCTTTCACACCTAAAGCTGGATCGAAATTCATGCGAACCATTGGCTGTGAAGTTGTGTAGTACCATGTGAGGTCTGTCATGTCGTAGTAGTAGCAAGTTTGAACCGGAGCTGGGCCAGCAGTACCAACAACGAGGTCGTTAGTTGCGCCACCGTCACCGTTTGAACCTGCAACCAAAAGGTAGGACTCGCCTGCATTCAATGGGTAGTTTCCACCTAAGAAAGAAAGTGTTACTTCAGCATCGATATCGTTGGAAGTAAGTACATATGGACCAGTTTCGTCAACGTATACGAAGTCACCAGAAGCTGGGTCGATAGAATACAATTTCAAGTACATTTCTGTACCTACTTCAGCAGCACCGTTGATGTAAACAGAACCACCACCAATATTTGTGTTAGCGAAGATATCGAAGATATTACCTACTTCGAAGCCCATACCGCCGTTAAATGAACCGTTAATTGCGGTACCGTTGTCACGGGAATAAACGTAAGGGTTAATGGAAATGGATGCATAGTTACTAATGCTATTGTTTGTTGCATCGCCGTCGTTGTTACCCATAGTAACTGCGCCAGACAAAGAAAGAGTAGCAGTAGCTGAACCTGGTGTAAAAGAGGCATTACAAGCAAGGGTATCGATGTTACCAACCAATACTGGTGTTGCTGCAGAAGCACTAGAGAAAGTACCTGCTGTTGCAGTAAAGACGCCATCTTGTTGATCTTGAGCACCGATGTTTTCAACGACACCTGAGAATTCGATTTCGGTAACCTGTGAAGCTGGAACTTGGTAGTAAGCTAAGCGCTCCGCCCAAAAACCAGTTGAACCCCAATAAATGCTGTTCAATTTAAGGTCGTTGGCTTCAGGTACGTAAAGTTCAACGTCGTCTACTGCCCAGTACCAACCCCAGTAGTCGTTGTCATTGTAGTAGAACTGAACTTTGACTTGTGAAGAACCTGCAGCGACTGAAGAAACATCTAGAATTGTAACTTCTGGGTTTGCAGAGTTTTGGTTTGGTGTAAAGTAATCTACTTCGTCAGAAATTAAGAATTCTGTCCAAGTTGCACCGTTGTCACCAGAAACACGAACGCCACGGGTATCGTGCCACCAACGGAAGTTGTGGTTGTATTTTAATTTCACAACGCTATGTGCTGAACAGTCGATGGTACCGACGTTTGTAGCTGTTGTAATGATTGGCGTACCGTCCATGTCGCCACTGTTATTGGCATCAGAATTCACAAACAAAAAACCGTTTGATGCTGTAGGAGAAGCAAAAGGGCTCAATGCGCTAACAGGAATGGATGTTGGCGTATTGATGAAGTTCCACTGCTCTGGATTAGAACCAGTGCTTCCGATAGTCCAGTTGGCAGCAGTAGAAAAGTTGTCTGACCAAATGGTAGTGGCCTTTGCTTCAGCAGAAGGCTTTTGAGCAACGCTAGACCCAACTTCAAAAGAAGTTCTTTTGTCTAGGCGTGGCGCGTTGATGCTTTTCAATTGTGCATGAAAAGTACCAGCTGCCATAACGGCAAGAAAAGATACGTAAAGTTTTTTCATTGTTGATATTTTAGATAGTTCTGACAAATATAAGGAAAATTGAAAAAAAAGCAGAATTAATGCGTCCTTACAAATAAAAATTCAGCGAGTTCTTCTAATTCAGATTTTGTGCCGTCAATTTCTATTCTAGAAAGCGCAACAAGCGCTTTCTGATGGTGCGCTTTCATTTGTTCTTCACAATAATGGCGCGCGCCCAAAGCTGTATAAAGTGCTTTGGTTTGTTCTACTTTGAGCATCGGATCTTGGAGTTGTTCCAACGCAGCTAAAGTTTGTAATTGCGTGTTATCTGCAACTTTCTTTGCCCTTATTGACAGCAGTGTTTTCTTGTTGGCGAGTACGTCGCCACCAACCTGTTTGCCTACTTGTGCAGTATCTCCATATAAGTCAAGTATGTCGTCTTGTATCTGAAAAGCCAAACCTAGCTCTTCGCCAAATGAATAGAGCAATGCGGCGTCTTTTTGACTTGCGCCGCCAACTAAGCCACCCATTTGCAAAGCGCAGCCTAGTAGCACAGACGTTTTGAGGCGAATCATTTCTAAGTATTCAGCTTCGCTTACCTCGTTGCGCAACTCAAAATCCATGTCCATTTGTTGGCCTTCGCAAACCTCAATGGCCGTTTTGTTAAAAACGTTAAAAAGGGCATGAAAAGTACTTGAGTCGTATTTGGCCAACTGTTCGTAGGCCTTAACCAATAAAACATCGCCGGAAAGAATGGCAATATTGGCATTCCATTTTTCATGAACGGTTGCTTGCCCTCTTCGAATAGGCGCTGCGTCCATGATGTCGTCGTGGATCAACGAGAAATTATGAAAATATTCAACCGCCATTGCAGCTGGCAAAGCTTTTTCGAAGGCTGATCCCGTCATTTTACAGGCCATCAGGCTGAGCATAGGACGCATGCGTTTACCGCCTAGCTTCAGGAAGTAGCGCAGTGGGTCGTAAAGGTTGGCTGGCTGTGTTGGAAAATGCGCTTGTTTGAGCGCGTTTTCAAGATAGGCGCTATATGTGGCTAGGCTTTTCATTTATTGAGCAGTTCGAGTAAATAGTTCCCATAACCGCTTTTAACAAGTCCTGAGGCTAATTGTTTGAGTTGCACGGCATCGATGAAGCCATTTTGATAAGCCACTTCTTCAATACAGCCAATTTTGAGACCTTGTCTTTCTTCTATGACCTGCACAAACTGCCCGGCTTGCATTAATGAACCAAAAGTTCCGGTGTCTAGCCATGCTGTACCGCGGTCTAGGATGGCTACTTTGAGTTGTCCTCTGCGCAGGTATTCGGCATTGACATCTGTGATTTCGTATTCTCCTCTTGCCGAAGGCTGAAGGTTTTTGGCAATTTCAATGACTGAATTGTCGTAAAAATAAAGCCCAGGGACTGCATAATTGGATTTGGGTTGCGGCGGCTTTTCTTCAATGGATACAACACGATTGTCTTTATCAAATTCAACGACGCCATAGCGCTCTGGTTCAGAGACGTGATACGCGTAAACTACACCACCATCTGGATCGTTGTTTTCTTTCAAGAGGGTATCCATCCCCACACCGTAAAAGATGTTGTCACCAAGTATAAGCGCAACTTTATCAATACCGATGAAATCTGCTCCAATGACAAAGGCTTGTGCAAGGCCATTTGGAACCTCTTGAACAGCATATTCAAAACGGCAACCAAGACTTGAGCCATCGCCAAGTAATTTTTCAAAATGAGGGAGGTCAGCAGGAGTAGAAATAATTAGAATTTCTCGGATTCCGGCGCTCATTAAAATAGAAAGCGGATAGTAAATCATAGGCTTGTCGTAGACAGGCATGAGTTGTTTGGATACCGCGAGGGTTAATGGATGCAAGCGTGTTCCGGATCCACCGGCTAAAATCATGCCTTTCATAGTCAGTTTATTGCACTAAATTAGAGATAGCTTTTGGCTTGAGCAAATTAAAGCCAACGGAAGAGATCGTCAAAAAGGCGCTTGCCCCATGGGGTGTTGCCGTATTCTTTTTCAATTTTTTGACGCAATTCAGCAATGGTAAACACTTTGTTTTTACCCGGGTTCAAGAGTAGTTCTTCTTTTTTGGGAGCAACTAAATCAATCTTTTTAGCGAAGTATACAATTCCGCCGTCTTCAGTGGCCAAGCCGAGTATAGTGCCTGGCAAACCACAAAAGCCTTCGGGGCCAACAGATGGAGTGAGCATTGGTGTGTACCAAGCGTAGAGGCGCGTACTGTCGTTTTTTTGGTAAATGGCTTTTCTACACTCGTAGCCGCAAATGGTGCGTTTTCCGTCTGTGATTTTCCAGGTACGCACAGGCAAGCTATCTTGAACATATACATTTTGCCCAAAGACAGCGAGCATCATGAGTTGCTGGCCATCTTGGAGGTTTTGATAATAGGCATTTTTGGTGGTGAGCCAAGCCATTTCTTCTGGCTCATTGCTAGGGACTACCGCAAAATAAGAGGCGGTGTCGTTGAAATAGAGCATAAAAGGCTCTGTGCGGATCTTGTTTTCTTCAGTAACAAAGCGTTTCATGCGCTCATCTTTGAAGCGTTTTTCAAGGTTGGTGCGGCGTTCAAAGGTGATCTTGCCAGCATGAATGTATTCGGTTTGTGCCCAAGTCTGTAGACTGAGCAACAAGGCACTAATGCCACATACGAAGATCTTCTTCACGGGTTTTGTTGTTGTTAAATTTGTAAGTCAAGCGCAATAAGAAATAGCGCGTTATGATGCGGGTGTAGTTGTCGGTGATCATGTTGCCACTTACGGTGCGCTGCAAATTGATGTTTTGGTTGAGTAAGTCGTTGATGGACAAACCAAGAATAAGGTTTTCTGTTTTCAAGAATGCTTTTTGAACTTCGAGGTCGACAATAAATAAGTCGCGGTTAAAGGCGTCGGCACGTCCGCGGTTCATGGTGTAGTTGAGTTCCCATTTGAACCTGAAATGTGCAGGGAAACGCCAATCGCCAGTCATGAAATAATTTTGAGTCGAGTAGGGCTGATTGGAGAAGGTGCTCAATGTGGTCACAGGATTAACATAAGTGTAGTCAGCTCCAACGTTTAACTCCAAACTGTCGAGGCTAATTTCTATTGAAAATGCACCGTTAAGTGTTGTGGTACTTGTTGCATTGAGTTGGTTGTTGATGAAATTGTTGTTTCTGAAATACGAGGCATTGAAACTCGGTTCGAAAGTCAATTTTCGATTCAAAATCGGGTAACCGCCCCCTGCATAAATTGTTGCGAACATGTTGCCATCGACATTGACTGTTTTGGAGATGGTGCGGCCGAGTTGGTCAAAAGTGGTGCTGTTTCCGAAGGCATTTTGCGTAAAGGTGGCATTACCGCCCGACCAAATGTAACGACCCGTCATGGCTTGCCATATGTTGGCGTTGAAGTTCAGTTGGTGCTGGTAGTTGGGCTTGAGGTCTGGGTTTCCTTCTTGAATGCGATTGGGGTTGGTGTTGTCTCGGACTGGTTGAAGGTCGTTGGCACTCGGTGGAGCAGAGTAGGTGCTGTAACGGATATTGATGCGCTTGGCCATGCTCGGCTTGAACTGATAGGCAAAATTTGGCAAGAAGTTAGAGATGTCTTGGTTGATGCCCACTTCTGTAAATTGATTGATGTTGTCGATTTGGATATTTCTGAAGCCCAAACCACCTGTGATGCGGTGACTTTTATAAAGGTAAGTGAGCATCATGGTACCGCGTTGCTGAAAACGCTCATTGACGAAATCGTTGGTGAAGAGGCTGTCTATCACATTGAATTGATTATTGAGGTCAGGGTTGAAGGTATAGCGTGCCTGATTCGAATTGCCAAATTCTAAAAAGTATTCTGTGGTGAGCAAGAAGCTTTTCGAAAGTGGTTCGGTATAGGTGAGCGTTGCGTATTGGGTGTTGCTGAGATTGTTGTTCGACTTGCGTTGATTAATGATGGTATCGTAGGTGAGCGAATTGGTATTGGTGACCAATTGCCCATCGGAGGTATTGTCGTTGTAGCGTAAAATGTATTTGGCTTCTAATTCGCGATCCTTTTTACCAAACTTCCTCCTTAAAATAGCTTCAGAATTACTACTGATGCCTTTAGAATCGTATTTGTTGTTGATATTGGTCAGGAGGTAAGAGGCGAAGTTGTCGTCGCGAAAATCGTTAATGGAGGTGTTGTCTTGGGTGCCTTCGTCAAAATGGACATTTGGTTTGAGCTCGAGCTTCGTTAAGGAGTCGATATCAATTTGAAGGTTCATGTTGAAGCGATGCGAGCTGCTAATGGTTTGGTTGTTCGTGGAATCTTTGGTGTAGTAAGAGCTGTCCGCGAGGAAATATTGGGTTTGGGAGCTCGAATTTGCTTGCAAACGGCTGTCATAATAAGCATAATTGACACCAAGTTTGACTTTTTCAGAAAGGCGGTCGTTGTAGTAAATCCCTGTTTTGAGGGTTTGTGGAATACCGGAGTTGTCGCCGCGTGAGTCGCGGTCCCAGAAGTTCATGCCACTTGCATCTCTTTCGTTGTCTAGGCCAAATTTGTTCATGTCGCCAAAACCAAAGCTCGATTTTGGTGTATTGGAGGCAAGCATGAATACCGATATTTTTTGGGTTTTATCGAACTTATTGAAAAGGAGTTCAGTTTCATAGAATGCTTCATCGGCTGCACCTTGGTTGAGATCAGAGGCAACGGCTGCTTTGCCAAAGTAGCCCCGCTTTGCTTCGTCTTTGAGTTTGAGGTCTAGTACTTGAATTTTGTCGTCTTCGCCGGCGGCGGCATCTTCGTTTTTCTTTTCGTAGACTTGGACAGATTCTACACCTTTTGCTGCTAAGTTTTTGGTAGCAATTGTGGGGTCTGAGCCAAAAAACTCATCGCCATCTACCAATACTTGGCTAATTTCCTTTCCTTGTGAGGTAATGCTTCCGTCGTCTTCTACCTTGATGCCTGGTAATTTTTTGAGGAGGTCTTCGACAACTGCATTTTCGGCAACTTTGAAGGAGTCGGCCACAAAAATGAGCGTATCACCACTGAAATACATGGCGTTTCGGTTGCGCGTAATCACGATATCCTTGACGTCTTGCACTTTTGGGTAAAGACGGATATCGGGTAGCTCAAAGGTTGTTTTTTTACTCGACCCCATTAAGTAGATACTGCGTGGGGTCCAGTTGCTGTGTTCGATGATGATTTGAAATGAATCGAGCGGAAGGTCGGTCATGGAAAATTCACCGTTGCTATTACTTCTTGTGTAGCGTACTAAAACGGAATCTCGGAGGTGAATGGCCATAATACTGGCCTGATGGATCGGCGTCAGACCTGAGGTGTCGACCACGCGGCCGGAAACTTTCATGTTTTGGGCAAAAAGCACCGAGCAAAAAAGAAGGGAAAAACTGAGAAAGAAGATTTTTTTCATGAAATAAGGGTCAGTACAACCTATTAAGACGATTAAAGACCTTAATTTGTTGCATTAGTTTTTTTAATTCCTGTTAAAACTTGATACTGAAGCCCTGAAGCTTCTTGTACTTGTTGGTATTGCAGTTCAAAAGTTTGCTGCGCATAAAGATTCGGGTTTTTCTCTAAATCCTTAATGACGAGCTCATTGGGCGCATAAGCTAAGTTAGTAGAGTAAGAATCGTTGCCAAACTGTACGAACTTCTTGTTGAAGGCTTCGTCAAAGCCTTGAAAATAAAGCGCAAACACACCATCATGGTTTTGCATGTCGGAAAGTGCGTTGAGGTCGTTTTGAATAGCGGCGTGTTGGCTAGCGGATAAATTGGCCCGCTTGAAAACACTTGATGGATCAGCATTTACTAATTTTCTGTTGTAAGCCGCAATTGGTCTTTGGTCTGCATCGTAAAAAACACGCGTTTGGTCTAGTTCTAACCTGGAGAGCCGAAGATTCTCTTGATCTACTTGAACCATGCTCAGTACCTCTTTCAGAAAATAAAATGTGGTGCTCACTTTGACACCATTAGTATCGATGCGCTCTTGGATAGCTTTTAAAATTTCGCCATTTGCATCGAGGAAAACTTTGGATTGCAGCGTGTAGCCAGTTTTGTGCGTAAAAAGTAAAGAGGGTAAGGTATGGAGGTCCTGTCTTTGCTCGATTTTTTCTTGGTATTTCAGAAAGGCGTCGAGACCATCAAATTTTGGCTTGAATACTAATTTCGCCTTGTTTTTGATGTTATCTTTTGGGTTCTCGTTGCACGAAAACAAACCCACACTCAGTAAGCAAAACAATAAAATGATTTTCACGAGGTAAAATTACAAATACTTCGCCGAAACGTACTATTTATTGAAAGAAACTCCATGCTGCTGCAACAAAACTCCGTATTTTTGACCGATGTCTGTTGTACTTTGTATTGATTTTGGTCTCAAGCGTTGCGGCTTGGCAATTAGCGACCCAAATCGCATCATTGCCAGCCCTTTGCAAACCATCGCTTCGGTCACTCTTGAGAACTGGCTCGAGTCAGAAATCCCTAAACGTCAAATTGCCGAAATCGTACTGGGTTATCCCACCCGCCTAGACGGCTCTGACTCCCATGTCACTGAAAATATCCGTATATTAAAATCAGTTTTAGAAGCTAAATTCTCCACAATACCAATTGTGTTATTCGACGAGCGTTTTTCTTCCAAAATGGCCAGTTCAGCCATTGCGCAAATGGGTCACAAAAAAAAGAAGCAAGACAAAGGCCTGATCGATCAAGTGGCGGCCGCCATGATTTTACAAGAATACTTGGGCCAAAGCTAAACCTTAGTTAAATTTGCATTATGATTTTACCAATTGTTGCCTACGGAGACGCCGTCTTAAAAAAAGAAGCTGAAGAAATCGATCAAAACTATCCCGATTTGCAAAAGCTCATTGCCGACATGTTTGAAACCATGTATCACGCAAAAGGTGTTGGCCTAGCCGCGCCTCAAATTGGCAAGAGCATCCGACTTTTTATTGTAGATGGCAGCCCATTTGCCGACGAAGAAGAAGACGAACCAGATCCAAAGGCGGCCGGCATCGAAAATTTTAAAAAGGTGTTCATCAATCCGATCATCGAAGAAGAAAGCGGCACCAAATGGGCTTTTCAAGAAGGCTGTTTGTCGATCCCGGGTATCCGAGAAAACGTACACCGCCAAGAAAAACTACTCATTACTTATTACGACGAAAACTGGGAGTTCCACGAAGAAACCTACGACGGTTATGCGGCGCGAATTATTCAGCACGAATACGACCACATTGAAGGTGTTCTCTTCACTGATCACCTCAGTCCACTCAAGAAAAAACTACTACTCAAACGCTTAGGAAACATCACACTTGGAGCTATCCAAGTAGACTACAAAATGAGTTTCCCCGGCGGCAAAAAACCACGCATGATCTAATTTCACCTTATGAAAACTGTTCTTTCTTTACTTCTTTTGGCTGGCCTGATTTTGACATCTTGTAATAGCAATCCTGATAAACAATCCAAAAAATCAGAATTGCGCGAGCGCATTACAACCTACGAAGACTCCCTGGCTAAATTGCAAAAAGATCCTCAAAAAGCGGCCAAAATCACGAGTTTGGCACAAATTGAGCTCATCAACCGACTGACTGCCTACAGTCGTGCGTATCCAAAAGATACCTTCTCGGCCGATTGTCTATTCAAAACCCACATGATTTACGAACATTTGCGTGCGCCAAGAGAAGCACGCGCTTATGCCGATACTTTACTAGAGCGTTTTCCGAATTATAAGAACCGTTCCCTCATATTAGAAAGCATGGCCAGTTCTTATGACATCAATATGCCACGAGACACCTCAAAAGTGCGTTATTACTTCAATTTGTTACTGCAAGAGCCAAACATCACCAAGCAAAAAAAGAAAGATATCAAGTCACGCTTGGAAAGGCTCGACCTCACTTTCGAGCAGTATATCTTAAAAGGCGACTCAGGTTTTCTAGTCGGTCAAGGAAACTAAGCCTGGGTTAGGTATAGAAAATCTGCTATAAAACCCGGATATGATTTCTCAATAGCCAAAACACCGTCTATTTTTTGCCCTTCTGTACAAAGTAAACTCGCGACACAACCCGCCATAACAATTCGGTGGTCTTGGTAAGTTTCGATCTGTGCTGTTGCAATAGATCCGGTACCGTGTATCAAGATTACTTGCTCCTTGATTTCGTAGCGAATTCCCCATTTGGATATTGCTTCGCACATTACTTGTAGGCGATCCGATTCTTTGTTCTTCAAACGATGGATTCCTTTAATGCTGCTTGTGCCGTTGGCCGCACAGGCCAATACCACCAAAACAGGGAATAAATCGGGTTGTTGCGTGCAGTCGAATTCAAAAGGAGTTTTGTTTTTACTTTCAGTTAGGATGAGATTTCCGTTTTTCCATTTGTAAGGTGCGCCAAATTGTTCGAGGGCATGCAATAAGTTTTTGTCAGGTTGCAAGCTTTCCGGGTTTAATCCCGAAACATGTATTTCTCCTCGAATAGCGGCGCCAACAAGATGAGCCGCAACACTGCTCCAGTCTCCTTCTACTTGGATATGTGCACAAGAAAGTGCTTGGTTACCTTCAAAGGAGAAAACGTCCTTACTGCGCTGGTATTGAAAACCAAATTCGCGCAAAGCGGCAAGTGTCATTTCAAAATAAGGCCGACTACTGAGCTTTTTGATTGCGATTTTCCAAGTACCGGGTTGCTTTGCGGCTAAAAGGAAGAGGCCCGAAACAAATTGCGATCCTTCGCTTGCGTCTATTTCTAATTCGGTATTGGTGACTGAGCCCTTCACAGCAATAGGGAGCAAACCGTTTTGATGGCTTACACTCAAACCTAATTGTTCTAGTAGGTGAATAGTAGCCCAATGTTGTCTGTTGAGCAGTGTGCCTTTGCCTGAAAGTTCATAGGATTTAAAAAAGGCTGCGGCCACAAAGGCAAGGCTGCGCAAGGCAAAACCACTTTCTCCTACCGAAATAGAAATGCTTTCTTTTGAATTGCGCTTGTGTTCAAAGTATTGAAGAGCCGCTGACATCGCCTTTGTATCGTTGTCCGAGCCGAGATTTTCAATGGAACAATGCTGAGCAGATAGTGCTGCTAAAATAAGTAAGCGTTGTCCGTGGCTTTTAGAAGCTGGTGCAAGAAGCTGACCGTTGTATCGCTGCGCTTTAATTTGCATCTGCTTGATCGCTGAGGAGGGCTAATTGAATGCGGATGGATTCTTCGTGGAGCATTTTGATAAAGAGCTCGGCAAATTCTTGGGAGATACCTGCGTTTAAAGCTTTTTCGACTGTAGACTTCAGGGTTTCTTCCCAACGCTGCACCTGAAGAATAGGGCTATTGTGATTGCGTTTTAAATAGCCAATTTCCTTAGAGAGTTCCATGCGTTCTTGCAATAATTCAACGAGACCGTCGTCGACAAGGCTGAGTTTGTCTCGGAGTTCGGAGAGTTCGGAGAGTAGTTGGTCACTTTTGGAACGGGGCTCTAGGTTTTGAAGTAATTCTGAAAGTGTAGTTGGGGTAATTTGTTGTTTGGCATCGGTGAGCGCACTGCTTGGATCGCAATGGGTTTCGATCATGAGACCATCGTAGTGGAGGTCGAGGGCTTGCTGCGCAAGCGGAGCAATGAGTGCTGCTCGGCCACCAATGTGAGAGGGGTCCATGACGAGTGGAATGTCTGGTCGCGCTTGTTTGAGGTCGATGGCAATTTGCCAATGTGGGTTGTTGCGGTATTTGGTTTTTTGATAAACAGAGAAACCGCGGTGTATGGCACCAATTACCTGAATATCGTGGCGTTCAAGCCTTTCGATGGCGCCGAGCCAAAGTTTGAGGTCGGGGTTGATGGGGTTTTTGACCATCACGGGTATGCCTTTGCCCTGAAGGGCTTCTGCAATTTCTTGAACTGTAAATGGGTTCACAGTTGAGCGCGCGCCAATCCAGACCATATCTAGCTGATGCGCAACTGCCGCTCTGACGTGTTCTGCAGTAGCTACTTCAGTGCAGATTTTAAATCCGAAGCGGTTGCGCACTTCTTGGAGCCATTTCAGGCCTTCGTCACCTATGCCTTCGAAAGCACCGGGTTGGGTGCGGGGCTTCCAGATGCCTGCCCTAAAATAAGAAAGCGGAAGGCCTTGGAGACCTTCCGCTGTTTGTAAGACTTGAGAACGTGTTTCGGCCGAGCAAGGCCCTGAGATGAGGCTAGCGAAGAGGTCCGAACGCATGTAGAGTTATTTAGCGTAGTTGACAGCGCGTTTTTCGCGAATGACCGTGACTTTAACTTGTCCGGGGTAGGTCATTTCGGTTTGAATGCGCTGAGAAATCGTGAACGAAAGTTCTTCGGCGCGTTGGTCGCTTACTTTTTCGGCTTCAACCAATACACGCAATTCGCGCCCCGCTTGGATGGCATAGGCACTGCCAACACCGTCGTAAGAAAGTGCGAGGTTTTCGAGTTCTTTGATACGTTTGATATAGGCTTCTACGATCTCGCGGCGTGCACCAGGGCGCGCACCAGAGATGGCATCACAAACTTGTACTATTGGTGAAATGAGGGTGGTCATTTCGATTTCGTCGTGGTGGGCGCCGATCGCGTTCAAGACATCGCCTTTTTCGCCGAATTTTTCTGCGATTTTCATGCCGAGGATGGCATGCGGCAATTCTGGTTCTTCGTCTGGAACTTTACCAATATCGTGGAGTAGTCCTGCGCGTTTAGCCAGTTTGACGTTGAGGCCAAGCTCGGCAGCCATAATGGCACAAAGATTGGCAACCTCACGGGAGTGTTGCAAGAGGTTTTGTCCGTAAGAAGAACGGAATTTCATGCGACCAACCATGCGCATGAGCTCAGGGTGCAGGCCGTGAATACCAAGGTCGATGCAAGTGCGGCGGCCTGTTTCTGCGATTTCTTCGTCGAGTTGTTTGCGTGTTTTGGCAACCACTTCTTCGATGCGCGCTGGGTGAATACGGCCGTCAGAAACAAGTTGGTGCAAGCTCAAGCGTGCGATTTCGCGGCGAACTGGGTCAAAACAAGAAAGGATGATTGCTTCGGGGGTGTCGTCAACGATGATTTCTACACCAGTTGCAGCTTCTAAGGCACGGATGTTACGGCCTTCGCGACCTATGATGCGTCCTTTGACTTCGTCGGATTCGATGTTGAATACAGAAACGGCGTTTTCGATGGCTTGTTCGGTGGCAACGCGTTGGATACTTTGAATAACGATCTTGCGCGCTTCTTTATTGGCGTTAAGTTTGGCTTCTTCGGTGATTTCTTTGATGGTAGCCATGGCTGCAGTGCGGGCTTCGTCGGTGAGGGCCTGCATGAGGTGCTGCTTGGCATCTTCTGGTGCCAATTGGGCAATTTTAGAAAGCTCAGCAATTTGTTTTTGATGAATTTTGTCGAGCTCTTGCGTGCGCACTTCTAGGGTGCCTGCTTTGGTTTGGTAGTCAGATTGAACTTTTTCGAGTTCTTTCTCTTTTCTGCCGATGTCTTCTAGCTTTTGATTGAGCGTTTTTTCTTTGGTGCGGAAGCGATCTTCGTTAGATTGCATGCGGCGCTCGCGGTCTTTGATGAGCTCTTCGTGCTCTTCTTTTTGCTTCAAAAAGCGTTCTTTAGCTTGGAGCGCGCGTTCTTTTTGGATGGTCTCGGCCTTAGACTCTGCTTCTTTAATGATGCGTTCTGCATCTTTTTTGAGGATGCTTTTTTGGAGGATAAATCCGGCGACACCGCCGCCGATAGATCCGATTAATAACCATAATATATCCATTCTACTGACTTTAGTAGTCGGGAGAGGGTTGGCACTAGAAAGTTATTGAACGTTGCTCAAGTCTTGTCTGAGGGCTTCAAGTGCCGCTTCGATGTCGGCATAGTTGGGCTCTATTACAGTTGGTTTGGCGTCGGCTTTTGCTTTGGTAAGCAATTGTAAAGCGGTCATTGCCAATAAATCTTGGGTATCGTTTACTGCATAGTTTTTACGTAGTAAATCAATCGCTTTGTTGATTTCAGCTGCAGCGAGGTTGACTGCTTCAGCTTCGGCTTCTGGCACATTCAGTGGGTAACTGCGACCAGCGATATTGATTTTAAGAGCTACTTTACTCATTTAGGCTTGCTTGAGCTTTTCTATACAGAATTCAATTTCTTTCACAAGTGCGTCGATTTCCTCGGCGTTGCGACTACTTGTGGCAACAGGAACCTCTACGACTTTGTTTTGGGCCTCCGCCAATGATACATTGAGTTCATCAATTGCTGTTTGGAGTTGCTTTACCTGTGCATGTTCAGCTTGGTAAAGTTCTTCTATACGGCGCAACTCTCCTTGAAGGGCCTCGTGCTGAGCACGTTCTGCCTTCAATAGGGTAGCTAAATCTAAGCTACGCGTGCGGATATCTTCTATGAGCGTATTGAGGTTCTCAGTCATGTTAAGCGGTGACTTTGTACAAAGTTAACAAGCATTCGTTTACATTCTGCAAAATCGGTAAGGTTTTTCTATTTTTTCTTGCTTAGCTTTGAAGATGCTCAAGCACATCCTATATTTAGCATTGTTTTTTACTCCATTGGCCTTCGCGCAAATCTTAAATTGCGATAATTCTTGGACCTTGCCAATGGCTTCGCCCGTCGAATTAAGTGCCGGATTTGGCGATTTGCGTCCGAATCACTTTCACATGGGCATCGATATCAGAACAGGTGGCCGTGAAAATTTACCTATTTATGCCATTCAAGATGGCTATATTTCTCGCTTAAAAGTGTCAGCGGTCGGCTACGGCTGGGTTTTGTATTTGACGCATCCGAATGGCTATACTTCCGTTTATGCACACTGCAATAAATTTGCGCCAGCTATTCAAGATTTTTATCTAGACACCTCCGAAGCATTGCAACAAAATGAGCTTGACCTTCTCCTTCCGGAAAATAAAATTAGGGTAAACAAAGGTGCATTAATTGCCTATTCTGGCAACACCGGAGGGTCTAGTGGGCCTCATTTGCATTTTGAACTCCGCGATTCCAAGACCGAGCATGCGCTCAATCCGCTACTACATGGTTTTCAGGTAACTGACACAGGACAACCCGTTTTGAGTGGCATACGCATTTACGCTATCGATCCCAATGGCTATGAAGTCCCGACTAAAAGTTACGTGGTAACGCTTGGTCAATTGCAGCATAAAGCCATTTTACCTGCTGGTTTTTTGAGAGAGGGCGACCGCATCGGCTTAGCGCTACAAGTGGAAGATTACTTCACTAAAGCAGGAAGGACGCTCGGTTTGTTTAGCGCTGAAGTTTGGACCGAAAATAGTGGTCATTTTGCTTTTGAGCTCGACGAAATTGACTTCGATGACGCACGCTATATCAATACGCATCACGATCATGCCTATGCTCAACTGAGCAAGAAGAAGTTTCAGAAATTATTCAAAACGCGCAACAACCCACTTACCATTTACCCTTATGAAGGGACAGGTGCATTCGATATGAATGCGCAGGATAGCCTTCAGTTTGCAATCATGTTGCGCGATGTCAATGGAAATGAAAGTCAGCATCAGCTTTGGGTGAAAAACCCACATCCCAAAACAGCTGCAAAAATTGCCTATACGAGTGCTACACATTGGCTGCCGACGGAAGCGTATTTCTATCAAACAGGGCCATGGCAGCTCCAAATAGACTCCTTTACTTTTTTTGAACCCGCGCGCACAAGTCTAGATTTAGCTGCAAAAAGAATAGGCTCGAGCCAATTGCAACTCGCAAAACCGGTAACGCTGACTTATCAGTTCACGGATTCTAGCAATGCACACCGTTATTTCATGACAATGAATGGTGTCGCGCTTCCCACGACATTTAAAGAGGGAAAGTTGTTGTCCTCTTCCAAAACACTCGGGACTTTTGGACTAAGAATAGATGAAATAGCACCTACCATTCAAAATCAAACCAACAACAAATTAGACTCGCTCAATAATGGCGCGTGGACCTGGCTTGTTAAAGATGATTTTTCGGGCATCGCTTCTTACTCCTGTTGGCAAAACGGAAAGTGGGTTCCGGCGTATTACGATGCCAAAAATAAGGTGATTAAGGCGCAGTTCCAAGTCCCTTTTATAGCAGGAACTATTTTAGAAATTCGGGTTAAAGATGCGGCTGGAAACGAACGTGTACTTCAAAGTAGTACGCCATTGGCACCCTTTAAATAAATAGGGCTGCAATAGGCGAGGTCTTCGAATTGTTGCCTTTCAAAAGCTTGGAATGCAGCTTTTGCTTGAAAACGAGCAGACAGCGCATCATTGATCCAAATGAGTTCATTAGAAGACCAAAAAGATTGCGCCTTAGCGTTGGAATCCCCAACCACAAGCGCAGGAAGGAAAGCCGAGATATCGGTTTGTTCGAGTAAGGCACAATGTAAATCCTGAATGCTATTTCCATCTGCATCAAATACTTCCATGTACGCTTCGGTGCGTCGGGCATCTATAAGGGCAATGGCGCTTTGAGCTTTTACCAGACCGTCGTCTTTGGCGATTTGAAAAAGAATTTGGTGGGTAGGTAAGGCAATGAGCGGAATACCTAAGGCAAAACACAGCCCTTTAGCGGTGGAAAGCCCGATGCGCAAACCTGTGTAAGAACCGGGTCCTGAGCTATAACTAATGGAGTTGAGTTCTTGAAGAGTTATGTTTGAGTTATGTAGCAACTCCTCGATCATTAAAGTCAATGCTTCGCCATGGATGAAGCCATCTGCGGACTGATCGCTGTGCGCCAAAACAATGCCATCTTGAGAAAGGGCAACACTGCAAATTTTGGTGCTGGTTTCTAGGTGGAGTATGAGGGCATTCATTCTTGACATTCAAACTTAAAGCCAACGCCGTGTACGTTGTTGATTTGAATGCTCGTGTCTTCCTTGAGGTATTTGCGGAGCTTCGTGATAAAGACGTCTAGGCTGCGGCCCACAAAGTAGTCGTCCTGACCCCAAACGGAATTCAAGATAACATCTCGGGGGATGAGCTGGTTCTTGAATTTGTAAAGCGTTCGCAAGATCATGGCTTCCTTTTTGGTTAAGGTGAGCAATTGACTTGGCGATTGCAAGGTGAAATTTTCGGTATCGAAGGTGTAGAGGCCAATTTTGACCACTTTTTGTTCGGGGTTTTCGGGTTGCAGTTTGACGCGTTTCAGTAGTGCTTTGACGCGTAGTTGTAATTCTTCGGCACTGAACGGTTTGGTGAGGTAGTCGTCGGCACCTGCATTGAAACCTTGGATTTTGTCTTCGGTTTGGCTTCTGGCCGACAAGAAGAGGATAGGAATTTCTGTATTTTGCTTGCGGATGTCTCGGGCAAGCGTAAAACCATCTTTGACGGGCAACATTACATCAAAGATACAAAGGTGGTAAGGCTCTTCTTGAAAGCAACGTAGCGCTTCGGCACCGTTTTCACAGAGTGTAACGGCGTAACCATCGGCTCTTAGCTGATCTGAAACAACGATACCAAGGCTGATATCGTCTTCTACCATGAGGATTTTGATTTTCATGAGCGTCTATAAAAGCCAAGAGCTTTGGTAAACCAAAGCTCCTGACCATTAACCTAAACCTACTACTAGTCCTGCAAAGTTAAGCGGTTTTTTAATATACGGTTACGTCGATTTGTTAAATTATTCATAAAAATATTTTAGGCTGACTTTTTGCCAATTTAAGAATGCCTAACTTTACTTCAATGAATCCAGCTCATATACTAATTGTCGACGACGAAGAGGACATTCGTACATTACTACATTACAACCTACAAAAAGAAGGTTTTAAAGTCGATGTCGTGGCCGATGGCCTTGCTTGTTTAGCGTTTATTCAAAAAGAAAAACCCACTCTTATTTTGCTCGATGTCATGATGCCGCAATTAGATGGCATTGAAGTTTGTGAGCGCATCAAAGCAGATCCCATCAACCAAGACATCCTCATTTGCTTTTTAACTGCCCGCAACGAAGACTACAGCCAAATTGCAGGTCTAGACGCCGGCGCCGACGACTACATTGCCAAGCCTATCAAAACTAAAGTGTTGTTGTCACGTATTCATGCCATGCTCAGACGCAGCCAACACAACAAGCCAGTAGAACAGTTTAAGCCTTTGTTTCATATCAATCGCGAAAAATATCTACTCGAAAAAGACGGTCAAGAAATCCAGTTGCCGCGCAAAGAATTTGAACTCCTCGCGCTACTGGCTTCCAGACCAAACTTCGTCTTCAAACGAGAGCAAATTTTAGAGAAAGTATGGGGCACCGAAATCATCGTTGGCGACCGCACTATTGACGTCCATATCCGCAAAATTCGAGAAAAAATAGGCGAGCAATACATTTCAACGATCAAAGGTATCGGCTACAAATTCAATGAATAATTTTGGCCCGAATCTTGCTAAGTCAGCAGCAAAAATTCTTCAACTATGAAAAAATCAGTACTTTTTTTAGCCGGCATTTGCCTTCTATTCAATAACGCTTTTGGGCAAGTCCCGAGTGCAGCTTTTGCACCCATCAAAGACCACCTCGAACGCTGGGACGACATCCGCGGTGCCTGGTTAGCGGCAGCCATTCAAGCATTAGCGCTCAACAAACAAGTTCCCGACCGCACCTTTCCCGAAGATTTCACGCCCTACGAAATGCTGAGCATGATTCCTGCCAAAGAACGTCAAGACCTTCGTCAGATGGTACTCGAAAACCAAAGAGTGGCCACTACGAGTAGCAATTCCACTACTGATATTGACCTTTTTACCTCCATGCTCGAACATAGTTTTTGTAGCCGTACTTTTGGTAGATCTTACGGCGACCCGCATCTCAAATCTTATGACCGCGCCACCTATTCCTTTCAAACGGTTGGTGAATTTGTATTGTCCAAGAGTACCAATGGACTATTCGAAGTACAAACACGTCAACGTGCTCAAGACGACAACTTTTCCTTGAACGCAGCTGTAGCCATGAACGTAGCCGGAGACCGCCTTTGTTTTTATGCCAGCGATAAACCCGACGATATCCAACAGACGCCACTTAGGCTCAACGGCCAAGCCATCCAATTGCAAGGCCGTAGTTATTATTTGCCGCATGGCGGCGTAGTTCGTTTGGATGGCCGCAATTATACCATTGCCTGGCCCACTGGCGAAACTACCGTTGTCGATGTGCGTACCTCAGGTGCGCGTGGTTTTGTCAACGTTACGGTAGGCATCTTCGATTGCGACCGCAATTTGTATGAAGGTTTGTTAGGCAACAACAACGGCTTTGCCGACGACGACTTTAATAGCCGCACCAACATGCCGCGCCCAAATAACATAGCTGCTTTATCTCTGGCATCGGCATATGCTTTTGATTCCAGAGAGGCCTCACAAATCAATAACTTGGCAGAGCAAGAGTTTCAGGCTTACCTGGCTAAGAATTTTGCCGAAGATTGGCGCGTCACCGACCTCACCACGCTTTTTGACTACCGACCTGGTACCACAACAGCATCGTACACAGACCGCAGCTTTCCTAGAATCTACATGAACGTTTCTCAAATGAATGCGCAAAGTAGAGAGCAAGCACGCCAGCGTTGTTTGCAAATGGGTGTGCCTTCCGACGAAATGGGGGGGTGTATTTTTGATCAAGGTTACCTGAATATTCCTCCAAACGTACCGCCGACGCCTAACATCCCTTCGCCAACAACCTCAGTACTGAACAAAGTAGAACGACCGGCACTCAATAACAACGCACATACCTTTTCAGAAGGTAAGTATCCAAATGACCGACCACAAACAATCAGCACCAAACCGGAAGGTACTACTGAAAAACCACAAACCGTTAGCAAAGAATCTACTGAGCCTAAGCCTTCTCATTCAACAACACCAAGACCAAGTTCTACTTTTGACTCCAAACCTAGTACGCCAAGTTATACCAAACCAAGCACGCCAAGTTATTCAAAACCAAGTGCACCATCAGCTCCGGTAGTACCAAGACCATCAGTTCCGGTAACACCTAAACCATCAGTTCCAACTACCAAAGGAAAAGGTTAGTTTCTTGTGCCAAGAATCCGAAGTAATGAATTGTATCAAGGCAATGAAAATAAAAAAGGGCCCGCATGTGCGGGCCCTTTTTGTTGGAGAGCGTTTCTAGTTCTGTAACGCTTATTGATGCATTTTGATAAATGGAAGTACCTGACCATCTACGTGCAAGAAGTAAGTACCGTTGGCTAGTTGACGTACGTCGATTGCATGGTTATAGTTGCCAGACATCAGACATTGTCCCGCTTGATTGAAGATGCCATAACTACCGTTTGAAGCTCCTTGAACGCTGAGTTCATTTTGAACCGGGTTAGGGGAGATTAATAACGTTACAGGAGCTGCAGAACCGATACCAGCACTTTGCACATCAAATTGCGTAATGATATTGTAGTAAAGTGGTGTAGATTTGATTGGGCAGTACACTTGTAAAACGAGGTTGTAAGTACCTGTTGCAAAAGGTGCGTAGAAAGTGTAGTTGATGTAAGTAAATGCTCCGGTTGTATCGGCTAAGTACCAAACGGTGTATAAGCTGTCTTGGTAGGCTGGGGTGTTGCCGAATGTGGCTGAAACCATATAAGCGGTGTCGAGCATAGACATATCGATGTCACAGTTGTAGATCCAGCTTGATAGTAGCGTACCGGTGATCATGCCGCCAGTTGCAAGGTTGCCAATCACATTAATGCTGTCGATGTTGCCGCTACCGTTGTAACTTACAAATTGAGTTGTACTAAACGAGCAACCATTGATATCTGTTACAACTGCAGAATAATTGCCTTCACATAAGTTATTGATTCCGTATGTTATGGAACCTTGACTCCATATTACAGTAAAAGGAGCGCATGTGGCACAAGAGATGTCTATAGCACCGTCGCAAGCACCTGGTGCACTACAATCAGTAACAGTTACCGTCGGGTAAAAACCTGCGCAAGGGTTGGTGGTTGTGGTGTCGTATAAAATGTTGGCATTTTGACTAATCGTGCAGCCGTTGGCGTCAGTAACGGTTAGGTTGTAGGTGCCGGTGCACAAGTTGTTAAAACTTGGTGCGCCGGTTACGGGTGCGCCGGACATTTGGTAAGTGTAGGGCGCTGAACCTCCGAAAACGCTAACGGTAATGCTACCGTCGCAGACGTTTTGGCTACTCGCCATGGTTTCGGTAATATTCATACCGAGTCCTGAACAAGGATTCGGTGTGCTGGTACCAATTGTAAACGGAGAAGTGAGCGTAAGACCTCCACCCATTGCATTGACGGTGTAGTTACCTGGGCAAAGATTGTAAATAGCATTGCCACCATTTTGAATGAGGGTACCGTTCATGTACCAAAGCACAGACGTGAAATTCATGGTGTTTGAAGAGTCGATCATGGCATAGCCGTCGCATACTGCAGGGCCACTGGAGTTAACAGTAATGACGTTCACGACAAATTGTGCACGCGCGTTGTTGAAGCTCAAAAAGCTGAGCGCCATCATTAAAATGGGTAGAAGTTGTTTCATGATGATAAGAAAATTTTTGTTCAAGACGCAAATTTCGTCAAAAAGTTGCTTGCGATAGCCAAAATGGAATGCGTAATTTTGAACTATGAAAAAAATACTGCTACTCGGATTTCTTTTTTCTTATGTATTTGGCTTTCAAGCCCAAAATGATAAAGCTCCAAAAATTGTTGTCGGCATCGTTGTCGATCAAATGTGCTACGACTACCTCTATCGTTTTCAACACCTTTATACTACAGGTGGTTTTAATCGTTTGTTAGTCAAGGGTACCAATTGCCGCAATACACAATACAATTACGTTCCAACCTACACGGCACCTGGTCATGCTTCTATTTACACGGGTACAACGCCTGCAAACCATGGCATTGTTGGCAACGACTGGTATGTCCGCGATCTGCAAAAAACAGTAACAAGTGTTTTTGATGAGCGCTATCAAACCGTCGGAAGCGCAAGTGGGGGGCAAGCCGCACCGATGAATTTGCTGACCTATACTATTACCGACCAGCTCAAATTGGCTTCGCCCCAATCAAAGGTAATTTCGCTATCCATTAAGGACCGCAGTGCTATTTTACCTGGTGGGCATTTATCCGATGGCAGTTATTGGTTCGATTACCAATCTGGCGATTTTGTCACAAGTACCTTTTATAAAGACGCCTTGCCAAGTTGGGTAGCACGCTTCAATGCGAAGTTTGACCCAGCCAAAGATTTGCGTCCATGGCGTTTGCTCTTACCCGAAAGTACTTATTTAATGGCCGATGCCAGTCCCTATGAAGTAGTCTTGACAGGTAAAACCTCCGCAACTTTCCCTTATGACTTCCCGGCCATGATAGCAGCAGGAGCCTCCGCAACGTCTTTGTTTACGATTTCACCTCAGGCCAATGAGGTCCTGACCGATTTTGCCATTCAAGCACTTGAACAAGAAAATTTAGGTCAAGATCAATTTACCGATTTCTTGTGTCTTTCTTATTCAACCCCCGATATTGCCGGCCACGCATTTGGTCCGTTTTCACGGGAGCTTGAGGATATGTATGCGCGCCTAGACCGCGAGTTGCAGCGTTTGTTTGCAAGTTTAGAGACCCGCTACGGTAAAGATGGGTTTATCCTCTTTTTAACTGCTGATCACGCGGTGGTTCCGGTTCCTGAAATGTTGGTCAAAATGAAAATGCCTGGTGGGTATTTCTTCATGCACGATCGCCTGCAAGTGCTCCGCGACGACTTTATCATGAAGTATAACGCCGATTTACTCGAGCACGAGACCAACCAAAATATTTATCTAAACCTGAAGAAAATTGATTCGCTGCATCTTGACATCGATGAGGTAGCTGAATTTGCAGCTAATGAGTTACGCCAATGGCCAGAAGTCAAAACGGTATTAACGCGCACAAAACTGCGTTCAGGATCGGCAAGTACCGATTATTGGGGCGAGCTTTTGCGAAATGGTTACGATGCTCAAAGAAGTGGTGAGGTCATCTTTTTGTTGCAACCGGGTTATCTGGCCAAAGACCACGACGAACCAAAAGCGCATCAAGGTACCTCTCATGGCTCGGCTTTTAATTACGATACACACGTGCCACTTTTATGGTATGGCAAAGGCATTCCGCAGGGGCTTTCATTGTACGAGCCGCTTCAAATTACAGATATCTCTGCCACGCTCGTCCATTTATTAAACCTGCAAAGACCCGGTTCTATGACAGGGATACCTATTTTACCGCTCTTGCAACCTAAAAAATGACCAACGAAAGCCAATTTTTTCTCGACCATTTAGGCCAAACAAGTCCTTTTCCTTTTCTAATCGAAGTAGAGCGGGCAGAAGGCGCCTATATTTATGACAAAAAAGGCAAAGCCTACTTGGATATGATTGCCGGTGTTGCAGTTAATAATATTGGGCATCGGCATCCAAAAGTAGTGGCAGCGCTTTCGGCACAATTGGAAAAGCATTTGCATGTCATGGTTTACGGAGAGTTTATTCAGGACGCGCAACAAGCATTGGTAAAAGAACTTTTAGCGGTTTTGCCCGACTCTTTAAATGGTGTCTACGCCGTTAATTCGGGAACCGAAGCTATTGAAGCCGCGCTCAAATTGGCCAAGCGTGTTACGGGCCGCACGGAGCTCGTTGCTTTTAAAGGTAGCTATCATGGCAGTACCCATGGTGCCATGAGTGTGTCGGCCAATGAAATCAAGAAAATTGCATTTAGGCCCTTGTTGCCAGATGTACGCTTTTTAGTGCACAACGAAATAGCAGTACTCGCTCAAATCACTACGCAAACAGCAGGCGTGATCATCGAGACCATTCAGGGCGATGCCGGGGTGCGGCGGCCTTCGACCGCCTTTATGCAGGCGCTGCGCGCCCGCTGTACCGAAGTTGGCGCCTTGCTTATTTTTGATGAAATCCAATGCGGCATGGGCCGCACCGGCACTATGTTTGCTTTCGAACAATTCGGAGTTGTACCAGATGTGCTCACACTTGGCAAGGCGCTTGGTGGCGGTATGCCAATTGGTGCACTTGTGGCTGCGCAGCATCATTTGAACCTGTTTACGCATGCGCCCATGCTCGGGCACATCACCACCTTTGGGGGGCACCCGATGGTGTGTGCCGCAGCTGCAGCAACCGTTCAGGTCTTGCGCACCGAAATCGACTGGGCGCAATTGGAGCAGCGCGCTGCTGCGTTTGCAGCTCAAATCGCAGCGCATCCGGCAGTACAAGGACACAGAAGAGTCGGTGCTATGTTTGCTTTCGATCTTAGGAGCGCAGATGAAGTGGAAAAAGTGGTCAATACTTGCCTAGAACAAGGGCTTATCACTTTTTGGTTCTTGTCTCATCCTTATAGCTTTAGGTTGTCGCCGCCCCTCAATTTGGCACAAAAAGAATGGGATTTAGCTGTCAAAGTTATTATTTCTGCTTTGGATCGTCTTTAAAACGCAATTTCTTTAGCAATCACTTATCTTTGTACGCAAATTAAAATTATGAAGGTTACAGATCACTTGGCAGCAGCCAAAGACACACTTTTTTCGTTTGAAATTTTACCTCCATTGAAAGGTAAAAGTATCACCTCCATTTACGCAGGTATCGACCCGCTCATGGAGTTCAAACCTAAGTTCATCAACGTGACCTACCACCGCGAAGAATTCATCTACATAGAGCGCGAACACGGTCTTTTGGAGAAAAAAGCAGTGCGCAAGCGCCCAGGTACAGTAGGTATCTGTGCAGCCATCATGCATAAATACGATGTCGATGCCATTCCACATTTGATTTGTGGTGGCTTCAGCAAAGAAGAAACCGAAAACGCACTCATCGACCTTCATTTTCTAGGAATCGATAACGTTTTAGCTTTGCGTGGCGATGCCGTTAAGTCAGAAGCTAATTTTAGAGCGCATCCCGAAGGACACGCTTATGCCGTAGAGCTCATTGAGCAAGTAAAGGGCATGAACTCCGGCGCTTATTTTACAGAGGGCCAAGGCCAAGACCCTACCAATTTTTGTATTGGAGCAGCAGCTTACCCAGAAAAGCACTTTGAGGCCATGAACTTAGAAACCGACCTCCAATACCTCAAAGCAAAGGTAGATGCAGGTGCAAGCTATCTAGTGACCCAAATGTTTTTTGACAATCAGAAATATTTTGACTTCGTTGCGGCATGCAGAGCAGCAGGTATTACCGTTCCAATTATTCCGGGACTCAAGCCAATCAAGTCCATGGCGCATATTAGTTTTCTGCCTAAGTTCTTTCACATCGATTACCCAACAGAACTATCCAAAGAATTACTCAAATGCACCACTAATGCGCAGGTAGAAGCGCTTGGCATTGAGTGGGGAATCGCACAATCTAAAGAACTCAAAGCAGCAGGTGCACCTTGCATTCATTATTATACAATGTCCAATTCAACTTCAGTGAAGCAAATTGCTGCTGAAGTTTTTTAGCTTAGTACATGAAGTATCTCGTATTTTTTAGCTTAGCGATTCTGACCCATTTAGTCAGTGCGCAGTCGGTCAAACTGACCAACGCCGTTGTGATCACTCAATTTGACAAAGAAGAAGACCGCTACGCCATGCAGGCCCTCATGGCAGATATCCTGAAAGGGTATCAAATAAAAGCGCTTCCGGTCATGAACGTCCTCAAGCAAGGCGAGGATCCGCAGCATTTGTTAAATGACTCCATCCAGCAAATTTTAGTACAGAAGGGATTCGATACCTATTTGGTTGTCAATGTGCGTGGCTACGACCGCACTTTTAAGCCCAGTGACGATACCCAAACTTTAGTCGAACTCCTCGAGACCACAAGTATTTATCAGATTTATAGAGAGGAAGCTACTTCTGTTTCTTTTGAGTTTTCTATTTACCGCGATGGCAAGCTCGTTTCAAGACAAGTTTTACGTTGCGGAAATGTCTCGGACCGAGATTCCGTACTCAAAAGATTGCGCAAGCGCCTTCCTAAAAAGGTTCTTCCAACCTGGATTTCATAGTTCAGAACTAGTTTTCCATTCTGTATTGCTTTTCCATCTCTCTGTCTTCAGGTGTGCTATATACGCCGCATTTGGGTGGAGCTTCAAATAATTTGATCACCTTAAATTGTGCTTGTATTGGCCAGTAAGTGGAGCTGAACCAATGCACATTTGCATTGAAGCCTTGCCAAGGCGCGAGTGTAACTATTGGCACCGAAACACTAGGAATCAAAATCCAAGCTTTATTGAGGCGAATACCAATACCTACTTGGTAATTGAATTGCAGCATTCCGGCGGCCATATTGGGTTGAAACAACTGAGGAACAGGGTGAGCAGTAAAAAGATTTTGGTAACCAAGTGTATCTGCTCTCACCTGAAGGTCGTAGTTGAGCCCAAGACTCTGATCAAGGAAATGTTTGCGCACCTTGACTACTACTTTTTTACCAAAATAAATGAGTGAGTGTGCGCGGATGCTTCCGTAAAGATAACCTGTACGCATTTGGCCTTCACCAGCACTGGTACTGTAAATTTGGCCTAAATCGTTTTGGTTTTCGAGCAAGGTTGTTTCCAAAGCATTGAGCTGACGGTATCCAAGACCCCAATCAAAATAATCCATAATGCGGCTCTTTCCTAGGGCTTTGATGGGTGTTCCTTTCCATTTTGGAAAATGTGCGAGGCCGAATTCAGCATAAAAACCAAGTTTGGCTTCAGGAGTAATAGTGTAGTCGCCGCGGTCAGCATCATTGACGATGAGGTCACCTCGGAGGGGTTGATTCACAAAAGAATAGGTGGGCCCTAAAGAGAATTGGTAGCCGTGGTTTCTGACCTGAAGGTAGTCGTTGCCTTTTTTCTTTGATTTTTCAAAACCACCCTGTCCATAGAGTAGTGCTGAACTGCATAAAAAGAGGAGGAGTATTCTCATGTTTGAAAATTAAATGAACTGCATTGGTCTAGGATGGCTTGCATTACTTCCGGGGTATCCCAGTTTGTTTCGATATGAGGCTGGGCCATGATGTCGTCCATGATGCTGCGTTGTTTTTTGCCTTGTTCGTAGGCCACAGAATAAGGAATGTTACTGAACGTGACCTGGCTGTACAATGGCAACCATTTGCTTGGATACAATTTGTTGAATTTGGCTTCTATTTTTTTGCGCAACAAGAAGGAAGGGTCAGCAACGAGGTCGCGCATTTCGATGTAGTTGTCCAAGGAAAGGTCTTGTAGTGCGTCGCCATTTGGTTTGCGCAGTGGGCTGTATTCGGCCCAGATGGCATCCCAGTCGTGGTTGTGCTTGAGCATGAGCTCATTGAGTACGCGGCAGTCTTCAAAACCAGCGTTCATGCCCTGGCCGTAAAAAGGAACTGTAGCATGCGCGGCGTCGCCCATTAAACCAACCTTGCCCGCAGCCCAAGGATAGCAACGGATGATGGCGAGGTTCGAAAGTGGGTGATCTTCCCATTTGTCTGCAATGTCTGGCATCATGTCGTGGAAGTCAGGGAAGATAGTTCTAAAAAAGCGGTCGACGTCGGCTTTGGTGTGGAGTTTGTCAAAGGCGAATTCGTGGTTTTCGTGGGGCATGAAAAGCGTGCAGGTGAAAGAGCCGTCTTCGTTGGCTAAGGCAATCATCATGAAGCGCCCGCGAGGCCAAATGTGAAGCGCGTTTTTGTCCATAGGGTACCTGCCGTCTGGCAACGCTGGAAGTAAAATTTCGCGGTAGCCGTCGGCAATATAGTTTTGGCTATACTGAAAACGATTCAATTTTTGCATGGAGTTGTAGCGAACTGCGCTAAACGCACCATCGGCAGCAAAAATGACATCGGCTTTTGCTTCGAAGGTTATGCCACTTTGGGTGTTGCGTAAATACGCAATGGCGTTGTCTAAGTCCACTTTCAAACATTCGGTTTGGTAGTGAATAGTGGCATTACCATGTGTTTCAGCGATGTCCATCATTTTGGCATTGACACTACCTCTCGATACTGAAAAAATAGCTTGCCCTTCTTGTCCGTATTGTTGGTAGGTGAGCTGCCCGCTGAGGTCGTGCATCATGCGGCCGTGCATAGGTATGGCAATTTTGCGAATTTCGTCGCCTACACCAACGGCATCTAGGGCTGTCCAGCCGCGAACAGAGAGCGCTAAGTTAATTGACTTTCCAGCGCTTATTTCTGCTTTTCGGATATCTGGTCGGCGTTCAAATATGGTTACTTTGTAACCTGCTTTAGCTAAATATACCGCCCAAAGCGAACCAACCAAACCTGCGCCAATGATAATGGCTTCTCTATTTTGTGTCATATGTATTACTCCAATTTACTTTTCAGTAGTCTAACAAAGGTAAGCACTAAGGGTTTTCAAAAAACCGCTAAAAGTCCTTTTTTAAAAACTGTATGTTTCTTTTTAAGCCTGAAAACTTAGTTCGTTTCAGCGCGCTCTTGCCAAAAAGCATTTGAAAAGTTTCTGCGTTAAGATACTCCCATTCGGATGAGGACAAGTTTAAAAATTCTGGATGCGGTTCAAAAGCGTCCTCTTTTTGAACTTTAGAGAAGCGGTTCCAAGGGCAGACATCTTGACAAATATCGCAGCCAAAAGCCCAGTTCTCCATTTTTCCTTTGAAAGCAGATGGAAGATCGGCATCTTTGAGTTCTATGGTCAGGTAAGAAATGCATTTGGAGGCATCAATGAGATAGGGTGTGGCCAAAGCGTCGGTTGGGCAGGCATCTGTGCAGCGTGTGCAAGTACCACAATAATCTTTGATGGGCCCGTCTGGGCTGATTTCTAAGTCAACGAATATTTCTGCAATAAAGAAGAAGCTGCCGTTTTTGGGATCGATGAGATTGGTGTTTTTGCCCATCCAGCCAAGGCCAGCTTTCTGAGCCCAAACTTTGTCCATGACCGGTGCAGAGTCAACGAAAGCCCGACCTTGAATGTCGCCGATTTCTTGACGCAGCGTAAAAAGCAATTCCTTTAATTTGTCTTTAATGACGTAATGGTAATCTTTACCATAAGCGTACTTCGCAATTTGAGGTGCGTTGGGGTCTTGCTGCGTTTGTTCGGGGAAATAGTTGAGCAATAGGGAGATAACGGTTTTGGTACCGGGCTCGAGCAAACGCGGATCTAAGCGCTTATCAAAATGATTAGCCATATAAGCCATTTTGCCGTGGTAGTTTTGCTTCAGCCAGTGCTCGAGCCGAGGAGCTTCTTCTTCGAGAAAGCCTGCCTGCGAAAAGCCTACATGGAAAAAACCCAGCGCTTTGGCTGCGTTGCTGATGAGTGCTTTGTAGGCATCGTGTTTCATGTCAGAACAAACCACCTTGGGCCCAACCGAGGTCTTTGCCGAGGTGCTTATAGCTTTTTTCGGTGGCTTTTCGCCCGCGTGGCGTGCGCATTAAGAAGCCTTCCTGGATCAAGAAGGGTTCGTACACTTCTTCTAAAGTACCTGCGTTTTCGCCAATGGCGGTAGCAATGGTGCTGAGCCCAACGGGGCCTCCATTGAATTTGTCAATGAGCACTTTTAAAATGCGGATGTCCATTTCGTCGAGGCCATTGGAATCGACGTTGAGGGCCTTGAGTGCAATTTCGGTGATGTCGTTGTCTATGCTGCCACTGCCTTTGATTTGTGCAAAATCTCGCACGCGTCTGAGCAATGCATTGGCAATACGCGGCGTGCCACGGCTGCGGCTTGCAATTTTGAAGGCAGCGCTTTCTTCAATGCCAATGTGGAGAAGTGAAGCCGAGCGCTCTACAATAGAGGTGAGGGTTTTGGAGTCGTAGTATTCGAGCCGCGCATTGATCCCAAAACGGGCGCGCAGCGGCGAGGTGAGTAAACCAGAGCGGGTTGTAGCCCCAATTAGCGTAAAAGGATTTAGGTTGATTTGTATGCTGCGCGCGTTGGCCCCGGAATCGAGCATGATGTCGATCACGTAGTCTTCCATGGCCGAATACAAATACTCTTCAATGACGGGGCTCAGGCGGTGGATTTCGTCGATAAATAGGACGTCGCCTTCGCCAAGGTTGGTGAGCAAACCAGCAAGATCACCTGCCTTGTCTAGGACGGGGCCTGAGGTGATTTTAAAACCGACACCAAGTTCGTTGGCAATAATATTGGCGAGGGTGGTTTTGCCCAAGCCCGGAGGGCCGTGCAGCAAAACGTGGTCGAGGGGTTCTTTGCGCAATTGTGCAGCGCGCACAAAGACCTCTAGGTTTTCAACTACAGCAGGCTGCCCCGCAAAATCTTGTAATGATTTTGGTCGCAGGACTTTATCGAGCTCTTGTTCGTTTGGAACGTTGGCTTCTTCTCTGTAGTCGAATGAATCTTCCATGAGCTACAAAAATAACAATTTGTACGGGCCGTGTTAACGCCAGGTATCAAGTAATTGGTGAAGATCGGTAAATTCGAAGTGGGCAACGGTGAGTTTGGGGTTTGGGAAGTGTGTTTTTTCTGGAATGCAGCACACTTTCATTTTGGCAGCCAAGCCTGCAATGACGCCGTTATAGGAGTCTTCAATGACCAAGCATCTTTGTGCTTGTACCTGTAATTGGTCAGCTACTTTGATGTAAACACCCGGATGAGGTTTGCCATAGGCTTCAAATTCAGCAGAATACGCAAAATCAAAAAAGTGTTCGATGTCAAGCGCAGTGAGCACAGTGGTGATCAGTCTTTGGGATGAGGAGGTAGCGAGACCTATTTGCTTGCCCTGATCCTTTAAAAACGCAAGTGTGTCAAGCACTCCAGTAAGTGGTTGCGGATCAAGTTCAATGAGTTTAATGAGTTTGTCGATGATTTGTTTTTCGACATGCTGAAGGTCGGAAAGACCCCAGCTTTCGTGGGCATTCCAAAAAGCAATAACTTCGTCGATGCGCAAGCCAACTGTTTTCTGAAAATCTTCATGCGTAAGGGTAGAGCCATACTGACCAAAAACATATTCCATGGCGATTTTCCATAGTGGTTCTGAATCGATGAGGACGCCATCCATGTCAAAAATAACGGCGTCGTAGTCGTGGAGGAGCGGAATAACCTTAGTTGTCGACATGATAAAAGCGTATGGTTTCAATTCGGCGTTCACTCATTTTTTCGACAATGAGTTTGTATTGGTTGACCTGCACTTCGTCTCCCTCGGCAGGAAGCCTTTCGAGTTGGGCTAAAATCAAGCCAGCAAGCGTGTCGTAAGAATCGGACTCAGTTAAGTCGAAGCCGTAGGTTTCATTGAGGTAATCGATATCGATGCGCGCAGAAAAGAGGTATTCATTTTCTGAAATTTGCTGTTCGGTGAGCGCTTCTTTGTCGTGTTCGTCCTGGATTTCGCCAAAGATTTCTTCAATGACGTCTTCGAGGGTGATGATGCCTGCCGTGCCGCCGTATTCATCGGTTACAACTGCAAAATTCCCTACTTGATTCGTGAATTTTTCGAGTAGTTCTTTGCCGCTCATCACGGTCGGAACAAATGAAATTGGCTTTAGGATTTGTTTGATAGATGCGGGGCTTTTGAATAAGTCAAAAGAGTGGATATAGCCAATGATGTTGTCGATGTCGTCGCGGTAAATAATGAGTTTAGACAAACCTTTGGTCGTCATGAGTGCCTTGGCTTCGGTTATTGGGTCTTGTATGTCTACGGCTATGATTTCAGGTCTGGGAATCATGCAGTCTCGCGCCTTCACCTTGGAAAAATCCAGCGCATTGCGTAATAAGAGCATGTCGTTACCTAGTTCTTCTTCATCGGTTAAATTAGCACTGAGTTCGTCTACGTAGTTTTCGAGGTCGACTTTTGAAAAAACGCGCTGTTCTTCTTTTTCTACACCCATTAATTTCAGGAAACCCGTGCTCATCAGGACGATCATTTGGGTAGGGAGAAATAGTAAAACGTACAATATCAGTAGGGGGTAAAGGCCGAGGTCGAGTGCTTTGTTGGGGTTGAGTTGCACCAACGCTTTGGGTAGAAATTCGGCGGTGATCAGGACCAACAGCGTAGAAAGTATGGTTTGTAAAACCAGCAAGAGGCCTTGGTCTTGTACTCCCATTTGCGCAAGCACAGGGCTCAGTTGGGCGCCCGCAGCAATTCCGTAAACGACCAATGCGACGTTATTACCCAATAATAAGAGGGCAATCATGTTGCTTTCTTTACTGTAGAAGAGATTTAATATTTTGGCTTGAAACGTGTTGTTTTTCTTCACGACTTCTATGCGCAAGCGATTGGCTGAAATGTACGCCAACTCCATGGCAGAAAAGAAAGCTGAGCAGATTAACGAACAGATGATCAGCACAAAGTTGAGCTCCATAGGGCTTATTTTCCGAGAACGTCCTTACCGATGTCTTTGCGGTAATAAGCGTCTTCAAAGGATATTTTGGAGATGGTATCGTAGCTGCGTTCCAAAGCGCTCTCTAGGTTTTTGCCGTAAGAAGTAACAGCCAAAACCCTACCGCCATTAGACACCACTGAGGGGCCGTCTGGTAGCGTGCCCGCATGGAAAACCAAGCTGTCGGTAATGCTGTTGAGGCCATAGATGGTTTTGCCTTTTTGGTAGTCGCCAGGATAACCACCAGCGACCATCATGACAGTTGCTGCGCTTTTGTCGTGAAATTGGATGTCGCGTTCTGAGAGTGTGTGGGTGGCAACGCCTTCGAATAGGTCTAGGATATCGCTCTTGATTCTTGGCATCACTACTTCGGTTTCGGGGTCGCCCATACGGCAGTTGTATTCAATGACGTAAGGGTCGCCTTTGACATTGATGAGACCGAAGAATACAAAACCGTTATAGGTGATTTTTTCTGCTTTGAGGCCTTTGATGGTTGGAATTACGACCCGATTGAGTACTTTGTCCATAAAGGCAGCGTCGGCAAACGGAACGGGAGAAATAGCGCCCATACCGCCGGTGTTGAGGCCGGTGTCGCCTTCGCCAATGCGCTTGTAGTCTTTGGCTTCAGGGAGTAGCTTGAATGATTCGCCGTCGGTGATGGCAAAAACAGAGAGTTCAATGCCGTCGAGAAATTGTTCGATGACGACTTTTGCACTTGCTTGGCCAAATTTGGCGCCAACGAGCATTTCTTCGAGTTCGCGTTTGGCTTCATTGAGGTCGTCGATGATGAGTACACCTTTGCCTGCCGCCAAGCCATCGGCTTTGAGTACATATGGGCCTTTCATGGCGTCTAGAAACCGCAAGCCTTCTGTCAGGGTTTGCGCGTCAAAAGTACCGTATTTAGCGGTCGGGATACGGTGTCTGGACATGAATGCCTTTGCAAAATCTTTACTACCCTCTAATTGGGCGCCTTCTTTGCTTGGGCCAATAAGTGCAACGTTTTTGAGCGCGGGATCTTGTTCAAAGTAGTCGTAGATACCTAAAACAAGGGGTTCTTCTGGGCCAACTACAACCATATCAATGGCGTGTTGTAGCACAGCTTCTTTGATGGCTTCGAAATCGTTGAGTTTGAGATCGAGGTTTTTCCCGTGTTTTTTGGTACCTGCATTACCAGGAGCTATAAAAAGTTCATCGAGGATAGAACTTTGGGAGATTTTCCATGCAATGGCGTGTTCGCGCCCTCCGGATCCGAGTAAGAGTACTCTCATGAACAATGAGCTAAAATAGATTCAAAAATACGCAAACCGTCAAGGTTGTTGAGGTTTTTGTCGGCAGCGCGCTCAGGGTGAGGCATCATGCCAAATACGTTTTTGTTGCGGTTGGTAATGCCTGCGATATGTTGCAAAGAACCATTTGGGTTGGTGCTTGCATCTTGGCTACCATTGGCTGCACAATAGGTAAAGAGGATTTGGTCATTGGCTTTTAGAGAAGCCATAGTAACTTCGTCGGCATAAAAACGCCCTTCGCCGTGTGCAATTGGAATTTGATAAGCGTGGTTAGGGTCGAGGTCTTGGCTAGGAGCGGCACTTTTGCTCACCGGCTTGAGAAATACGTTCTTGCAAATGAATTTCTGGGTGTCGTTGTGCAATAAAGCACCCTCTAAAAGACCCGATTCTGTTAAGATTTGAAAACCATTGCAGATGCCCATGACGTAGCCGCCGTTGTTGGCGTGTGCAATGACGGATTCCATAATAGGAGAAAATTTGGCAATAGCACCTGAGCGGAGGTAGTCGCCATAAGAGAAGCCACCAGGGATAACGATGAAATCGGCACCTTGGAGGTCGGTGTCTTTGTGCCAGAGTTCGACAACTTCTTGCCCCATTAAATCTTTGAGTACATAGACCATGTCTTGGTCACAATTGGATCCTGGAAAGGTAACAACGCCAAATTTCATTTTCAATTTTTAAGATGGTTCAAAGGTAGTAAAAGTCTAGCCTCAAATGGTAAAAAGTATAAATTTTAGCATAGAGAAACTAAATAGAATATAGAAAAACAAGTGGGAGCTGATTCCTAAACTACTGCTCAGGAGTGCGTATGAAAAGTAAAAAGAAAAAGGAAGGATCGTAAGACTTAAGAGACCAATTTGACCAGAAAAAAAGAAGGTTAACAAACCCAATACAAATACGAAGAAGGTAAATGCAGTAAGAATTTGTGTTTGTTTTTTGAGTTTTAAGGATGCTTTGAGCAGGCGCGCCCGAAGACCGAGTAAACTAAAAACAAAAACGAGTGTAAGTAATCCAATAAAAGTGAGCTCTTGCCAGTTGGTTAAATAATAGGCCAACTTAGGGATGAATGCAATGTTGAGTTCTTGTTTACTGAGTAAGTAATAACTCATGATTGCTGAAATTGGCATAAGAAAACCAATCAGTATCAAAAGAAGCTCTCGCCAATAGAACCCCCGCAAAATAAGAAACATAATGAATAGAATGGGGAGTAAGGCAATGAAATCAGGTTCAAATAAGACGCT
>JBIIBL010000044.1:0-18193 GCA_044239425.1 Crocinitomicaceae bacterium | reverse complement strand
AGTTTCTAATTTGTAATTTTTAATTTGCTGCGTGACATAAGCAGGAATGGTACGCACTAAAGTATTGCCGTCCCAACTCAGCCAGAATTGCTCAGCAGAAGTACTGTATTTATCGTTGGAAATTTGAGCTAAACTTAGCTTAATGCCGTCTTGTAAATTTCTTACACTCGTAAAATCGCAAGAAAATTTAAAAATGTAGTCTGTATAATTTTCTTCGATAAGGACATTCGAAATGCCTACTTGTGCATCTAGGAGCCTTACAAATTCGTTGATCTTGGCACTGATTTGTGTTTTGCTAGGTACGGGCTTGCCGTCGAGGCTGTCTAAGGCTAATATAGAATTGACTTTAACCTTGCTTGCACTTAGGTTGATTTTGTAGCGCAAGGTACCTGAGCCATCATTATTGAGTGTCAGGTCATCGGAAATTTCAATGCAAGAAGAAACCAATCCAAAGAGAAAAAAGAGTAGCAAATATTTCATGTGTTTGCGCTATACAATTGTGATGCCAAAGTTAGTCAAATAAGCCCTTCTGTTCAGGCAAATTGTTGCAATATCTTTGGCTTACCATCACCGAATTCGCATCAGGGCCTAAAATGCGTTTTTTATCAATTTCCCAGGCCTCTAAGTTCAGATTTGATCGGTTTGACACATCAGAGGGTAAGGCTTGGCCACTTAACCAATCGGCTTCTTCGTGTGGAGACAAAAGAAGTGGCATGCGTTGTTTGGAATTATGTATTTCAGCCATTAATGCATTGGCTTTTGTTGTGAGAATAGTAAACGTTTGCTCAAATGCTCCTGTATTGGGATTTAGCCAGGTGTCGTATAGGCCCGCAATTGAAAAAATAGCTTGGTCTTTCAGTCGAATGAAATAGGGCTTTTTAAGCTTGCCGTTTGTCTGCCATTCGAAAAAACCTGAAGACGGCACCAAGCAGCGATTGGAATGGACCAAATGCTTAAAGGAAGACTTTTCATGACAAGTTTCAATGCGGGCATTGAGCGTTTTAGCCGCGAAATCCATCCAATTGGCTCCGCTAAACCACTTGGGCAACAAACCCCAGCGCATTTGTTCTAGGTTTGGCGCATTGGTAATGATGTGCCAACTTGGAAATTGAAAGCCCGACGCAAAGTAATATGGCAGTTCGATAGGCTTTCCGGGTAGCAACTTTTGATAGCGCTCTGCTAATTGTGAAGTAGTAGAAGTAGATGAATTACTGTAACACATTGCTCAAATTTACACAAAAAAGAAAGCCACCCGAAGGTGGCTCTATATAGACATTTCTCGCTATCCGTAAGAACGGGAAGAAAGAAATGAAAAAGAGCCCGAGGGCTCTTGTATTCATTACATCATGCCTGGCATTCCGCCGCCCATGCCGCCCATGGCAGCTGCAGGATTCGCTTCTTCTGGTTCGTCGGCAATAACACACTCAGTGGTGAGGAGCATAGCAGCAATTGAAGATGCGTTTTCAACAGCGATACGGGTTACCTTAGTTGGGTCGATGACGCCTGATTTGTACAATTGTTCAAATTTGTCAGTGCGCGCGTTGTAGCCGAAATCGCCTTTTCCTTCGCGTACTTTCTGAACAATTACCGCTCCTTCACCGCCAGCATTGGCAATGATTTGACGTAGTGGTTCTTCAGCAGCGCGTTTCACGATTTGAATACCGGTCATTTCGTCTTCGTTGGCACCCTTTAGTTTGTCGAGGGTTTCGATGGCACGAATGAGTGCGACACCTCCACCTGGAACAATACCTTCTTCGACAGCAGCGCGGGTTGCCGCCAATGCGTCGTCAACGCGGTCTTTCTTTTCTTTCATTTCCATTTCGGTCGGCGCACCCACATAAAGAACAGCCACACCACCAGCTAATTTAGCCAATCGCTCCTGAAGTTTTTCGCGGTCATAGTCAGAGGTCGTTTGCTCTATTTGCGCACGAATTTGACCAACTCTTGCTTGGATATCTGCTTTTTTACCTTTTCCGTTGACAATAGTGGTATTGTCTTTGTCAATCTCGATTTTTTGAGCAGACCCGAGCATGTCTATCGTGACATTTTCGAGTGTCATGCCGCGGTCTTCAGAAACAACCACACCACCGGTCAAAACAGCGATGTCTTCGAGCATTGCTTTTCTGCGGTCGCCAAAGCCTGGTGCTTTTACTGCAGCTACTTTAAGTGAGCCACGCAAACGGTTCACGACTAACGTGCCAAGCGCTTCACCATCGACATCTTCAGCAATGATCAATAAGGATTTTCCTGCCTGAACAACTGGCTCCAAAATAGGAAGCAGTTCTTTCATGCTGGAGATTTTCTTTTCGGAAATGAGTACCAAAGGATTTTCCATTTCGGTGATCATTTTTTCGGCGTTGGTCACGAAGTATGGCGATAAATAACCGCGATCAAATTGCATTCCTTCAACTGTTTTGACTTCAGTTTCGGTGCCTTTTGCTTCTTCGACGGTAATCACGCCATCGTTGCCAACTACTTTCATCGCTTCTGCGATGAGTTTGCCAATTGCTTCGTCGTTATTGGCAGAAATGGTAGCAATTTGCTCGATTTTGCTGTTGTCGTTGCCCACTTGTTTAGAAATTTTGCGCAAGTTTGAAACGACCTCAGTAACTGCTTTGTCGATTCCGCGCTTGAGGTCCATTGGGTTGGCACCTGCAGCAACATTTTTAAGACCCGCTGTAACAATAGCCTGTGCCAATACAGTTGCAGTTGTCGTTCCGTCACCAGCGATGTCTGCGGTTTTGGAAGCCACTTCTTTGACCATTTGTGCGCCCATATTTTCAATGGGGTCTTTGAGCTCAATTTCTTTAGCCACGGTAACACCATCTTTTGTAACGTGTGGTGCACCAAATTTTTTACCAATTACGACATTGCGACCTTTCGGCCCAAGTGTAACTTTTACAGCATTTGCCAATGCGTCAACTCCTTTTTTGAGTTTTTCACGTGCCTCTACATCAAAGTGAATTTCTTTTGCCATTTTATTTGCTTAATTAAGATTAAAAAATACCGTAAATGTCTGCTTCTCTCATGATGAGAAAAGTTTTACCATCGATTTTGATTTCTGTTCCAGCATATTGACCGTACAAGATGGAATCGCCTACTTTTACTGACATAGGCTCATCCTTTTTGCCCGACCCAGCCGCTACAACAGTACCGCGCAATGGTTTTTCTTTTGCTGTATCTGGAATAATGATTCCGCTTGCTGTTTTTTGCTCTGCTGGCGCAGGTTCTACCAGAACTCTGTCTGCCAAAGGTTTGAAATTTACTGACATAAAAAATATTTTAAGTTGTTAAACGCCCTTCGAAAAACATGCCAATTGCAGTTTTACGTCAAAATTGCATAGTGGACAAAAAAAATGTCAGTATGCGTGACATACTGACATTTGAAATATGGTAAAATATGAATTACTGACCTTGGCTTTGACCTTGACCCTGGCCTTGTCCTTGGTTAGGTGCTTGCTGTTGGGTTTGTGGTGCGGCTTGTTTTGGTGGTTTTGGCTGGCTAATTGAAATACCAAGGCTGAAAACAACGATGGCCGCTGCTAAGCCCCACGTGAGTTTGTCGATGAGTTCGTTGGTGCGCTGAACGCCACCAAGCTGTGAAGCTCCACCGAAATCAGCGCTCAAGCCCCCACCTTTTGGGTTTTGAACATAAACAACGAGAATCAGCAATGCGCTGGCTACGATGATTAAAAAAGAAAGTATTCCTGTCATGATGATGCGTTGAGGTTTTTCTTAAGTATTTTAATTTGGTTTGCAAAGAAACTCTTTTTTTCCGGATTAAGCAAAATTAATTGCTCATAAACCCCAATTGCTTTGGCAACCGCACCTTGCATGGCGTACACTTTGGCAAGGGTTTCAGAAACGGGTATTTGATCTGAGTTCAAGCTTTCTTTCGCTTTTTTTGCAGGCGAATAAAAGTCTTGTTTTGGTTTATCGAACTTGAGGTATTCCTTTTGATCGTCTTGCGCTTCAGCATCAGTAAAATGCAACCATTTTGAAAACGTCTGTCTTTGTTCCGGAGCACTTGGTTTTGCCACTACTTGAGGCTCATCAGTACTTTTCTCTTGCGCTGGCAGCCCTTCTTGCTCCACCTCCAAGGACTTGAGCTCATCGGTATAGGTGAGGTCAACGAAAGAACTACTAATTAGGTTTGCCCGGAGTAATTGATCGAGGGGGTCAGGTTCAACCGTTGTTTCGGCTTCTTTGGTATCTATTTCTTGGATTGGATTTTCTTCAAAAAGAGGTTCTTCGATTGGATTTACCTTGATTTGATTTTCTGTTCTTGTCTCTTCTTCGATAACTGAACTTTCGACTAGTAAATCGTATAAAATGACTCTGTTTTGAATCGTGAAAGCGTGTTGCTCGAGTGCTTTAGAAAGCCTGACGTCTTTCTCTTTGGCGAGGGTTTTGAGATAAAGAATCGAAAAACTTGTGGCGTAGGGATAGGTTTGTTGCAAAGCCTCCAAATCTGAAAGATAGTTGGCCGAACACAAATTTGGATCCGCTATTTGGACATGAAGTTGTTCTTGACTTAACACGCTGCTAATTTACCAATTACTGTATAACTTATTGATGAGGTCTTGCACCATTTGCTCAGAGATTTCGGCAAAGAGTTTTTGCTCGACATCGGCCAAGTTGGCATTAGCAGAAAAATCGGCAAAACGCGTGCTCACCATTTGCCACTCCTCTTCTTTAGGCGCCTTGATTTTTATTTTGAGCGCAAGCGCCATGGTGAGGCGGTTGCTACTGGCGTTGTCTGAACCTTGAATGGCTACAGGCTGAACTTGGTAGTTGGTAATTGCGCCTTCAATATTGACTTCCCCAGCTCCTAGTTTGGTATTGAGCACAAGGCGCGTATTGTTTTGAACGCCGTCTTTGAGTTGTTCGGTGAGTAAGGGTGCAAAGGAAAGCGGACAATTGGGCGCGGAATTCTCCAAATTTTGGATCGTGAAGCTCTGCCACTCTACTGGCATGCCGCCGCTATCCCTAAAAGAAAAGCTTTCGGGCCAACAAGAGGTGAGTGCCAATGCAAGTGCGCTATATAAAAACCAACGCATCATTCTACTAAATGAAATTCTTTGATTTTACGGTACAAGGTACGTTCCGAAATGCCGAGTTCTTGGGCTGCATATTTGCGCTTTCCGCGGTGCTTTTCAAGCGCTTTTTGAATGAGTTCGCGCTCGCGGTCTTCTAGACTCAAGGATTCTTCGAGTTCGATGTGTTCTTCGAATTCTTCGTGACTTGGTGTATTGAGAACATGGGGTAGTTCGGCATGGGAAACAGGTGCAGCTAAAAATCTGGCTGGTGTTGTTGACTCTTCGTAAACTTCTTGATAAAGACGGGTAACTGCCGCCGACTGATCGGCGCTTAAATTGATATTTTGCGTGCCGCTAGCGATGTCTAGGACCAGTTTTTTGAGTTCAGTGAGGTCTTTTTTCATGTCAAAAAGAAATTTGTACATGAGTTCTCGTTCAGAGATTGACTCTTGGCTTTGGTCGTTGCGTTGGAGCCCGCTGCTTTTCTCAGTAATTGGCGTAAGGTAGGCATTGAGGGTAAGCGCATCGATTTCTCTGGCTGTTTCAATCACAGAAAGTTGTTCCACTAAATTTTTAAGTTGACGGATGTTTCCTGGCCACGGGTAACCTAAAAGTAATTCGACAGCGGAATCGGTTAATTTAATGGCTGGCATGCGGTATTTATCGGCGAAATCATTGGCAAACTTTCTGAAAAGTAAGTGGATATCTTCGGCGCGTTGGCGCAAGGCAGGTAGAGGAATAGGAACGGTACTGAGGCGGTAGTAGAGGTCTTCTCGGAACTTGCCAGAGGCAATTGCTTTTTGCATGTTCTCGTTGGTTGCAGCAACCACCCGAACGTTGGTTTTGAGGGGTTTGGACGAACCTACTCTGATGTATTCGCCAGTTTCTAACACGCGCAACAAACGCACTTGCGTTTGCATGGGTAATTCGGCTACTTCGTCCAAAAAGATGGTGCCACCGTTTGCCACCTCAAAATAACCCTGGCGGCTACCTTGAGCACCCGTAAACGATCCTTTTTCGTGCCCAAATAATTCGGAGTCGATGGTGCCTTCCGGAATGGCTCCGCAGTTGACGGCAATGTATTCACCGTGTTTTCTAGAACTCAGTTGGTGAATGACCTGAGGGATGATTTCTTTACCCGTACCGCTTTCGCCGGTGACAAGCACAGAAATATCGGTAGGGGCCACTTGCATGGCGATTTCCAAAGCCCGATTGAGCAAAGGTGCCGAGCCAATGATTCCAAAACGCTGTTTGATCTGCTGAACGTTCATGGGTACTGAGTTGATATTAAGGTTGCGCGACGATTTCCCCCATGAGGGTTGCGGAGGTGCAGCTGGTGATGCGCACATGCACATAATTACCTTTTTCTTGGTTTTCTTTCGGGAAAACAACCATGGCATTGCTGCCCGTTCGGCCACAAAGGTGTTCTTCTGATCTTTTGGATTTTCCTTCGATGAGTACTTTTTGAATGGTGCCTACCATGCGCTGATTCGAGGCCAAAGAATGGGCAAGTTGCTTTTCTATGATTTCGTTCAGGCGACGACCTTTAACTTCTTCAGGAACGTCGTCGGCGTAGCGTCTTTCTGCTAAAGTTTTTGGACGCTCAGAATATTTGAACATGTAAGCGAAGTCGTACTGAACGAGGTCCATGAGACTCAAGGTTTCTTGATGCTCTTCTTCGGTTTCGGCACAAAAACCAGTGATGATATCTGTTGAAATGGCACAACCAGGAATGAGGCGCTTGATTGCCGCAATGCGCTCGATGTACCACTCGCGTGAATACCCGCGGTTCATGCGGTATAGCACGTCTGTGTTGCCAGACTGCACTGGAAGGTGAATATAAGGACAAATATTTTCGTATTTCGCCATTATTTCAAGGACGTCGTCGGTCATGTCTTTAGGGTGCGAAGTACTAAAGCGCACGCGCAATAGCGGTGAAACCAACGCGACCATTTCCATGAGCTGCGCAAAGTTAGTTGTGGGTTCAGCTTCATTTTTGATTTCGCCTTTCGAACTGATATTCCAGCGATAAGAATCGACGTTTTGACCAAGTAAAGTGACTTCGCGGTAACCTTTATCAAAAAGATCTTGACATTCCGAAACAATTGTTTGAGGGTCGCGGGAACGCTCGCGGCCTCTGGTGAAGGGAACAACACAAAAAGAACACATGTTGTCGCAACCGCGCATGATGGTTACAAAAGCAGAAATGCCTCCTTGGTCTAGCCTGACAGGTGAGATATCTGCATAGGTTTCGTCGCGAGACAATAACACGTTAACGGCTTTTTGGCCGGTGCCAACTTCATCGATGAGGTTCGGTAGATCGCGGTAGGCATCTGGGCCCGCCACTAAATCGACGAGTTTTTCTTCGTCGAGTAAGTTTTTCTTCAAGCGCTCGGCCATACAGCCTAAGATACCCACTACTAATTCTGGATTGCGTTCTTTTTTGATTTTGAATTCAGTGAGGCGATTGCGCACGCGTTGCTCGGCGTTTTCTCTAATGGAGCAAGTGTTGAGTAAAATGACGTCAGCGTCGTCGATATTGCGTGTGGTTTGGTAACCTTGATCTGAAAGAATAGAGGCAACAACCTCGCTATCCGAGAAGTTCATTTGACAACCATAACTTTCTAGATACAATTTCTTTGCGTCTGAATTGTCGGATGTTGGTATTTCTATGGCCGATCCCTGAACGGACTCATCTATTACTTTGTTTTCGTATTCCATGGGGTTTCTTGAACTGCAAAAATAGGGCAAATTCAAACTACTGACAAATTGGCAGCAAGGGAACTCTTAAAACAATTCAAAAAAAATAACCATAGGTTAAGGTAAAATCCGCACAAAAATGCAACTGACATGTTGATGTATGAATTGTTTTCCTTTTACATTTGTCCCCTAAAATCTCCTTATGGCTAAAAATCTTGTTATTGTCGAGTCTCCTGCAAAAGCAAAAACAATCGAGGGTTATCTCGGTAAAGACTTCATTGTAAAATCGAGCTATGGGCACGTCCGAGACCTTGCTAAAAAGGGAATTGCGATCGACCTTGAAGCTAATTTTACACCGCAATACGAAGTCAGTCCAGACAAGAAACAAGTGGTAGCCGAACTCAAAAAATTAGCAAAGGCAGCCGAGACGGTATGGCTAGCAACCGATGAAGACCGTGAAGGAGAAGCCATTTCTTGGCACTTGTACGAAACACTCGAGCTCCAAAAGAAAGACACCAAGCGCATTACTTTCAATGAAATCACCAAAACGGCTGTTACCCGTGCCATTGAAAATCCGCGTCAGATCAACCAAGAACTTGTAGACGCACAGCAAGCACGCCGTGTCCTCGACCGCATCGTCGGATTTGAACTCTCACCAGTTCTCTGGAAAAAAGTACGCCCTAGCCTCTCAGCAGGTCGCGTTCAGTCAGTAGCAGTTAGACTAATAGTTGAACGCGAACGCGAAATCGATAAATTTAATTCCGAAGGATTTTACCGCGTCCAAGGTGAATTCATGAGCGAAAACGGCTTATTAACGGCCGAGCTCAACCAACAACTCACCGACAAAAAAGCGGCGCAAGCACTTTTAGCAGAGGCACAAAACGCCAAATTCAGCGTTGAAGATGTGCAACAAAAACCCGCAACCAAAACACCAGCAGCTCCGTTTACAACCTCCACACTTCAACAAGAAGCCAGTCTTAAAATCGGGTTTTCGGTGAGCAAAACCATGAGCGTCGCGCAAAGACTTTACGAAGCAGGGCACATCACTTACATGCGTACCGACTCCGTCAATTTATCGCAAACCGCTATTGATGCGGCGCAAATTGCCATTACAGATCTTTACGGAGCTAATTACTCCAAACCAATGAAATACAGTACCAAAAGTGCAGGCGCACAAGAAGCGCACGAAGCCATTCGCCCTACTGATTTCACCAAGCCAAGTATCAATGCAGAGCGCGACGAACAACGCTTGTACGAACTCATCTGGAAACGCGGTATCGCCAGCCAAATGGCCCATGCCCAACTCGAAAGAACAACTATTAAAATCAGCGGCCTCAGCACACCCTATTATTTCCAAGCTAAAGGCGAGGTCTTGATATTCGACGGATTTTTAAAAGTATATTTAGCAACCAATCTCGACGACGACGCAGAAGAAGGCAACGAAACCGAAGGCTTGCTTCCGAAAGTAACGGTTGGCGCACCGTTAACCTTAAAACAAAGTACCGCTACTGAGCGTTTTAGCCGACCACCATCGCGTTATGTTGAGGCTTCGTTAGTGAAGAAACTCGAGGAGCTTGGTATTGGTCGTCCGTCTACTTACGCACCAACAATTTCTACCATTCAAAAGAGAAACTACGTCGAGAAACAAGAACGCGAAGGCGCTATTCGCACCTATGCACAGTTAGTTTTAAACCAAGACGGCGTTCAGGAAATTGAAAAATCTGAAACCACAGGTAAAGAAAAAAACAAGCTCTCCCCTACCGATATCGGTATTGTCGTGACCGATTTTTTAGTTGACAATTTTGAGCAAATTCTCGATTATCAATTTACAGCTAAAGTAGAAGCATCTTTTGATGAAATCGCCAATGGTCAACTCAACTGGACCGATATGCTCCAGTCTTTTTATGGTCCTTTTCATTCGACCGTAGAAAACACACTCGAACACTCGGAACGTGCTACAGGAGAACGCGAACTCGGTACCGACCCAAAAAGCGGTCGCAAGATCATTGCCCGTATTGGCCGTTTTGGCCCCATGATTCAAATTGGCGACGAAAAAGCCGATGGGCTCAAACCGCAATTTGCTTCTTTGCAAGCCACGCAATCAATCAATAATATTACACTCGAAGAAGCACTCAAGCTTTTTGAATTGCCAAAAGTACTTGGTGAATTCGAAGCAGAAGTGGTGAAGGTCAACATTGGTCGTTTTGGCCCTTATGTGCAAATTGGCAAGCGCTTTTGCTCCATTCCAAAAGAAGAAGACCCGATGTCAATTAGTTTGGAAAGGGCAATAGAATTAGATGCCATCAAGCGCGATGAAGCTGCAAAAGCCATCATCAAAACCTTTGATGAAAACCCAGATGTACAATTGCTCAATGGCCGTTATGGCGCCTACCTCAAGATTGGTAAAGACAACTTTAAATTACCGAAGGACTGTAAACCTGAAACTTTGAGTTTAGCTGAATGCTTAGAAATTGCGGCAAATCAGCCTTCAAAAAGTGCAAAAAAACGCCCAGTTCGAAAAAAATAACTATTATTGATTGAAAAAAATCAAATGAACGGTAGTATCAACAAAGTTATTTTAATCGGAAATTTGGGTAAAGACCCAGATGTCAGACGTTTGGAAAATGGAGCTGTTGTTGCCTCATTTCCACTTGCTACTTCAGAAATTTACACCGATAAACAGAGCGGCGAAAAAAAAGAAAGCACCGACTGGCACGACATCGTACTTTGGCGCGGCTTGGCTGAAGTAGCTGACAAATACCTGCGTAAAGGCACCAAAATTTACGTGGAAGGAAAACTCAAGAAACGCTCCTGGACCGACAAAGAAGGCCAGACACGCTATGCTACAGAAGTAGTTGGCGACGACCTCACCATTTTAAGCCGTCCTGAACAACAAGACCGCCCTTCCAATTACGGCAACGAAGGCAAACCCAATCCGCCATCACCCTTGACAGGTTTGAGCGCCGCTTCCGACGACAACCTTCCCTTTTAACCTATGAACAGTTCCATAGAACCTCCGAGTCTTCGCGCATCGCTAATTGGTCTTCCTTCCCACATCAGCGATGCAAGCTACCTCTATCTGCTGATCATTATTTTGCTACTCTTGCTATCGGCTTTTGCCTCCGGATCAGAAAGCGCTTATTTTTCGCTCAAACCCAAAGACAACGCCGCCATCAAGGAAAATCCTTCAGCCCGCGCCAAGCTGATCCTCAAACTGCTTGCTAAACCCCAGGAATTACTTGCCACCATACTCATTTTCAATAATTTTGTCAATGTAGGCATTGTCATTTTGTCGTCATTTGTACTCAACGATATCTTTCCACCGCAAGACGGCTTTTCCCCACTCCGCTTTGTTGTTGAGGTCATTGGCATTACACTCATTATTTTGCTATTCGGCGAGGTCATTCCTAAAATATTTGCCAACCGAAATGCACTTAGTGTGAGTTTTCTAGCCGCATACCCCTTGCGTTTCATCAGTAAAATGCCCCCCGTTTCTTGGCTGAAACATGTCTTGGTATGGGGAACTAATTTCATTCAGAAATTAAACAATAAAGGTGCTGCCATAGATCAAAACGAACTCGAACAAGCTGTTGCCCTCACTAAAGCTGAGGCCGGTTCTGATGAAGAGCAACGCATTTTAGAGGGTATTGTGCGCTTTGGACGGACAGAAGCCTCTGAAATCATGACCCCTCGGGTAGAAGTCGAGGACATCGATGCGGCCGATTCTTTTCACGACGTATTAGAAAAAATCATTGAAGTAGGCTACTCTCGGATTCCGGTTTTTGAGCAAAGCCCAGATAATATCATCGGTATTCTTTACATCAAAGATTTATTGCACCACTTAGATCAAGAAGCTAATTTCAATTGGCAACAAGTGCTCCGAAAGCCTTATTTTGTGCCAGAAAACAAAAAAATAAATGACCTCCTACAAGAATTCCGCAACATGAAAATGCACATGGCTGTGGTTGTGGATGAATATGGCGGGGCAAGCGGAATCGTTACCCTAGAGGATATCCTCGAGGAAATTGTAGGCGATATCACAGACGAATTCGACGACACAGAAATTCAATACACCAAACAAGCAGAAAACATCTTCGTTTTTGAAGGCAGAACCTCGCTCAACGACCTGCTCAAAATTATTGGCGAAAAGCATGAAGAACACATTGAAGCTGCTCGTGGCGAGGCAGAAACACTTGGCGGTCTGATCATCGAAGTTGGTGGTCGGATTTTAAAAAACAATGAGTATATTCTGTTGGGGCCACTCAAATTGATCGTAGAATCTTCGGACAAAAAACGCGTTAAATCGGTTAAAGTACAGATCCATGCAAACGAATAGTTTCCTTTTAAGCTTGTTAGTAATATTACTTGCAACAAGCGCTTGTGACGATACCAATCCGGTACCTAAACCAAGTACTTTTCTTCGGACAGAATTCCCCGAACATACCTACCGATCATATTTAAGTCCTCAAAACTTTAGTTTCAATTTGGCAGATTTGTATATGCCAAAAACTTTTGAGCAAGCCAAAACCAATTACAGTGTTCAAGAAATAGACTTAGGGCCCTTAAACGGCACGCTTTTTCTCTACTACTTGCGCTTGCCAAGTAAAGATTCCCTTTCAGAAATCATCAATTTTGCAAATGACAAAGTAGATGAGCACAAAATAATGGCTGACAAAATCGATTTTGAACAAATCATCGAGCCCCAAAAGCGCGTCTATGGTACTTTCTTTGAACTCAAAGGAAATGTTGCCACCAATTTCCAGTTTTATCTTACCGACTCCTTACAACATTTTCTGCGCGGTGAAATCCTGCTCAATTGCAGACCCAATTACGACTCCCTGCGTCCAACGCTTCAATATCTAAAAACCGACCTACAAACCCTGATCAAAAGTTTCAAATGGAACTAACAGGCAATAACAGGGTCGTCATTGCATTTGGATCCAATCTTGGGAACAAAGCGGAAAATATCAATAAGGCGATTTCCCAAATAAATCAAACCTGTGGAAAGGTAGCGCAAATCTCTTCGTTTCACCGCAGTGAGCCAATGGGCTTTGACTCCTCCAATGAATTTCTGAACGGCTGTCTTTTGTTGTTGACCGATTTACCCCCTCAAAATCTTCTTTTCCAACTAAAAGAAATAGAAGTATCAATGGGACGAATCAAAACGTCTAATCACTACGAAGATCGCCTTATTGACCTCGATATCATTTTATATGAAAATCTTTGTATCCATACGCCAATTCTTCAAATTCCACACCCGAAATATCAAGAGCGGGCCTTCGTGCTTGAACCTCTATTGGAGCTTGATTTGGGTTTTTCTCCCTTTTGATTCCAAATTCTAGCATCTTAATTGAAACATCTTTGCGTAAAAAAAGAGCATGTTAAATTAATTCCTTAATTTTGCAAGGAATCATAAATTTAAACTCATGAATTTCATTCGCTTAAACGGAACCTTACTCGTTGGAACTGCTGCGTTTTTTGTTGTATCTTGCGACCTCGTTAAAGACATCACCTACACAGTCAATCCCAACCCACTAGAAATGCACGGAGATTCCGTGAAAGTAAGCATTACCGTCAATGTTCCCGAAAAAGGAATTCAAAAGAAAGCCAAAGCGGAAATCACACCTAAAATTGGTTCAACTGCAATTGGTACTTGGTACGTGAATGGTTCTAAAGTAACCGGTAACGGCACCACCATCGATTTCAAAACAGGCGGCACAGCTACTTTTGAAGAAACCATGGCTTACGATCCATCTATGGAAGCAGCCGATGTCGTTATCACTGGCAAAATCTACAAGCAAACTAAGGAAAAAGGTGCCATACCTGAAACCAAAATTGCCGACGCCACCATCATTACTCCTTATTTAGTAGACAAATCATTCAAGGTACTTACAGAGCAAGATGCATTGGTTCGCCAATTTGACAAAACGACTACTGCTACCTTTAATTTTGAAAAAGGAAAGTCTGATGTCCGCGCCAACGAAATCAAAGACGCAGATATCCTTGCACTTATGGCTTGGTTACAAGCTGCCCAAACCAATCCTAAAATTAAAATCACTTCCATCGAAATCAACGGTTACGCCTCGCCAGACGGTGAAGTTGCTAAAAACGACAATCTTTCATCTGATCGTACTGTTGCAGCTCGCAAGACGCTCACCGAGCTCATGAAAAAAGCGAAACTTACTGTTTATGCAGACACCAGCGCTTACAAACTTGCTAAATTCGGTGAAGATTTCGAAGGCTTCAAAAGCCAACTCGCTGCTACAACATCTATTCCAGAAGCCGATAAAAATCTTTTTATCCGTATTCTTGAAATGACCAAAGACCCCGAGCAACGCGAAAAAGACATGATCAATCTTGGCAAAGCCTACACCGAACTTGAGCGCGATGTCTTCCCAATGATCCGCCGTGCTGTTGTCGTTGTCAAATACACAGAATATGGTCTTACCGACGATGAACTTCGCACCGCTACGATTCAAAACCCAAACAGTCTTTCAGTTGAAGAATTGCTATTCACTGCAGGTAAATTAACTACCGACGCTAACGAAAGAGCACGCATTTACGGTATTGCAGCAGCTAACTATTCATCTGACTTCCGCACACACACCAACCTCGGTACTACACTTTTTGAATTGGGCAACACCAAAGATGCCGCTGTTTCTTACAAAAAAGCAAACGAAATCAAAGCCAACCCTATTTCAGACAATAACCTTGCGGCAAGTTTAATTTTAGAAGGCAATCGTGCTGCTGCTAAAAAATTACTTTCTAAGTCTAAAACGTCTGTTTCTGACTACAACACAGGTATCATCGATATCATGGAAGGTAATTACAGCGCTGCTGACAAAAACATCACACAAGACAGCTACAACAGAGTGCTTGCACTTATTCTTGTCAACAAACTTGATGCCGCAAGAAAAGCAAGTGCTGCTCTTAATGAAACAGCAGAACTCGCTTACCTCAAAGCCATCATCGAAGCGCGCAGCGGCGCTAGTACCGATGTTATCGTAGCCAAATTAAAAACTGCTATTTCAAAAAATAGCGCTCTTAAAGACAAAGCAAGCAAAGACCGCGAATTCATCAAAATCATGAACGACGCCTCTTTCATCGATTTGATCAAATAACGCCATTTTATATGCATAAAAAATCCTGGATTCGTTCAGGATTTTTTTTTGTCAAAAAGTAAGGTACAAAGCCAACCTTTATCACTAAATTTGAGACTCTAATATAAAAAACAATGGACAGCAACGAATTTCGCAAATACGCCACCAAACACATGGGCATAAGCAGCATGAACGTGGACCACTATATCGAGTCTTCCATGACTCCTTACATCATAGAAGAACGCCCTTTGAACATGACGCAAATGGACGTTTTTTCACGTCTCATGATGGACCGCATTATCTTTTTGGGTACCGGTATCAACGACCAAGTAGCCAACATTATCAATGCGCAATTGCTCTTTTTAGAATCTGTCGACGCTAAAAAAGACATCCAAATTTACCTGAATTCACCCGGCGGTTCTGTATATGCAGGTCTAGGCATCTACGACACCATGCAGTATATCCGTCCTGACGTCGCTACCATTTGTACAGGCATGGCAGCCTCAATGGGCGCTGTTTTACTCTGCGCAGGCGCGGAAGGCAAACGCAGTGCGCTCAAGCACTCACGCGTCATGATCCACCAACCACTCGGTGGCGCACAAGGTCAAGCTTCAGACATCGAAATCACTGCGCGTGAAATCCAAAAGCTAAAAAAAGAACTTTACAATATCATCGCTACTCACAGTAAGCAAGATTACGACAAAGTTTGGGCCGACTCCGACCGCGACTACTGGATGACCTCCGAAGAAGCAAAAGTTTACGGAATGGTAGACGAAGTTTTATTGCGCAATCCAAAATAAAAAATGGCTAAAAAAGAAACAATTTGTTCTTTTTGCGGTTCACCGCGCTCTGGTGTCAACATGCTTATTGCTGGCATCAACGGTCACATCTGCGACTCCTGTGCCAACCAAGCCAGTAAAATTGTACAAGAAGAACTATCCCTGAGCCCGACTGCAGCAAACGCAAGCACACCCGGACTAAACTTACTCAAGCCACAAGAAATCAAAGCGCACTTAGATCAATACGTTATTGGTCAACAAGATGCCAAAAAGGTCCTCTCTGTAGCGGTCTATAATCACTTTAAAAGATTAAAGCAAAAAACAACAGAAAACGAAGTCGAGATTGAAAAGTCAAACGTAATTCTCGTTGGGCGCACCGGTACAGGTAAAACCTTACTTGCTAAATCCATCGCCAAACTTCTGAACGTACCGTTTTGCATTGCCGATGCTACTGTTCTTACCGAAGCTGGTTATGTTGGCGAAGACGTCGAAAGCATTTTATCTAGATTGCTTCAGGCCGCAGACTACAACGTAGAAAGTGCACAAATGGGCATTGTTTTCATTGACGAAGTCGACAAAATTGCACGCAAAAACGACAACCCAAGCATTACCCGCGACGTTTCAGGCGAAGGCGTTCAACAGGCCTTGCTTAAACTGCTAGAAGGTGCAACAGTCAATGTTCCACCACAAGGTGGTCGAAAGCACCCAGAACAAAAAATGATTTCCATCGACACCAAAAACATCTTATTTATTTGTGGTGGTGCTTTTGATGGCATCGAACGACTCATCGCCAATCGCGTCAATCGCCAAACTATTGGCTTCTCAAATGCCGACGAACAAAGCATTGAAGAAGACTCTTTACTCAAATACATCACACCGAGCGACATCCGCACCTTTGGGCTCATCCCAGAACTCATTGGGCGCTTCCCGGTCCTCACCTACCTCGAGCCACTCAAAGAAGCAGACCTCAAGCGCATCCTTACCGAGCCCAAAAATGCTTTAGTGAAACAATACACTAAACTTTTCGATATGGATGGCGTCAAGCTCGAACTCGATCAAGAGGTATTAGATTTCATCGTCAAAAAAGCCATGGAATTTGGTTTAGGTGCCAGAGGGTTACGCTCCATCTGCGAGGCCATTCTCACCGACGCCATGTTTGAGCTCCCTGGGTCCTCCAAAAAAACACTATCCGTCAATCTTGATTACGCCAACCAACAATTCGGCAAATCAAAAATAGCAACACTTAAAGTAGCATAAACATTTGTAGTTTCTGACTTATTTGTAATTTTGCTAATTGTAAAAATGACACTATGAAAACCCTACAGTTCAGAGAAGCCCTAAGAGAAGCCATGTCCGAAGAAATGCGTCGCGATGACAGCGTATTTTTACTCGGTGAAGAAGTCGCCGAATACAACGGTGCTTATAAAGTATCTCAAGGAATGCTCGACGAATTTGGTCCTAGACGCATCATCGATACCCCAATTGCCGAACTCGGTTTTTCGGGAATTGCCGTAGGAGCAGCCATGAACGGCTTGCGCCCAATTGTCGAATTCATGACTTGGAATTTCGCCATTCTTGCCGCCGACCAAATCATCAACTCTGCAGCTAAGATGCTCCAGATGTCGGGTGGTCAGTACGGCTGTCCGATTGTATTTCGCGGTGGCAACGGCCCAGCTGGCCAATTAGCAGCCACACACTCACAAAGTTTTGAGGCTTTTTATGCGCACGTGCCAGGCTTAAAGGTTATTACACCTTCCAACCCTGCTGACGCAAAAGGTCTCTTAAAAGCGGCTATCCGCGACAACGACCCTGTTGTTTTCCTTGAATCAGAAAAAATGTACGGCGACAAAGGTGAAGTTCCTGAAGGAGAATTCATCATTCCTATCGGTGTTGCCGACGTCAAAAGAAAAGGTACAGATATTACACTCGTTACCTTTGGAAAGATCATCAAAGTGGCTCAAGAAGCCGCTGACGCATTAGCCAAAGAAAACATCAGTGTCGAAATCATCGACTTGCGAACTATCCGCCCAATTGATTACGGTTGTATTGTTGAATCCATCAAGAAAACCAACCGCTGTGTGGTTGTCGAAGAGGCATGGCCTTTGGCGAGCATCTCTTCAGAAATCGCTTACCACCTCCAACGCTATGCATTTGACTACTTAGATGCGCCAGTACAACGCGTTACCCAAACCGACACCCCTTTTGCATTCTCACCAACACTCATCGACGAAGCTTTGCCAAATGTCGAGCGCATCGTGAAGGCCGTTAAAGCAACACTTTACAGATAACTGAATTGATCTCCCAATAGGTGATTTTTATTCACATTTAAAAAAAGGAATCCACTTGGGTTCCTTTTTTTTTGAAAATCAAGCGATAAATAGCCGAATATTTTTCAAACGGTCTTGGTTTATAAAAATATATAGTTATCTTTGCACCCCTCAAAGTGCGTTTGGGGGTTATTATTTATTATAAAAAACAAGAGTATTTTATGCCAACTATTCAACAATTAGTTCGCAAAGGAAGAACTGCGGTAGTGAAGAAAAGTAAGTCTGCTGCGCTTGATTCATGTCCACAA
>JBIIBL010000005.1:0-58791 GCA_044239425.1 Crocinitomicaceae bacterium | reverse complement strand
GTGAGTCCACTTGGAGCCATGTTGTAAATGACTTGAGGAATTCCACAAGGCTCGTAACGAATTTCTCTTACTTCTGAATCTGTACCGCATGTATTAGTTGCCACAATAGAAATATTGTTGATGCCTGCTTGAAGTAGAAGTGGAATGCTCATTTGGTTACCAACAAGCGTTGCACCAAACTGAGCAATACCATTATTGAGTACTTGAATTCCAGTTACTTCATTAATATGTGTAACGGTAGCAATCATAATGACGTTTGGATTACTTACCCCAAAAAGACCAGCTGCAGGGCTTGTGATGTCAACGCTTGGTTGTACGCAAGGAGCCGTGTAGGTATAGGTAATGTTTTCAGATGCAATACCACAATTATTTTGTGCACTTACCGTGACGACATTGGCGCCGCTTACAAGTTGCAAGGTTGCACTGATATTTCCATTTTGATAGCTAAATGGATGTACGACATTATTGAGAAGTAGGTTGACATTTTGTGTATTGGTGATGGCACTTACACTTGCGCTGAATTGAAATAAAGCGTTCGTGCTAGTTCCGGCAGCTTGCCCAAATTGAATCGTTGGCGCATTACAAGGCACATAGTTGATTGTAATGGTTTGGCTTGTGCGGTCGCAGAAATTTTTACCTTGAAGGACAATTGTGTTCGGGCCAGGTTGCAAGTTTAATGACGCTGTCAAATTCTGATTTTGAAGTGCAAAAAGCTGTCCACCTTGCCCGTTCAATGACAAAATGATTTGTTCTGTAGTGAGCGAGCTTACTTGTGCAGTCAGCAATAGTGCGGAATTGGCAACAGTGCTGCCATTAAGGCCAGCATTTGTAATCGAAATTTGAGGACTCACACATGGCGTGTAATTGAGGTTCCAAACTTGTAGGTCCGTTCCGCAATTGTTTGTAACGCTTAAAGTGATATTATTCAATCCTGATTGCAATTGAAGGCTTGCCGAGAAAGTTCCATTTTGGAAATTAAAGACATTTGGTGTGCCGTTCTGTAGCAAACTGATCTGGTTGGCATTGTTGATGCCAGTTATTTGCGCGCTAAGGTTTACTTGTTGTCCGGCATTGGAGACGTTCGCCGCCGGACTAATGTTGCTAATTTGCGGAGCTGTACATGGCTCATAAATTACACTCCAGTTTTGGATGTCTCTGCCACAAGTATTGGTTGCTACTAATTGTACGGTATTCAGCCCTGGCTGGAGGACAATGGTCGCGCTGAGTTGGTTGCTATTGAAGCTGTAATTTTGAGCCTGGCCATTGACCGTAAATTGAATTTGGTTGGCAAAAGTATTGGTCAGTAAAGCGTTGTAAACAAAGTTAGCGTTACTTGTACTTGCTCCGTTTGGAATAACAGCAGTTGTGGTAATTTGTGGTGCCTGACACAGTGCATAATTCATGAGTAGTGTTTCTGAATCAGTACCACAATTATTTGTCACTTGAATCACAATTGTATTGTTTCCTTGAACAAGATTGATCGAACTTGAAATTTGATTATTCATCCAATTGAAAGGAACATTGACACCATTCAATTTGACCTGAATTGCTTGGTTCGAAGCGATGTTACTGATGTTGGCCATCAGGTTAAGTGTTTGGTTATTGGTGGTTGTGCCGCTTGCTGTTGGTTGAATGAGTGTAATTTGTGGAGCAATACAGTTGTCGTAGCGCACAAAAATAATTTTGGCTGCTTGACCACAAGAACGCACAGCGTTGATGACAATTTGATTGATACCTGGTTGTAAATTCAAAACTGAAGTAAGGGTAGCTTGTACGCTATTGAAATTCCCGTTTGAGAAAGTAAAGGCGACAGGCGAACCATTGTTGGTGACGCTCAACCCATTTTGGAAAGGCATGTTTTGAAGTGTTGCCGTAACTGCAAAATTAATGTTGGTCACAACAATTGGATTATTGCTACTTGAATTGTTCAAATTGCCTTGAAGGTTGATCGTTGGTGCCAAACAATCATCGTAGGTGTAAGTGAAGGTCTCGACATCAGAACCGCAATCATTGGTGGCGGTAATAGTGAGCGTATTCAGAAAAGGAAGTAATTGGGTATTGAGTTCTAGTTGACCAGTTTGGTTGTTGTAGGCAAAAGAATTTTGCTCGATGCCATTGAAGATCACCTTAATGTTGTTGCGCGAGTTTACATTGCTCACCGTTGCGCGTAAACGCAAAGCTGCATTATTAAGGGTGGTATTGATGACGGGGCTAGTCACGCCAATGACTGGTGGAATACAATTTTGAAAATTGATACTGCTATTGATTTGGTCAGTTCCACAAGGATTGGTGTATTTTACTTGAATTGTGTTGAGCCCTGGGCTTAACGTGAGGTTAGCGCGAATTGTATTGCCAACGAGTTGTGCGTTAGGGACTGTTATATTGTTGTGCAATACAAGTACTTGTCCATTTTGAGTACTCCCTGTTAGTTGCGCGCTCAAAGCAAGCGCACCTTGGTTGGTGGTGGTTCCAGGAGCGTTGGGTTGCAACCAGGTCAGTTGTGGCGTGCGACAGTCGTCGTAATTGATACTGATTTGGTCAAATGCGCTACCGCAGTCGTTGGTAGCGGTAATGCGGATGGTATTTGCACCAGGTGTCAGATTGATACTGCGTTGCAATAAGCCATTGTTGGTATTGAAATTGAATCCGCTCACTGACATGCCGTTGTGCAACACTTGAATCTGGTTAGCGTTCAAATGTCCGCTGAGTGCGGCATTAAGTGCATAAACAACTTGTTGTACAGTTGCAGGATTTGCACCAGCGTTCAGGATTTGCACCGTTGGCAACTGACAAGCCACCTGTTCTATTTGTACAACTTGTGTTACACTTCCGCATGGAGTTGTGACTGTAATTGTGTAAGTATTGATGCCAGGTATTAACGCAACCGTTGCCTCTAAACGCCTAGTTTGTGTATTGAAATTAAACGGTAGGGTTTGATTGAAGTGGTTGGTGAGCTGAATTTCTTGTGAACTGTTCACATTAGCGAGGTCAAAACGCAACAACATTGTGGTAACGGATACACTCGTTTGTGGTTGGCCAACAATGCTGATGATTGGTTGGGGGCAGTTTTGTGTAAAGTTATTGATGTTGGTAATTGGGGAGTCGTTGCCGCGCACTGGCGCTGGCTTGGATGCTCTTTCTTTGAAATGAAGCTGAAAAAACCCTGAAGTATAGTGATACCAGTCATTTCTTAAGCGTGGATCTGTTTGGTTGAGTCCGTCAAATAAATCGGCCATGGTAAACGTGGTTTTGTGCTCCACTCCAATGCTAAAACGACCTTTGTGGTAAGCCAATCCAAAACCAAGACTCGGCATCCAGTTCACGGCCCAGTCGTTTCCTTGTAAGCCATCAAGTCGGGTTTCATAGATGTCGTCCATGAAGCCAATTAATTGTTGTTGGGCGGGCTGGGTTATGTCCAGGCTGCCGTAATCATAAGTACCTGCAGTGTCAAGAGCATCGGCCCAGGTTTGTTGCCAAGTAAGGCCAACGCCTCCAAAAACATAAGGATCAAAACCCGTGCGCTCGCGCAAGCGACCTGCGTGCAACACAAGCTCTAAATTAAGCTCGCGGATATCTGAACGAAAATTGTGTACGTAGGTAGGATTGGTGTTGAAATATGGGCTGAGTACTGGATTGGCATTGATATCGAGTTGAGTAAAGGCATCTGTTTGGCCATACCATTGCCCCGACAAGAAACGACCGCGAATATCAAAAGATAAACCTCGACCGTAGTCGTAATTATATGAGCGACCTAGCGTTAGCCCCCAACCGTTGTAGCGCTCGTAATCGAGGTCGGTACTGTGCCAAGTGCCTCCGTAATTGAGGCCCCAAAACCATTTGGATGAATTGTAATTGACGTGTTGCGCAGAAATATTTGTAAGTGTAAGCGCGAAGAGAAGAAGTGCGTAAAGTTTTCTCATAAATTTGATTTTGTTTGGCTTACCTAAATTTTGTGCCAAAGTTCTTAAAAATTAGGATTTTAAGAAATAAATAACAGCCACAGTTAAGGTTTTGGGTAGTAAGTATATGTTGTAAAGCGCAAAATACTCATTTGATCACTTTTTAAATCTTTCTTAATTATGGATCCAAGAAATCCGGTTTTATAGTCATAAACAATTTGGTAATCGTGCATAAATGTACCGTTTTCATATTTATGCATCTCAATGAGATTACCCCATTGATCGTAGCGGTAGCGCCATTCTTCTTTGGCAACCTTTGTGCTGTCCATAAAAGTGGCTTTAGTTGCTAATAAACCTATTTGATTGTAAGTATATTGGGTAGTTTCACTTGTTTGAGAAATCCGATAATAGGCCGTTTTACTGCTTAAAAAATGCTGCGCATCAAAAGTATTGCCTACCTCTAAGTAAGGTCTTTGGTAGTTGTTGAAGCGCGTGTAATCTGCTGCTTGATCTTTATGGTAGTGGAGTGTTTCGGCACGCATTTTTACCGACGAGACTAACGTGTCTTTTTTATGGTCGTAAATGTCTCGGTATAGTACCACGCTCACCAATCGTTCGAGCGAATCATAGGTATAATGCTCAGAAAGCGCGCCACCATATGCCGAGAAGCGGTGCATGCTCAGTTGCCCATCTGGGTGATAGGCATAATGATGAAAAATGCTGTCTTTGGCAGTGCCTTTGTTGAGTACTTCCATGCTTGCGATCAGCTGACCAACAGCGTTAAAGCGGTAGCGGTAGGTATCTGGGCTTGGTTTAAAAGCTTCATTCCCTTTTTTGTAGGTATAGAAACCATCGATTGTCTTGATGTGTTGCGCTGCAATGAGTTCGGCATTGAAAAAAGGAACTGTGCTAAAGGCTTCTCCGTCTTGATTCAGAATAAACTGTGCGTTTGGTGTTCCCGACGTTAGGCACAACAAACAAAAGAAGATTATTTTAAAGCTCACGAAATCAGGTCTGAGAGCACGCGTTTCCAACTGGCTTTGTCGGCAATGACGTTTTCGAGTGCAGCGATCGCAATGCGCTCTTGTGTCATGGTGTCGCGGTCGCGAATGGTAACGGTGTTGTCTTCTAAAGTTTGGTGATCAACAGTGATGGAAAACGGCGTACCGATGGCATCTTGGCGACGGTAGCGCTTGCCAATAGAATCTTTTTCATCGTATTGTACGCTGTATTCTAGTTGTAATTGCGCCATGATTTCACGTGCTTTTTCTGGCAAGCCGTCTTTTTTGATCAAAGGCAAAATAGCTGCTTTGTATGGAGCAAGCACCGCAGGAATTTTGAGTGCCACGCGCTCAGAGCCATCTTCTAGAGTCTCTTCTTGATACGCTGCACTCAAGACCGCTAAGAACATGCGGTCAAGGCCGACAGAAGTTTCAACCACAAAAGGAACATAGCTTTGATTCATTTCAGGGTCAAAAAACTGGAGTTTTTTACCAGAAAATTGTTCGTGTTGCTTGAGGTCGAAGTCGGTGCGGGAGTGAATGCCTTCGAGTTCTTTGAAGCCCATCGGGAAGTTGTATTCGATGTCGCAGGCGGCGTTGGCGTAATGGGCGAGTTTGAGGTGGTCGTGGAAACGGTAGCGTTCTGCGCCCAAGCCCAAATTTTGGTGCCATTTAGCGCGCATGTTTTTCCAGTAGTCGTACCATTTCATTTCTTCGCCTGGGCGCACAAAAAATTGCATTTCCATTTGTTCAAACTCGCGCATGCGGAAGATAAACTGGCGTGCTACAATTTCGTTTCGGAAGGCCTTGCCAATTTGGGCAATACCAAATGGTATTTTCATGCGGCCAGATTTCTGGACATTCAAGAAGTTGACGAAAATACCTTGTGCAGTTTCTGGACGCAAATAAATGGTGCTTGCGTCTCCTGCTACTGAGCCTAGTTCTGTAGAGAACATGAGGTTAAATTGGCGTACTTCGGTCCAGTTTTTAGAACCAGAAATAGGACAAACGATTTCGAGGTCGATGATGAGCTGGCGTACACCTTCGAGGTCGTTTTGTTCGAGGGCGCTTTTCATGCGCTCTTCTATTTGTGTGATTTTCTCTTGGTTGCGTAATACATTTGGGTTGGTAGCTCTAAATTGTGCTGCATCAAAAGCTTCGCCAAAACGCTTGAGTCCTTTTTCGACCTCTTTTTCGATCTTTTGACGGATCTTTTCAATGTGGTCTTCGAGGAGGACATCGGCGCGGTAGCGTTTTTTGGAGTCTTTGTTGTCAATTAATGGGTCGTTGAAAGCATCTACGTGACCTGAAGCTTTCCAAGTAGTAGGGTGCATGAAAATTGCGGAGTCAAGGCCCACTATGTTTTCATGTAACTGCACCATTGATTTCCACCAATAGGTTTTGATGTTGTTTTTGAGTTCTGCACCCAACTGACCGTAGTCGTAAGTGGCGGCGAGCCCGTCGTAGATTTCTGATGACGGGAAAACAAATCCGTACTCTTTAGCGTGTGAAATGAGGTCTTTAAGGCGGTCTTTTTGTGCTTCCATAGTTGCAAAGATACGAAAAGCACTATTTTTACTCTATGATTTTTTATCTCGAACCCCAGCAATTTATCGATACAAGCTCAGCAATCGACCTTTCTTTGTCTTTGAGCGCTACACCCGAGAACCCAAGAGCGTGGTATGTAGACGCACCGCGCATGGAACCCGTTAGGGCAAATGGTTTTGTTGGGAGTGTGGCCGAGGGAGGTGCAGTCAATTTTCGGGATGTTTACTTTAACCCGCACGGCCACGGAACCCATACCGAAGCGCACGGTCATATCAGTCAAGAAATCTATCCGGTTAACCGCGCCATTCAGCAGTATTTTTACCGCGCAACTCTTTTCAGCGTGACGCCACGCGTGCTCACTAACGGTGACCATGTCGTTTTTGCCGACCAACTTGAATCCTTATTGTCCAATAGTTATACGGAAGCGATCATCATACGAACGCTACCGAATCTTTTAGAGAAAAAAAGCGCAAATTATTCAGGAACGAATCCGACATATTTTGATGTGGGCGTTGTTGATTTATTAGATCAATTAGAGGTGAAGCATTTTTTGGTCGATACACCATCGGTCGATAGAGAAGAAGATGCTGGCGTACTCGCTTTCCACCATGCCTTTTGGAAAGTTCCGGAGGCTCCAATTGGCGACAGAACAATTACCGAATTGGTTTTTGTACCCAATGAGGTGCAAGACGGATCATATATTTTAGAATTGCAAGTAGCTAATTTCACCAATGATGCAGCACCTAGCCGACCATTGCTGTATGCTATAAATGAAAAAAAGGACTGAAGAATCAGCCCTTTTCCTAGTAGTAGACAAAACTGTCTGAGTGGTGCATTTTAGTAATAAGGACAGGAACTTCTGATGCACATTCCTTTCGGACGTTGACAAAAACTATTAAACTCTTATCAAACTAGAAAATGAAACTGCCTCTCCAAGCAGCTTGTCAACTGCTATGCAAAAGAAGTTACCTGTTTCTCTCCTTATTTCATATTAAACTTACTACGAATTTAAATAGCCCTAAGTGTCAAATGAACATCTTGTCCGATTGGCTGAATATTGCCCTATTTTTTGTGAATATTGGAAAAATAGAAATGGGCTTACTCAAAAAATAAACGACCATTGATCCATTCGGGGTCGAGCGTGGCGTGGTTGCGGCGGTAGAAATTGAGGGCGGTATGGTTCCAGTCTAAGACTTGCCAATCCATGCGCTTGACACCCATTTTTTTGGCTATTTGAACAATTTCGTCAAATAAAGCTTGCCCATACCCTTGTTTGCGTTCGGCCTCTTTCACATAAAAGTCTTCCAAATAAAGACAGCGGCCTTTCCAGGTGGAATAGGAAATATAGTATAGCGCAAATCCAATTACTGCATCAGATTCATTTGTGGCCACAATGGCGTTGCAAATTTGTTCTTCAAAAAGATCAATTTCTAATTGCACTGGTGTATTGACCACCTGTTCTGGAGCCCTTTCAAAAGAGGCCAATTCTTCAATTAAACCAAAGATGGCCAAAACGTCGTGTCTTGTGGCAGTGCGGATCATTATTTAAGGCCGTTGAGGTCAAAACGAAGGGTGATCCCGGTTTTGAGGTTACCTGTTGGGTAGCTCAAGGAAACTTTCGGTGTATTGATGAATTGCTCGTAGTAGAAAATAGCGCTGAGGTATTCATTGAGTTTGTAGTTGGCATCTAGCTTGAAGCTAACGGTGGTTTGCCCGGCAGTTGCCATGTTGGTGTTCTCTACAACTTTGCGAATAACTGTAGCGTTGTCGCGGAACGAGAAGTTCACATTGATCAGAAGGTCGCTCGCGTCAATACTGCGCACTAACTTGAGTTTCGGGATATTCACTACCGTACCCACTACAATTTCTTGACCTAGTGTTTCTGTTACTTGGTTGTTATTGAGGGAAAGCGTTGCTTGACGGTCTTTTTTGTATTCAAAATTGGTAGTGATGTTTTTACCCATGATGTTCCAGGTGGCCAACATCCCAATGAGTGGTGAAAAACGCTCCGTGATGGTAATGTTTTGAACCTGCATTGGGGCAATAAAGTTGTTGTTGAGGTCGAGTGCTGTGGGCGAACCATTGGCATCTAGGGTTGCATTGAGGTTGGTTTGCATGCCGTTGACAGACACAGACGAAGAATAGCCGTGGTTGAGCTTGAAGGACTTCACAACATCTTTGGCAAAGGCAAATTTGCTCAGCCCAGCATAGTTGATGGTCCAGTTTGGCAATGGTAAATTGGAGCGTGGATTGATGGTTTTGTTGTCAATTGGCGAATTGGTATAGGCGGTCAAGAAAGAACCAATCACTACTTCTTGTTGTGTCGCTGAGTAACCTTCAAAATAGCCGTTTGGCAAAGAACTCGAGTTGGCGTTATTTACGCCGATGAGTTGTGAAACTTGCTGGCTATTAGCGATCATTTGTTGGAAGATAGGCGAGCGGAAGGAGCTGTCCATTTTGGCGAAGGCCGTCCCCCAAGAAATGGTGGTGTAGGTAAGCGTGCTGGTTTCAAAACGGCTTTGAGATTCAAATGCTGTCGTGCTAGGGTTCCAACGGTAGAATTCACCGGCTTGGGTGCTGTAGTTACGCGAAGCATTGAGGTTGATATTGAGGTCTTTGAATGGTTCGAGCGTAGCTTTCAGTTGGAGATTGGCCGTGTGGTTGACCATAAACTGTTTATTGATGTTTTCGTTCTGTACCAACCAGTTGTTGTCGCGGGCGAAATCGCCGACGTGGTAGCCTGTTTCCCTGCCAAAGACATCGTAACCTTGTTTGCCAAATACGAAAGGCGTGAGTCCAAAAGTACTGCCATTCATGCCAAGGACACTTGATTCTTGATTATAGCCCGGCAACATGGTACCATCGGAAAGTGTATAAGTACCAGAAATGTTGCGCACGGTCATTACCAAACGGGCTAAGGTACCCAGAACAGGGTTGATTGGCTCGCTTTCTTTGGCTTTAAGGGCTTCTTCCCGGGCTTGCTTGCGTTCAAATTTAGCCAATTGGCGGTCGTATTCTTTGCGCTCTTTATCGGTCATTTCTTCGAGCGGTTTTTTAGGCTTGAACTCTGGTTTTTTAGGAGGACCTCCTTTGCCAGGCTGTGCGCCGCCAGTTCCGGTTTTGGCTGAATTAGTTTTGGCGCCTTTACCGTCCGAGAGTACCCTTTTGAAATACGGTATTTGGTTGTAGAGTGTGACTAAATTGCCCTGCGCCGTCATGTTGAAGGAGCGCGTGTTTTGAATGGTATTTCCAAACTCGGCTTGGCCAAGCGGCGCTCGCTGCCAGTTGTATGTGCCCGCGTATTTGACATTCGAAGATAACCAAGAAGTTACAGGTAATTTGTCAAAAGGAAGTGTATAGCTGATGGAATAGTTGTGGGTGTAGTCCATGGTGCGTCCAAAGGTGTTCATTTGCGAACGGATGGAGTCCATGAATTCTTGGTAACCCTCAGGGTTGGCGCGGCGGTCTACGCCATTGTTGCCTTCCTCAAAAATAGAGCGGTTGTTGGCTGTAAAGGTTGTTTTGAGGGCTTTGGTGAGGTCGTAGCCTACTTGGTAGTTGCGGTTCCAGTCAAAACGTTTGAGGTAAATAGGATCGAAATCGTAATCAGGTACAATAATGTTGCGAACTTGTCTTTCGTTATAAATACGAGAGTAGTCGTTGGTAAATGCAATGTTTTTGGGCAAGTAGTACAAATTGAAATCTTTGAGCGGTTTGAGCCAAGGATTCTTTTGTGCGGGTTGCCATTTTTTGAAGGGCTCCCATGGTTTTCCTGCAAAGGTGTAGTTGTAGTTGAGGGCTCCTGTCCAGGTGCGGGTCATGTCAGACTTGATGTTGAAGTCGCGTCTGATGTTCTCTGCGAAAGCGTAAGTAGCCGACCAATTGGAGATGCTCCAGAATTGTGGCTTGGTACCCGCTTTTGCTTCTTTGCGCACGTTGGTGAAGTTGTAAGAGCGGCGCTCTGTGAAGTCCTGACCCAAGCGCATGCGTTCTTTGCGTGTAGCGATGTCGTAGTTAGAAAGTTTGATGTCTGGGTTGAACGGATCGTATTCTGGATTGATCAGGCCAATGGAATAGCCGTAGTAGAATGGCAGTGATACGCGGGCTTGTTTGCCGAAGAACTGACCAAGTTGCATGGTGGTACTGATGTCGGCGCCCATGCGTTGGTTACGCTGGCGGTCTTGAACGCGACTGTCTACAGCGCCCCAATTGATGCCTGAATAGTTGCCGGCAGCCTGTACCACAGCGAAGTCAGCTAATTGCACTTGCATTTGGCCAACGGCAGCAGAACCTCCATCGCTGACAAAATCCGTGAGGCGCATTTCGTTGACCCATACATTGACGCATTCGGCATCGCCGTTGTCTGGACCCCAGGTGTTGTCTGGGTCTGATTTAGATGGGTTGCGAACACCAACCATGATGGTTTTTACCCCTTGTAAATTCGGACTTCCTTTGACTTTGATGCGGTTATTCGGGTTGTTCGGATCTATTTTTTCGTATTCGACAATACTTGAAACGCCCGGCACACCTTGCTCTAGTTTGGTGTTGCGCTCCATTTTGAGGTCGAGGAGGCGGTCAAATTCGATTTCGATGTTGTTGGCAGCCGGCCAAATGAAGTCGGGATTGGTGACATTCCAATCGGTCACTTTCATCGGGAGCTCGTACTCGTAGTAGTTGTCGACGTAGTCGGTGCCTAGGCGCACAAACAAGGTGAGTTCGTTGTCTTTGAGTTGGTTTTGAACAACAGACTCGGCGTGTACAAACATTTTTAATTTCTTGTAAGTACGAACGTCGAACTGTACATTGCGGTAAGCGGCACGTGCGTCTCCGTCCTGAAGGTTGCAAACTTCTAGAACCAAAGATTGCTCGTTCATTTGGCGCTGGTACACCTGTGAAGGGTCGATTTCACGGTCAATACCTGGAGGAACAACATAGTTGATTGGTTGGCGTTGTGCGTTTTCTTCGATGTTGAGCGCAGCAATATTGAAAGAGGTGAGGTTAGGGTCGGTCTGGATGCTCAAGCCTGGCTGGGTGAGGTCTTGGAAATAACGGCGCCATTCGCCGCGTACAAATTCGAGGCGAGCAAAGCGCAACACGACAGGCTCGTCGAAGCCTTTCATGTACATGCGCATGAAGCGAATGGAGCGGAAGTCTTGGATGCCATTGACGCGTTTCTCGAAATCGCGAATAGGAATTTTGAATTGGTACCAAGTTTCTGTTTTGGTGCCATTTTGATAAACTTGTTTATTGGTGATGAAATTGCTTCCTACATTTTGCATGTCGCCCGGGCGCATGCTGACGCGGTATTGGAAGTAAGCTTCTGATTCAGAAAGGTTGTTGTCTTGGTTGATGTCTTCGATGTCTGGGAAGTTAGACGCAATAGTAGGATAGCCTAAAGTGTTGGCGGTATCGGACATTTCGGTTGTAGGCGAATTGCCTTGCATGCCGTTGTATTGCTTGTATCGATCTAAAATGTTGAGCTGTGCGACATCGTAGTTGTCGTCGAGGTAGTAGTTGTAGTCATCGGTAGATGGGTCGGCAATCATGCGGGCTTTGGTCGCTGCACTGAGTGTGTTGTTATTTTGTACCCAGCTTACAAAAGTAGCGTAACTCTGACTTTCGTCGCTGTTATCCCATCCGTCAAGACCTACATCTTGTTTGATTCTCGATGCTGGATCATTGGCAAAAGCGTTCACAACTACTTGTTGGGTAGACACCCGAGACCAAAGAGTGGTGTCGATGTTGTCGAGTAAGACAGGATCGCTATTAGCTGGCAAACCATGCTCGAAACTTTTGCGAGAATCTGGTAAGATGTCTTCAGAGATATTACCGAGATTGAAGTAGAGATCGCCCCCCGTCATGGGCGAGTTCGGATTTTGATTTTCGGCGTCTTGGTTGAATGGGTCGAGTACCCAAAATTGAATGAATTCGATATTGGCAAGCTCGAAGTCGTTGGTGCTGAGGCCGCGCATGATGCCACCCCAACGCTCTTCAGGGTTGGTGAAGCGCCCGAGCGAATCGACGGTAGCGGTGGTGTCAAAATTGTACATACCGCGCTCAGATGGATAGTAGGCGAGATCGAGTACATTGATATTTGAGATAGATCCGTACTGTAGCTGTAAGTTCGGGAAGATATCGGTCATTTGGATCAGGCGCATGCGGCTGTCGAAAAGCATGGATGGATCTTGCTTGATGTGCGCAGGCGTGAGCTGGTTACTTTGATAGAAAACGGGGTCAATGGTGTACCACGAAAGATTGGCGCGTTTGTAGCCGGCGCTGAGGTCTTTTTTAGCGGCTTCTGGGAAGAGGTCGGGTTGGCCTTGCGGAACCGACGCCAAACGCCAGGCAGCAATACTTTTGAGGTCGATGGCGCTTTGGGAAGCCTCGAAGTCGTCGATGTAAGAAGTTCCTTCTTTGTTAATGGCGCGCGGCTGACCAGGTCTGAGCGTAGCTACTTCTCCGGACATGGAGAGCGTAGACATAGTGTTGGTAGAGATGACGGGAAGCATGTCTACTAACTTGGTGAGCAAAGGAACGTTGGTGCGGAAGGCGAAGTCGGCACCGAGTACGTTATTTTTGAAAGGTTCGCTGCCAAAATCGACTTTTTGGGTCACAGGGCGTTCCATCATGCGCAACCAAGTAGCACCTACTTTGAAGTTTTCGTTGATGCGGTATTGGTAGCGTCCACCGATCATGGAGCGCGCTTGAAAGCCAAATACAGAATTCGACTCAATGGAGATTTTGATGGGGGTGTTCGACTCTAGAATACCAGTATTAAGGATTTTTACACGGCTAAACGCGTAGTCTACGGTGAAGTCAACGCCCTCCACCAAGCGCATACCGCCTGCTGTCACCACAACAGCTCCTTGCGGAATGTTCATGACATTCAGTGGAATTTCTGACGAAATAGACGACTGAAACTCTCCTTTGAAAACAAAGCGGTTTTTACTCGGGATTTGTTGTGCTGCCGTTTTGGTGGAGTCGTAAAGTTCGGTGTAGGCTAATTGGTTGACGTAAATATTTGGCACACCAGCAGCCGTAAGTTTTTCAGCGAGTGTTTTGCCAAAAGGCTCTACTGTCGTGAAGAAAATACGACCGTTTTTGCGGTTAATGGTACCGCCGTTGTCAATTTTATTCCCCACCACATTAAAAGGTGCAAAGTCAAAAACACCATCTGAGAAAGGTTGGTTGTTCTGATTGATTTTGTCCATTTCGAGGAGCGTGACAATTTGTTTTTTATCGATGTCGTCGAATGGTAAGAAGGGCTGTAAAACGGAAGTTTCGCGGTTGTTGTAGTAAATGTCTATTTTAAAGCCGAGTTGGTCTACTTGATAGGCACCGATAGAGTAGACGTTTTTCATCATGAGGTCCCAGATTTTGTTGATCGGACTTGTGATGGTTGGTTTGATGAGCTTAAGGATCAGGGCCTCTTGACCGTTGGTGCCGTCTGTTGAGAATTCGCCAATTTGATACGTTTGCCCGCGGTAGGTGTATTCGTAGGCCACGGCTAATACTTCGTCGTTGTTAAGAGCTGTGTTGAGAGACACATAACCTAGCAATGCATTGTAAGTGAATTCATTTTCGTTGAGTTTGCGCGCGTTTTCTACTTTTTCGTAATCGACCGCCTGATTAAAAGGGCCAGGAGAATTGAGTTGTGCGCTCAGCGCCATAACGGCATTTGAAAACCCGCGCACTAAAGGCTGAGCAGCTGCCCAGTCATAAAGCCCATTGGCTTGGTTATCGGGGAGTTCTTGGGTGGAATAGTTGCCTGGATTGCCTTGGCAGTTGGATTGTTTGGCCTCTCCTAAGTCGGAGAAAGCAACAATATTACGGGTGTTTTCGGTAATGCTGCTGCGGTTGGTGACCCAAACTTCTATACGCGTAATGTAGGTTGTGGAATTGACAACAGGTAAGGTTGCCATTGCGGTGTCGTAGTGCTGTTGGTGATAGAGATTGAGGAAGTAGTGGCGATTGGCTTCGTAGTTGTCGGCGGTGATTTCAAATTTTTGAACTTGAGCCTTGCCCGTCACGTTGATTTCGGTGCGCTTTCCTTTGGATTGGGCCAGAATGAAATCGACGGTTGAGCGACCAAATTTAAGTTGTGTTTTGAAACCAAAAAGGGTTTGAGAGCTCGGGATGAGCGTGGTAGGGAGTTCCAAACTCACCTGGCCTAAGGCAATTTTTTGCAGGATGTCGTCTTCTTGTCCGGTGCGTTCGAGTTTAGAGATGTTTTCAAAATCGAAATTGGCGCGCGTGTTGTATTTCATGTTCACCTTCATGTTGGTTCCGATCTGGCCGGTGATGTCCATGTTGATGTTCTGATTGAAATCGAAGCGCGTAATGTTGCGCTGACGCATTGGTAAAATGGGGTTGTCTACGCGCGAATGGTTGGCCCCCAGCGAGATTTCGAGGTTACCACCTGGCGTAATGGTGATTTGATCTGATCCAAAAAAGCTCTCAAAAGCTTTGGAGCCAATCTTGATAGGAAGTTCAAATGTGCGGTTTTCGGCGCTTTCTTCGGCAACGATTTCTTTCCAGTCTAGGCTAAAGCTTTTTTTCTCTTCGTATTGGAGGTATTCCTCGAGGGTCATGGCTTGCGGAGACCTAAAATAGGTGTCTTTACCCATGATGTCTTTAAAAACAAATGTTTTGGACTCAGGGTCGTAGACTATGGTTTGGTTGAGATTTGTAGGATCGCCGAGGTCAAAACTTTGGGGTAAATTTTGAAAGGGATTGAGTGGGTTAAGGATAGGAAAAGGAAGTGTAGGCGTTTGTGCAATAGCTTCCTCCATGGTGAAAAGCGCCATCAAAAGTAGGATGCTAATTGCAAAGTATTTCTGCCAGTAGTTGTGTTGCACGGTTATAGTAGTCTTAGCGCTTCTTTGATCAGTTGTTCTACGGTTTGGGTTCCGGTATCGATTTTGTCCAATACTTTTTCTGCTGATTTTTTGTCAAAACCGAGCGAAACCAAAGCAATTAACGCATCAAATCGATTTCTATTGTTCGAAGAGAAAATATTCTCGGTTCCGAGTTCCATTTTGGATACCTTCCCTTTGAGGTCGATGATGACGCGCTGGGCAGTTTTGGTGCCGATTCCTTTGATTTTTTGAATGCTCACCACATCTTCAGAAAGTATGGCGTGTGCAATTTCGTCGGGTGTCATGGAAGAGAGCATGATGAGCGCAGTGTTGGGGCCAATGCCCGAAACACTGATGAGGTGCCCAAACATTTCGCGCTCTTCTTTGGTCGCAAAACCATACAGAATATGAGCGTCTTCTCGGACGATAAGCTTGGTGTGTAAAACAATGGCATCGGACGCAGGCAATACGGAATAAGTATGGAGTGAAATTTTCACTTCGTAACCAACACCCGCACACTCGATCAGGAGGTCGGTGGGGTTTTTTTCGATCAGGCGGCCATTGAGTCTAGAAATCATTTGTCTTGGCTTTGGGCGTCAATAACGGCAATTTTGATCATGCTGAGGATCTCGCGGACACTTGCTCCTAATTGCAGAACGTGTAAAGATTTACGCATCCCTAAGAGAATCGGGCCAATGGCGTCGAGTTCGTTGGTAGATTGCAAGAGTTTGTATGCGATGTTACCTGCAGAAAGATTCGGGAAAATGAGTGTATTGACCTCTTTGTTGGCCAAGAAAGAGAAAGGGAATTTCTCGTTCATGAGCTCGGGGTTGAGGGCAAAATTGGCTTGCATTTCGCCGTCGACAACCAAGTTAGGTTGCGTCTCATGAAGAATTTGCACGGCTTTAGCCATTTTTTCAGGGTCGTCTCCTGGCGATGAGCCAAAATTAGAGTAGCTCAAGAGGGCAATCCGGGGTTGTAGTTTCAAGCGACGGATGAATTTGGCTACGTTGACGGTGATTTCGGCGATTTGTTCTGCCGTTGGATTTAAATTGACGGTTGTATCGGCCAAGAAAAGCGGACCTTTTTTGGTATTGAGGATGTACATCCCGGCAATGGTATTGATGTCTTTTTGCAAACCGATGGTGCTGATGGCTGGTCTGAGTACAGAGCGGTAGCTGCGGGTAAGGCCAGTTACCATTGCTTCTGCTTCGCCCATATTGAGCATCATGGCGCCAAAATAATTGCGTTCGCGCATCAGTGAAATCGCTTCGTATTCGGTGATGCCTTTGCGCTTGCGCAATTCAAAGAATTCTTTGCCGTATTGAATGCGGCGCGCTTCTTCGTCATCGGATTTACAGTCGATGATTTGCACATCTGGAATTTCGATGCTGTACTCGTTCATGAGGTCGAGGATGCGTTGCTTTTTGCCGAGTAGAATCGGGAAAGCCACGCCTTCGTCGTAAGCTTGCTGGGCAGCTTTAAGTATTTTGATGTTGTCGCCCTCCGGGAAAACAACTGTTTTGGGGTTGCCTTGTGCCTTAGAGGTGATGTTGCGCTGCAATTTGTTGTCAAGGCCGAGACGGCTCTTGAGTTGGTTTTCGTATTCTTCCCAATTTTCAATGGGTTCTTGGGCAACGCCAGATTCCATGGCTGCGCGTGCTACGGCCGGAGCAACGTAGTAAATGAGGCGTGGATCGAGCGGTTTTGGGATGATTTGTTCGCGTCCAAAAGAAATGTTTTTGCCGCCGTAAGCTTCGATGACTTCTTCAGGAATGGTTTCTTTGGCGAGTGAAGCAATGGCGTTTACCGCTGCAAGTTTCATTTCTTCGTTGATGGTAGTGGCGCGCACATCTAGCGATCCACGGAAAATGTAAGGGAAGCCGAGTACGTTATTGACTTGGTTTGGATGGTCTGAGCGACCGGTGGCCATGATGATGTCTTTGCGCACGGACATCGCTTCTTTATATGCGATTTCGGGTTCAGGGTTAGCAAGAGCAAATACAATGGGGTCTTTGGCCATGGATGCAATCATGTCTTTGCTCACGAGCCCCGCTTTTGAGAGCCCTAAAAAGACGTCGGCGCCCTTAAAAGCCGCTTCAAAATCTATGTCTTTCGGATGCGTTGCAAAAGTTTGTTTCATGTCGTCGAGGTCGGTTCGACCAGCGTGAATGAGCCCTTTTGAATCGTACATGAAGATGTTTTGGGGTTTTACACCCAAACGATGGTATAGTTTGATACAAGAAACCGCTGCAGCACCTGCGCCAGAAACAACAATTTTGATTTTGTCAATTTGTTTTTTGGCGAGTTCGAGTGCGTTTAACAGCGCGGCCGCACTAATGATAGCGGTGCCGTGTTGGTCGTCGTGCATGATCGGGATGTCGAGCTCTTCTTTGAGACGGCGCTCGATTTCAAAGGCTTCTGGCGCTTTGATGTCCTCGAGGTTGATGCCGCCGAATGTAGGGGCAATTGCTTTGACGGTCTGAATAAAGAGTTCGGGATCTTTGGCGTCTACTTCGATGTCAAAAACATCGATGTCGGCAAAAATTTTGAACAATAAGCCTTTGCCTTCCATGACTGGTTTAGAGGCTTCCGGACCGATGTCGCCAAGGCCAAGAACTGCTGTTCCGTTAGAAATGACGGCAACGAGGTTGCGTTTGGCGGTGTATTTATAGACGTCGGCTTTGTTCTCGGCAATGCGCAAGCAAGGCTCTGCAACACCCGGTGAATAAGCCAAAGAGAGGTCGCGTTGGGAGGCGTAGGGCTTTGAAGGGATTACTTCGATTTTTCCTGGCCTGCCCGAGGAATGGTAATCTAGGGCGTCTTGCTTCCTGATTTTTGACATTGTTTCTGCTTATTTTAGAACAGCAAATATACGAAAAGCAATCCAAAGCTCCGAAGCAAAAAAAGCGCCCCGAAGAGCGCTTTAGTAACTTTTTGAGCAAGGCAGATTAAAGTCCGAGCAAGATTTGCATTGGATCTTTGGAACCGAAAATCATGCGCTCTGGATTTTCTAGCATTTCTTTGACTTTTACAAGGAAGCCAACCGATTCTTTTCCGTCGATAATGCGGTGGTCATAAGAAAGCGCTACATACATAATCGGGCGAATTTCCACTTTACCGTTGATGGCCACTGGGCGCTCAACAACGTTGTGCATTCCTAAAATAGCCGATTGCGGCGGATTGATGATAGGTGTAGAAAGCATGGAGCCAAAAACACCGCCGTTGGTGATGGTGAAAGTACCACCGCTCATGTCTTCGGGTGTCATTTTGCCGTCGCGGGCTTTAATGGCCAAACGCTTGATTTCGCGTTCGATTTCGGCTAAGCTCATTTGCTCGGCGTTGCGCACCACCGGGACCATTAGGCCTTTTGGCGATGAAACGGCAATACCGATATCGGCGTAGTCGTGGAAGATCATTTCGTTGCCGTCTATTTGAGCGTTCACGGCTGGATACAATTTGAGTGCTTCGGTAACTGCTTTGGTAAAGAAAGACATAAAGCCAAGGTTCACTTCGTGGTGTTTGGCAAAGGCGTCTTTGTATTTGGCGCGTACATCCATGATAGGTTTCATGTCTACCTCATTGAAGGTAGTGAGCATGGCAGTTTCGTTTTTAACGGCCACCAAGCGCTCGGCAATTTTGCGGCGCAACATGGACATTTTTTCACGGCTTTGCTCGCGCGTTCCGCCCCAACCTTGGGCAGCTTCGGTAGAGAAACCTGCGGACATGGCTGCTACTACATCTTGTTTGGTGATGCGGCCGTCTTTGCCGCTCGCTTTTACAAGCGCAGGATTGATGTTGTTTTCTTTGATGATTTTAGCAGCAGCTGGTGAAGCTGCTCCAGCTGCGTAGCTTGCTGGCTTCACAGGATCTGGATTAGGAGCCGGCGCTGCTGCTGGTGCCGCAACTGGTGCCGCTGGCGCTTCTTGCGCAGGTACTGCGGCCGGTGCTGCGGCAGCTGTGCCCGCAGGGCGGGCAGCACTGGTGTCGATGAGGCAAACAACCTGACCAACTTTAACTACATCTCCTTCTGCGGCTTTGAGCGTAATGATGCCGCTTTCTTCAGCTGGCAATTCTAAAGTGGCTTTATCTGAATCTACTTCAGCAATTGCTTGGTCTTTTTCTACGTAATCGCCGTCGGCAACGAGCCAAGTGGCAATTTCTACTTCTGAGATCGATTCTCCCGGACTCGGGACCTTCATTTCTAATAGTGACATACGGTTCTATTTTAAGCTTACTTTGCGTAGGCAAAGAGGTCGGTGAACAATTTTTTAAGACGAATTTCGTGTAATTTTTTGGATCCTTCGGCACTAGCAGCGCTGGCAGGGCGGCAAATGCCAACAAGTGGAAGATGGCGCATATTCATGGCCATGTGCATCCAAGCACCCATATTGGCAGGTTCTTCTTGGGCCCACAAGATGTTTTTGGCTTTGTATTTCGCTAAAACGGCATCGATTTGTGCAGCTGGCAACGGGTAGAGTTGTTCTACGCGCACAAAAGCCATGTTTTTGACGCCGAGTTCGGCTGCTTTTACTTTCATTTCATAGTAGAACTTACCGCTGCACAACACAACTGTATCGATGTTTTTAGCAACAGCGGTTGGGTCGTCTAGTACTTCTTGGAAGCTGCCTTTGGCCATTTCGTCTAGGCTGGAAGTAGCATCTGGGTAGCGCAAGAGCATTTTAGGAGAGAACACCACGAGTGGTTTGCGGAAATCGCGCTTGATTTGGCGGCGCAATAAATGGAAGTGGTTGGCAGGTGTGGAGGTATTCACAATTTGCATGTTGAGGTCTGCACATTGCTGTAAAAAACGCTCCATTCGGCCGCTAGAGTGCTCGGCACCCTGACCTTCATAGCCGTGTGGCAATAGCATCACCAAACCACTTTGGGTGGCCCATTTGTCTTCGCCGGCAGAGATGAATTGGTCTACCATAATTTGAGCACCATTGAAGAAATCGCCGAATTGTGCTTCCCAAATGGTCAGGCCCGATGGATTTGCTAAGGAGTAACCATATTCAAAACCAAGCACACCGTATTCCGATAAATGCGAGTTGTAAATGGTGAAAGGCGCCTGCTTTTCTTGAAGCGCATTGAGGGTGAGTACTTCTTCTTCGGTGTCTTCGGTCTTGACAACTGCGTGGCGGTGCGAGAACGTACCGCGCTCGACGTCTTGCCCAGAGATGCGCACGGCGTGCCCTTCTGCTAAAAGGGTGGCGTAGGCCAACATTTCGGCCGAACCCCAATCTAATTTATCGTTTTCGATGGCAGCTAAGCGATCTTCGAAGATTTTAGCGATTTTTCTGAAGTATTTTTTGCCTTCAGGAAGGGTGGCTAGTTTGCGACCAAGTGTTAAAAGTTCTTTTTTGGAAATGCCTGTAACTGGCGATTTTTCAAAGTCTTTTGCGGTACCGTGGCGGTAGTCTTTCCAAGTGAGGCTTAAGAAATCGTAAACCAAAGCTTTGTCTCGGCTTCTGGATTGCTCGTATTCGTCTTCCAAAAATTGTTGATAGACTTGCTCAATTTGCTTGGCTTCTTCGGCAGAAAGCAGGGCTTCGCGTTGCAATTGTTCCAAATAGATTTCTCTCGGGTTTGGATGCTTAGCGATGATGTTGTAAAGCTTAGGCTGCGTGAATTTTGGTTCGTCACCTTCGTTGTGGCCGTATTTGCGGTAGCACAGGAGGTCGATGAAGATGTCGCGGTGAAAAGCCTGGCGGTATTCCATGGCAATTTCAATGGTAGTAACAACCGCCTCGATGTCGTCTCCGTTGACATGAAAAACCGGACAAAGTGTTGTTTTGGCAACATCTGTACAATAGGTAGAGGTACGGCCGTCAAGGTAGTTGGTGGTAAAGCCAACTTGGTTGTTGACAACAATATGAATGGTTCCGCCGGTTCGGTAGCCGTCTAGGCCTGCCATTTGAATGGTTTCATAGACAATTCCTTGACCCGCAACCGCTGCGTCGCCATGAATAAGCACCGGACAAACTTTGTCTTCGGTGTTGTATACGTGGTCAATTTTGGCACGGGCAATGCCTTCTACAACGGTATTGACAGCTTCTAGGTGTGAAGGATTTGGCGCTAAGGTTAGGCCAATTTGTTGTCCGTTTTCTAGTGATATATGTGAGGTGAAACCTTGATGATACTTGACGTCTCCGTCAAATGTAGTTTCAAAGTCGAACTCTTTTCCTTCAAATTCTCTGAAGATATCGCGTGGGCGTTTTTCAAAGATGTTGGCAAGTGTGTTCAAGCGACCACGGTGTGCCATCCCCATCACGAAGTACTCTACGCCTAAAGCTGCGCCTTTGTGAACTAATGTATCGAGTGCAGGAATAAGTCCTTCGCCTCCTTCGATGGAGAAGCGCTTTTGACCTACGAATTTTTTGCCTAAGAAAGCCTCAAAGCCCGTAGCTTGGTTGAGTTTCTCGTAGATTTTTTTCTTGCGTTTTGGATCAAAAACAGGGCGATTACTGAGTTCTATTTTATTGCGAAACCAATCGATGCGTTCTGGGTCGCGCATGTACATGTATTCGATGCCGATAGATTGGCAGTAGGTGAGTTCGAGGTGTGCAATGATGTCGGCAAGTTTAGCTGCGCCGATACCAATTTGTTCACCCGCCTGAAAAACTTCATTGAGGTCTTGGTCAGTTAAACCAAAATGCGAAATATCGAGGTTTGGTGTGTGCTTACGGCGCTCTCTAACCGGATTGGTTTTCGTAAAGAGGTGTCCGCGTGTGCGGTAGCCATTGATGAGGTTGATGACTTTGAATTCTTTGACAAAGTTTTCAGGAATACTGCCGCCCGGCTCATAGCTCGTTTGGGCAAATTCGAAGCCTTCAAAAAATTTAGCCCAGCTGTGGTCTACACTTGTGGGGTCTTGACGGTATTGTTGGTAGAGGTGTTCAATGGCATTCACATCTGCGTTGCCAACGTAAGAAACTTTATCCATGGTAGCTTTTAAATACAAGACAAATTTACACAGACTTTGGGCTGAATGTTAGGTTTTGATGACGTCAGTATGAAGTCAAATTAAAGGCGCAGAACAAAGCCCATATTTGGATGTTTGACGTGTATGCCTACACCTATTTGCCTGGTTTTTCCTCAGCAGCTTTTCGAGCAGCATCCTGCGTTTGCAGCGGTTTCCACCTTTTGGTTGCTCGAGGACGACTTGTTCTTTCTGCAACTCCCTTTTCACCGCAAAAAGCTCGCGTTTCATCGGGCTTCTATGAGTTACTACGCAGAAAATATGCGGAGTAATGGAAAGGATGTGCATTATTTCAAACACAATGAGGCGCAATTGAGCACCATATTTGAAAAACTAAAGCAATGTACAAGCCAAGTCCATGTCGTTGACCCCACAGACTACCTTTTAGAGAAAAGAATTCGGCGTTTTGCCCAGCAACATGAACTCGAGCTCATTTGGCATGACAACCCCTCCTTTCTCAATTCAAGAAGCGACAACGATACGCTACTTGGCAAACAAACACAACGCTTGTTTTTGGCCGATTTCTACAAAAAGCAACGCTTGCGTTTAGGGATTTTATTGGAACACGATGGTCAGCCGACGGGCGGGCGTTGGAGTTTTGATGCCGATAACAGAAAAACTTTGCCCAAAGGACTAGTTTTACCTGAATTTCCAAACTATCGAAGCGAAGGGTCCAAAAATGCTGAAATGGCCATCACAGCCGAGTTCCCTCAGCATCCTGGCGACCCCGACCTTTCTTATTATCCAGTGACGCATGAAGAAGCGAAGGCAGCACTGCACTTTTTTATTCAAAACAACTTGAGTTTGTTCGGGCCTTATCAAGATGCATTTAGCACCGCTGCGCCATATGTTTTCCATTCCAATCTTTCCACAGCACTGAATACAGGCTTATTGACGCCAAAGCAAGTCATCGATGAAGTCCTGAAGCATTATCAGCAAGGAAAGGTCACTATCGAAAGTGCAGAAGGCTTTTTAAGACAAGTCATTGGTTGGCGCGAGTTTGTGCGTGCCGTATACGAGCGGATTGGCGTGCAACAACGCAACATCAACGCCATGCAGCATCAAAGGAAACTCGATTGGCAAGAACTTGGCAACTTAGCATTTCTAAAGCACACCTCACAAAAAATGGAGCAACACGCCTATGCGCATCATATTGAGCGCCTGATGCTCTTAGGTAACTTCTTCTTCTTGTCCGAAATTCATCCCGACGAGGTGTATCGCTTTTTCATGAGCAACTTCATGGATGCCTATGACTGGGTCATGGTGCCTAATGTATACGGCATGAGTCAATATGCCGATGGCGGCTTAATGACCACTAAACCTTATTTTTCGGGCTCAAACTACCTTAAAAAACAAGGTTTCAAAATAGATGCCGATGGGGCGGCCTTATTCGATGCATTGTTTTGGAATTTTGTCGACAAACACCAGGAAAGCTTGCGCAAAAACATGCGCACTGCACAAATGGTGGCCAATTGGAACCGGATGTTGCCACCAAAAAAAACGGCCCATTTAGAACGGGCCGCTTTGTATTTTCAAAAAGGAATTGAATCCTTATAATTTGATCACGCGTTGCGTGTGTTGGTATCCGTTTTGAACAATTCTCACTTGATACATACCTGCTTTTAAGCCTGCAATTTGGAAGCTATTGACGCCGTCTTGAATTTTATTTAATTCTTGAATTGTCTTGCCGTTGATATCGAGAATAGCCATACTGCTCACGTTTTCGAGGTCTTTTAAATCCACGTACAACACTTCATTGGCTGGGTTTGGATACACCTGAACCTGAGCTAACGGGTTGTCGTGGAGGCCAGCGCCAGAGGTAATATTGATGCTGTAGTCTTCGGTTTCACCATAAGAAGCCGGGCCACAAGGATTAATGGCGCCATCTGGTTGGTAAGAAATGCGAACGCGCATGCGCACGGTGCCGGTATAAGAGGCTAAAGGAATGGTTACATTGAAGGTGTTGGTCCAGCCGGCAGCTACTAAAACATAAGCCACTTGCTCGCCTGCGTCGTTGAAGTCAAAATCGTTATTGAAGTCTATCCAGGCCGCGATTTCGTCGTTGGTGTAGGCCGACGCTTGCGTGTTGTTGACAATTGCAGGTGTAATGGTGAGGGTGTAGGCTGTTCCTTGTGCTACTGAGGTGCTTGTTCCGGTGAAGTCTGTGTAACCGTTGTTGCCGCAAGCAGAAGTATTGTTAATGGTATTGAAGCTAACGGTGTTGATGTATTCATCGCACTCAGCGCTTGCCGTACAGGGGCCAGTAACTTGTGCTACCACAATGTAGTTGTTTTTGGTTTCTACGTCCGACCCTTGCGCATTTGTTGCAGTAAGGCTGACAGTATACTGCCCAACCGTATTGAAAGTAATTTGCGGATTCTGAGTAGTTGCAGAAGAACCACCAGCGTAACTCCAACCTGTTGTTGGCGTCACTGACCACGCCCAAGATGTTGGCAAGCCTGTCGATAAATCTGTGAAACTCACGGTTGTGCCCGGTGTAATGGAGGTTGCACTCGCCGTAAAGTTAGCTGTAGGCGCCACAGGAGTAGTGGGCGTACATGGGTCGGCAGTACCGCCAAAAATCAACACATTGAGGTTCGCAGGATCTAGCCAAGGCTTCAATTGTTCTATAGCAGTTGTGCCATTATTGGTCCAGTGGAAAGCCATTTTGCCGTACTGATCTGGTGCGTTCAAAGCCGTACAATAAGAGCTGCCACCAGTGAGGGTTCCGATGATGTTTCCACTAGCAGCGTCAAATAATGGTGAGCCAGACGAACCACCTTCGGTGACGCCGTGTCCGTTGGCATTGGCTGTCCAGGTAACGCGCCAGTGTGAGCCCGTTGCAGAGCCCCATTGGGTAGAAACTGTATTGCCATTGAAAGTGGAGATTTTTTTGATATCGCCAGCAGGGTGGTGGATACTTGCTCCGCCAGTTGTTGGAGTTGGGCTCGCGTTCCAGCCGTTCCAATAGGCATTGAAATTCGCCGACTTCAGGTTGTTGATGACGGTGTTTTCGTTGTTGGCGTTGCCTAGTTTTACCAATAGGAAGTCAGAGCCAGAGTTGCCTCCGCCATCGGCTGAATCGGCGATGCGCAAACAGCCGTTTACAAAATAATTAGCAAGTGTGCCAACTGTAGTTGGGTTGGTACAGGCTACTGCCTCATAGCGGAAATAGAATTTCCATTGGTTCATATTGGCTGCTGTTGAAGCCACACCACAATGCAAGGCCGTCAAGAAATAAGGTTTACAGTCTTGAGCAGTGTTGTTGATCAGCGAGCCAGAACACCAACCAGCTTGGTTGCCTTCAACTACATAGATACGGGCCACACCGCGTTTTTCATCTTGCCATTGGTCGCCAACCGGAGAACAGTTGACATTCACCTCGCAAGGGTCAGATTCATTGATTTTTTGTTCTGCTTGAAAGCCAGTAGAACGGTAGTTGTACATAATGCGATCGATGTAGATCTCGGATGGAGTTGTGTAAGCTGGCTCGGTAAGTGTGAGTAGGTGGGTTGTGCCGCCGCAAAGTGCCGCATTTTGCATTTGATGCAACTCAACGTCGTTGCTAGTCAGAATAGGATGTGAGTCTTGACCGCCGAGATTCTGAATGCGCAAAGTGCTGCCACCGTACAAAACAAACTTCTCAAATAGGTAACTGATGGCTTCTGCACCTGGTGCTGAAATCACAATTTGCCAAGTGCGGCTTCCGTCTGGCTGAGTTGTCCAGAAACCTGAATTTTGTGTACTTAAATGGGTAGGAATGGCTACCCCAATTCTGTAAAGTACGCCTTGTTTGTCGCGGATTTCATCTTCAGCGACCAATGCGGTAAGGTCTGGTGCTTGCAAAGACATGGTTGGGATGTCTTTACTGAGCTCAAGTTTAGAAGTGTGGGCAAGTGTTTGTTGTGCCCAAACGCTCATCTGAAGGCCTAAGAAGAGAAGCCCAAAGCGTAGAATTTTGTTCATAGTTTGCTGAGTTTATAGTAATTTCATCAAAAATAATATTTTCCAGGGTAAATTCATGTACAGAATCTGTTTAGTTGAAGACGAGCAAAGCCTCCGCGACATGATCGCTCTCAATCTAGATTTAGAGGGTTACTCCGTTGATGCCTACACCGATGGCGCAGCTGCTCACCAAGTCTTTTGCGGCACATTTCATTTTGATTTGATCATCCTAGACGTCATGCTTCCGAACGTTTCTGGTTTTGACCTCTGTAAAGAAATCCGCAAGCATTCTTCGGTTCCGGTGCTTTTTTTATCGGCTAAAGGCACCACTGCAGATCGGGTTGCAGGCTTGAAGCTCGGCGCCAACGATTATTTAGTGAAGCCCTTCGACTTAGAAGAATTGTTATTAAAAGTTCAAATCCTGATCAATGGTTCGGTCCAAAATGAGCAAGCCAGCACGTACATGTTTGGTGATCTTTTGGTGAATTTCACCACTTTTGAAGTAAGAAATCCGCAAGGGAATTTGCTGCATACCTTCACCAAAAGAGAGGTTCAATTACTTGAATTGTTTATCGAGAAAGAAGGGAAGGTTGTCTCGCGCAATGAAATCCTCGACCGACTCTGGGGCTCAGAACAAATCCCCACTTCGCGCACCATAGACAACTACATCTTGAGTTTCAGAAAATTATTTGAACCAGACCCTAAACATCCAATATTTTTCCATTCGATAAGAGGTGTTGGGTATAAATTCTCAAGAGATTAAAGATGGTCTAGCTTAGGCCAACTGTCTTTTTTCCTTAAATAAAAGCAGAAACAATACGGCTACAACCAGTGAATAGCCCGCAAACAAGAGCCAGGTGCCCTGCCAATCGGTGTTACCGTTGGGTAAGATAAAAAAAGCGCCAATGAGCGCACTACTTGCCACTGTACCTATATACGCGCCAATGCCGTTGGTCATCATGATAAACAAGCCCTGCGCACTCGAGCGAATGCTGCTGTCTGTGTTGTTCTCGACAAACATAGAACCTGAAATCAGGAAGAAATCAAAAGCCATTCCGTACACAATACAACTCATGACAATCAGGAATACACCGAAATCTGAGCTGCCGTAGGCAAAAAATCCGTAGCGCAATACCCACGCAATGAGCGCAAAAAGCATGACGTTTTTGATGCCAAAGCGTTTAAGGAAGAAAGGAATGGTCAGTATAAATATGGTTTCTGAGACTTGCGATATGGAGTAGATAATGGTCGAATATTTCTCAACAAGTGACCCTTTTGTGAAGCTACTCAGGTAAGCATCTCCGTACATATTTGAAAGCTGTAATGCGGCACCAAGTAGGATCGAAAAAATGAAAAACAAGGCCATGCGGTAGTCCGCAAAAAGCTTGAAAGCATCTAGTCCTAGTTGTGATGCCAGTGATTTTTTCTCAGTTGTTTTGCCTTGCGGCAAACATGCGGGGAGTGTAAAAGCGTAGATGCCAAGCAACAAAGCGCCTGCTCCGGCAATATAAAACTGATCAGCATTAGCCTTGCTTCCGCTCAGGTTGGTGAGCCACATAGCGGCAATAAAACCAATGGTGCCCCACACACGGATCTTAGGAAAGTCAGTTTGCACCTCAAAATTGTTCATTTTCAGGATGCGGTAAGATACAGAATTAGAAAGCGAAATGGTTGGCATATAGGCGAGCATTCCTCCAAAGACTATCCAATAAAGGAGTTCGTATTCCTGCATTTGCTGTAAGGCGGGGAAGCTTGCTTGTAAAGTAGACAAGTTGGGAATGAGTAACATGAACCCGGCATAAGTCAGGTGTAAGATGCCGTAAAGTCTTTCTGCGCGCATCCATTTGTCGGCGATGATGCCAATAATGGAGGGCATGAGTATAGAAGAGAGTGCTAACGTAGAAAAGATGGCGCCAAATTGCGGAAAACTCCAGCCCTTTCCTTCGGTGCAGTAGGTGCCGATGGTGGTAAGCCAAGCACCCCAAACAAAAAACTGTAAAAAGCTGAGTAGGGTAAGTCTAGTTTTGATGGCGGCGGTTAAGTTCATCGCGAATTTTTGAGGCTAGTTCGTAATCTTCGTTATCGAGGGCATCGGTCAGTTGGGTTTCTAGCTCTTCTGTTGCGTAGATATCCCATTCGTTTGGTGCCTGCTCGTCATGGCCAAAGATATCATTTTCATCGTCAAAATCATACGACTCGTTCATGTCGTTGGCCGAAAAACCACTGACTTCGTCAAGAATACTGCTGAGTGTATATATTTTGGCATTGAAACGAACACCAATTGCAATGGCATCAGAGGTGCGAGAATCTATTTCGGTGATGACACCGTCTTTGATACAAATGAGTTTGGAAAAGAAGACGCCATCTTTGAACTTGTAAATAAGAATTTCTTTGATTTCTACGCCAAATGCCATGCTGAAGGAGCGGAAGAGGTCGTGGGTGAGAGGCCTAGAAGGCTTCATTTTTTCGAGCTCTACGGCAATAGCCTGTGCTTCGTAGCCACCGATAACGATAGGGAGTTTGCGCTTGCCGTCGATTTCTTTAAGGGCAAGCACATATGAGCCAGATTGAATATGGCTTGGTTCTATACCCGTAATTTCGAGGCGTGTCTTCTGCATTCGGGTGGCTTATAAGTAAATCAAAGGTTAATGTTGCGCAGCCTTGAAGCGCTTAACGGCTTCTGTAAAGCGCGGCAATACTTCGAATGCATCGCCAACAATACCGTAATCTGCGGCTTTAAAGAAAGGCGCTTCAGCATCGGTGTTGATGACTACAATTACTTTAGAACCATTGACACCTGCGAGGTGTTGGATGGCTCCAGAGATACCTGCTGCAATGTAAAGATTGGGGCGAATAGCCACACCTGTTTGCCCCACGTGTTCGTGGTGAGGGCGCCATCCGATGTCGGCAACAGGGCGTGAACAAGCGGTGGCTGCGCCAAGGGCTGTGGCTAAATCTTCGACCATTCCCCAGTTTTCTGGTCCTTTGAGCCCGCGGCCCGCAGAAACAACGAGTTCGGCCTCCGGAAGCGGAATGGCACCTTCTGGTTTTTTGGTGGCTTTGACCGTAATGGCGCTGCTGCCTGACTGGCTGTCAAAAGCCTCGACACCGCAATTTGAGCCATTTTGTTCTGGCTGAATGCTGTTGGGCAAAAGCGAAATGATGCGCACGCTGCTGTTAACGCTTACATAACCAAATGCTTTGCCAGAAAATACATTGACTTTAATGCTGCCATTGGCCTCTGGAAGCGCAACTGCACCCGCCACAAGCCCCGCTTTAAGGCGAACAGAAAGGCGAGGCGCAACGGCTTTGCCGATGAGGTCATGGGAGAAAATAATGGTGCTAGCGCCTACTTTTTGAGCAGCGGAAGCCACCATTTTCACGAGTTGGCTCGGATCTTGGCCATCTATGGAGCTATCTTGAAGCACGGTAGAGGCACCATAAGTACCAAGGCTAGCGAGTTGGTCTGAGCTTGCAGTTCCGTTGGTGATAACGGCAACATCGGCGCCTAATTTTTTAGCGTAAGTGACGGTCTCCAAAGCTGCTTTGGACAAACCATTTGCTGAATTGATGTATACGAGATTCATGGGTGTAAAGCTTAAATGACTTTGGCTTCGTTGTGCAAAAGCGCAACGAGTTCGTCGAGGTTGTTTGGATCGATGAGTTTAACTGAAGACTTGGCTGCAGGCATGCTGTAGCTGCTGTAAGTGGTAAGTGCTTCTAGTGCTGCAGGCGCCACTACCTGGAGGGGTTTGGTGCGCGCTGCCATAATGCCGCGCATGTTTGGGATGCGTTGCTCAGCCATTCCTTTGGCACAGCTAATAACCGCTGGTGCTTGAACTTCTACTTCCTGAACACCACCAACGATTTCGCGCTCGCAGCTGATGCTGCTGCCGTTGGCGTCTAGTTTAGTGGCGATAGAAACATAAGGGAGGTCTAGGGCTTCGGCTATCATGCCAGCTACCTGAGAACCGTTGTAGTCGATGGTTTCTTTACCCGTAAGGATGAGGTCAAATCCTTTGCCTTTGGCGTACTCAGCAATTTGCATGGCTGTAAAGTAGGCGTCGGTGGCAGGAGCATCTATGCGCACGGCGTCGTCGGCTCCGATAGCGAGTGCTTTGCGGATAACGGCGTCGTCGGTGGCAGTACCAACGGTAATGATGGTCACGTTGCCACCTTGTGCTTCTTTAAGCTCGAGGGCACGAACCAATGCGTACCATTCGTCGTAGGGGTTGACAATATATTGCACGCCGTTTTCGTCAAATTGGGTATCGCCGTTGGTGAACGCAATTTTGGACGTGGTGTCTGGCGCTTTGGATATACAAACAAGGATGTTCATGTGTGTTGATTTAATGCGGGGCAAAGTTAAGTAAAATTGCAAAAAGCAATGCTGAAAAGAAAGTCAATAACGCGACTTTTTTAAGTTCTGGATCGAGGGCGGCCGGCGTTTGGTTGTCTAGAACCCTTTTGAGGTGCAAAACAAAGCCAATTGAAGGCAACAAAGCGCCAAAAAGCCAGTAGTTGTAGGTGTTAAAAGCAAGCAGATAAACTGTAAAAAACCAAGTTGCCAAACCAGAGCTCACTAAGAAAACATGGTAGAGTTTAGCGCGCTCAAAACCCAATTGAACCACCATGGTGCGCTTTTGCATTTTGGCATCGTTGCTGATATCTCTTAAATTATTGAGGTTCAAAACGGCCGTACTCCAGGCACCAATACTGATCGCCGGAAACAACACCAACCATTCAAAGCCTTCACCATAAAGGCCAAAAACGCCAATGACGCTCACCAGCCCAAAGAAAATAAAGACCATAATGTCGCCCAAACCACGGTAGCCATAGGCGTTTTTCCCGACGGTGTAGGTAATGGCAGCTGCAATGCAAGCACCTGCAAGAATGACGTACGTATAAATTGCAGTCTGACTCAGATTGGAAACGCTGACCCGGATCAAAAGGAGGGCACTCACGAGGGAGATCAAACCAATAACCCACATGCCTCTTTTCATTTGCGCAGCTGTCAACTGCCCACTTTGAATGGCGCGCGCAGGGCCAACCCGCTCCGCGTTGTCGGTTCCTTTTTGGCTGTCGCCGAGGTCGTTGGCAAAGTTAGAAAGCACCTGAAAACCAATAGTGGTGAAAAGCGCCAGACTAAAAATTAGCCCGTCATAAACGTCTAGCAGCGCCGCCAGGCCCGTACCAACAATAATTCCTGAGAGTGAGAGCGGCAGCGTTCTGAGGCGCGCCGCGTGAAGCCAAGCTTTGATCATCTTTTAAAAATTGGTACCGTACTACACGGCTCGCCGTACATAATAGTTTTGACATGTGGTTGCAGGAAGCGCACTAAATAAGACATCGCAAAGGCAGGGTCAGCAATGTCGGCACAACCCTTTATAATGACGCGCTGATCTTCTAATGCCGCCACATCAATGCCGCAAATTTCTTCCGAAATCAAGGCTTTTGCGAGTTCTAATTCAGAACCGACTTGGCTATACACATTTTCTTTTTGAAGAGCTGAACTCACGAGCATAAACGCCCAAGTTGGGATAATAGCATCGGTGCTGCAATGGATAAAAACCGCTTTACCGGCATATTGCGCCCAGTTGTGGTTTTTGATCCAGTCGCGGAAATCCTTTTCTTTCAGGACAAACCCTTGCCAAAGTTGCTCGGAGAGGTCGAGGCCAACGAGTACCAATTTTGGTTTGTAGGCAGCGAGGTCGAGTTGTACCAAGCCGCTTTCCTTGACTTTATTTCTAATTTCTTCCACGCCTTAAAATTAGTTGTTCTTTTTGTAATCGTAAACAACAACCGGAGGCTTTTGGTTCTCTTGCTCCTGCTCCTCCTCTTGCTCTTGTTCAATGGCGCGTCGGAGGTCTCCTTCGAAGTCTGGCGGCTCTATGCCGAGTTCTTTTTCGATTTCATACTGGTATTTTGGTCTTTGTGGTCCTTGTTTTCTATAGACAAACGCCAAAATGACCCCCACAACCAACCCTGAAAGATGCCCTTGCCAAGAAACGCGCGGTTGGGTTGGGAAAACACCCCAAATCATGGAGCCGTAAAGAAAAACAATGAACAACGAGAGCGCTTGAAGGGGTAGGTACTTGCGCAAGACACCAGAAGTAAAGAGAAAACCCGTAAGCGCATAAATAACGCCACTCATGCCAATGTGAATGGCGCCGTTGCTTCCGCCGATGAACCACAAGAGGGAACCGGTAAAGAGCCACGACATCACAAATATGCGCCAAGCAATTGCTTTGTAGGACTGAAAAAGCAATGTAAGCAACAAAAATGTCGGGAGGCTATTGTTGAGGATGTGTTTGATGTCGTTGTGGGCGTGTATCCACGGCATCAGGACAATGCCGCGCAGGCCTTTGATGTATTGTGCTTGCAAACCGTAACGCTGAAAATCGATCGGAAAGAGGAAGTCTGCCCAATAGACCAACCACATGATGATCAGTACCAAAAGTGCTGGTAAAGCGGCGGCGCCCAGTTGTTGATTGGCAGTTGTTCTTGTATACATCTGGCCCGAGTTGGACAAGATTTATGCCATGCTAAATGAGCTGACAGAGTGGCATGTTAGAGCTCTAACGAAAGTTTTAATTGACCACCAAGCCCAACTTGAATAATGCGCATTAGGGTTGAAAGCGCTAATTCTTCCTGCGTTAGACCTTGTTTTTTTCTTGCTTCCTCAATTAAGACCCCAATTTTAAACGCCTCAATTTGTTGCTGCCATTCGGTTCTTCAGCTGGTGCATTACTGAGATAATGGCATATTCATATTTTCTCAGCATTAGTGATGGTTTCGAGTATTTTATCGACATCACTTGTATACTTTAGAATTTCAACATCTATCCAAGTCAGCAAATTAATAATTGAGAAGTAAACTTCTTTTGTCTTGGAATAGTCAATCTTGTTTCCTTGAAAACATATAGGTTCATTGTGACTAATTCGATTTCTAAATCTCCGAACTCTTGCTAATTCGTCATTGACCTCCTTTCTGCCATATCCTGAGGGTAGATGTTTAAAAATCTGAATAGGTTTACCTTTCAGTAAACGATAGTGATGTACTTCAAATAGATCAGTCCAAAAGCCTAGTGTTTGTTCTGCAATAATTTTTCCGCTTGTAACTTTTGAATTAGCCTTATAGGCTTTCATTGCCTGTTTTTCTGATTTATTTGTTGCCTGAACATACCTAGAAATTCGTTGTGTAGAAAAATATTGTTCAAATTCAGTAAATTCCATTTTGACATTTTCTTTCAAATATTTAACTTTGTATTGTGATGCTTGGTAAAGCCTCTTGTCTTCAGATAACGTAACCAAGTTTAGGAATTGAGACCTGTTTTTACAGGTCTTTTTTTTTGCCTAAAAAATCATCCGTCAAAGTTAATTTTGAGGGACCGAAAGGAATTCAGTAAAAATACGGGGCTAAATCAAAAAAATCAAACCACCCTAAACATCGCCGTTATATTCCCAGTGTCTCCAGAAATATAGTCGCTCGTTTCAAAAGGAAAGTCAATGCTTACAAAGCCACAGGTTTTGAGTAAATGTCTTGGGCGAGCGAGGGTCATGGCTAGTTCGCTCAGGCCTTCGTTGTGGCCCACTACTAAAATTTCATCTGGGGTTTGGAGTGCGCAAATTTCGCTGAGAATTTCTTGTTTCGAGGCCAAATAGAGTTCATCTATGAATTGAATCTGAGCCAAAGGCCAAAAATCTTGAATTTCGGCGAGTGTTTGGCGGGTGCGCATGGCGCTTGAGCACAAAATGTGTTTGGGTTGGATCGGGTGCTGAGCTAAGTAGAGCTTCAGTTCGGCAATTTGCTCGTAGGCGCGCGGCAAAAGTTCGCGGTCGTAATCTAGACCTGTTGGTGAATTTTGGTTGGTTTTGGCGTGTCTGAGGAGGTGGAGTTTCATGTAAACTTTGGTCAAGAATTGCTTTTTCTATTGATGTAAATGAAGCGTTGTCAAAAGAAATACTGTCCATTGAATAGCCGCTTTCTTGAATTGAGTATGGGGTATTTTTCTTCTTGGGATTCATGCGAGTGTTTTTTTGACGTCATGAAATATTTGTGAGGAGTTTAACTAGTTTAACTGGGTCTTGTCGGTTATCCCAGAATAAATGGATGATGATTTGCCTTGTTTTTACTCGGTAAAATATATTAAATCCATCAAACACAAACTCTCTAATTTTTGACATCTTATAGGGCTTTCCACATTTTGGATATTGAAGTATCAATTGAATGTGTTCATTTAGTTTTGTAGTAATATTATGGGCAAATTTTTCAGTGACATTATTAGCTTGCAAAAAGAAGAGTAAAACCTCGAATTGATCAATAGCGGTTTGTGTCCAGATTACTTCTCTTTCAACCATTCTGCTGCTTTTTGCATCACTGCAGCATGTGAGTGTACTCTTCCTTCTTTAATGTCAATAAGGCTTTTTGCGATGAGCATGTCAATGGCTGCTGTAACTTCTGAATCAAATTTGGATGATGAAGCAGATACAGGCTGCAGATTAGAATTGGATTTCAAGGCCGATTTGTTCATCATTTTTCTTTTTGTCAAAATTACAGCTTAACAACACACTGAAATTACGTAAAAATCCTGAATGCAATTACATTTTTACCAGTTTTTTCCCAACGCGCTGTGTATACTCGGACGCCCCCTCACAAGTCATGTGATGAGAGTCGTAGAAATGACGCGGAGTATGGAAAGCTTTGATCTGAATAAGGGGGTACTTTTTAAAACTGGAGGGTAGAAGGAAGTCGCCGTCTAAACTTGGAGAGATATTCAAGATGAGCTTGCTGCCGTGTGCTTGGCAAAGCTTGGCGATTTGCTGGAGTTCGGGGAAAACGGGTATTTTTTGGATTTTTTGGGCTTTGTTGTAGTGCTGAAGGGCGGGTTGGTTGCTACACACAAATCCTTTTTTCAGATACGTGCCGTTTGTGGGGTCTTGGATAATGTAGTTGTGGCAGGGCAGTATGTTTTTGGTGTAGTAATAACCATAGCGCAGCCATAGTTGCACGTTGGGGTAGTGCCACAGCAGTTTTGTTTTTTGCCAGCTGGCCAGATCTGAGTTATAAACGAGATCAAAGGCTGCTTCTAAGCCATTGTTGTTGGTAATTGGGCCATAAATATCAAGTAAGACGTAAGCAAGGTGGGTTTGTTGCAGCGCTTGTTCAAGCAAGAAGTAACTCATTTTGGGGCTCTGGTTGCTGCTGCCGTAATTGAACCAATTGATGTGTGTTTGCTCGCTCAACAAATGCGGATTGATATTGCGGTAGGCCGTGGAGCTTCCAATGATGAGGCCTTTGGGATGTGGAGATTTTTGCTGGGCCCAGTGCTCAAATTCAGCGACGCGTTCAATGCTGCTACCCCAGTGGGTGCGGTGCCCGAAGTAGTTGTATTCGTATTGAAGGGTCTGGTTGGTAGACAGCGCAATGAGTGCCAAAGCAAACCAGATACAACTCAAGAAGAGCAGCGCAAATTGGAGGAGTTTGGTGAGGAACCTGCGCATCAGAACTGAAAATAAATAAACGATTGTTCGCCATCCATATGAAAAAGGATGGCAAAGGTCAGGCTCAGATAAATGGCATAACGCAGCAAGCGATTTGCGGGTACTTTTAAGCTGCGTTCGTCTCGACGCAAATACCAATCGCTGAGCAGTAAAATCAGGATTAAAAAGAGGATGTAATTGGGTTTAATGGCCGTTGCATTACTCCAATTTAGGAAGATGCCCTTGATAAAACCTGCAGCGTGGCTCAGGGTATCGGCTCTGAAAAAGATCCAGGCGAAGGTCACAAAAGTAAAGGTGCCAAGCATGAGTAAAAGTTCCTGCCCGGATGGTAATCTGGCGTCACTAGCTACTATTTCTTGACTATATTTTCTGTTGCGTTTGGTAAGGAGCAGGGGTAAGAAAGCACAAGCATGCAGGAAGCCCCAACTAATGAAATTCCAGCTTGCACCATGCCAAAAACCACTCACCAAGAAGATGATAAAGGTGTTGCGAAGGGCTTTATTTTGACCATTTTTGGAGCCGCCGAGCGGAATGTAAAGGTAGTCTTTGAACCACGACGAGAGCGAGATGTGCCAACGGCGCCAAAACTCAGCGATATCTCGGGCAAAATACGGAAAGCGGAAATTACTCAGGAGTTCAAAGCCGAAGAGTTTGGCGGTGCCTAGTGCGATGTCTGAATAGCCAGAGAAGTCGCCGTAGATCTGGAATGAAAAGCCAATGGCTGCCAAAATAAGCGTGGCGCTGTTGTAGTCGGTATAGTGCGTAAAAACAGGATCTATGAGTTGGGCAATGCCATCGGCGATCACTACTTTTTTGAAAAGCCCCCAAAGGATCAGGCGCAGGCCATCAAGCGCTTGTGCGTAGCGAAAGGTGCGTGCTTTTTGTACTTGTGGCAACAAGTGGCTGGCGCGTTCAATTGGCCCCGCAACGAGTAAGGGGAAGAAACTCACAAAAACGGCGTAGTCTACAAAGTTGCGCACGGGTTGTTGCTGGCCCCGGTAAATATCGAACACATAAGACATCCCGTGGAAGGTATAAAAAGAAATCCCGATGGGAAGTGCCAAATTCAATAGGTAAGCGTCAAAGTGCAGCCCTAAAAGCCCGAATCCTTCTTGGAATTGCTGTGCAAAGAAGTTGTAGTACTTAAAAACACCAAGAATACCCAGGTTGTTAACGACGCTCAGCCAAAGAAAAATCTTTGCTTTACGCCGATTGGCTGCTGCAACACCAAAACCATAAGCGTAATCGAGCAAGGTACTCAGCATCAAAAGCCCCATAAATGCAGGGCTCCACCAACCATAAAAAAAGTAACTAGCTACAAGAATAAATAAATTTTGAATCCGTAGCGAGTTCTTGCAAACGAACCAATAACCTATAAAGACGATTGGTAGAAAGAAGAAGAATTCAAGCGAATTGAAAAGCATTTATTTCTTCCATTCCTCCAACGTAGGCAAAACGGCATCTTTTTCTGAAAGTAAAATCTCAGAACTATCTATTTGCCAATCGATGCCGAGGGCAGGGTCATTGTATAAAATACCGCCTTCGTGGGCTTTACTATAGACGTTGTCTACTTTGTAGGCAAAAACAGCGCTTTGAGAAAGCACTACAAAGCCGTGAGCAAAACCTCGCGGGATAAAAAATTGCTTTTTGTTGGCTTCGGAGAGGATGATGCTTTCGTATTGGCCAAACGTCGGCGAGTTTGATCTGAGGTCAACAGCTACATCGAGTACTTCGCCGTGTAAAACCCTCACGAGTTTAGCTTGTGCAAAGTAACCTTCTTGAAAGTGCAGGCCCCGCAAAACACCACGCGTAGACTTTGACTCGTTGTCTTGGATGAATTGTGTTGGCGCTACGTTGGCATCGAACCACTCTTTTTTGTAGCTCTCCATGAAATAGCCGCGGGCATCTTCAAATACGGTGGGTTCAAGTGCTACTAATCCTTCAATTTTGGTAGATACTACTTTCATTTGTCGAAGCGTTTGAGGAGGTACTGGCCGTAGCCGGTTTTTGAAAGTGCGTGTGCTAATTTCACTACTTGCGCTTTATCTATGAAGCCCATTTCGTAAGCAATTTCTTCTAGGCAAGCAATTTTTAGGCCTTGTCGCTTTTCTATAGTCTGGATAAAACTAGAGGCCTCTAATAAAGATTCATGGGTGCCGGTGTCTAGCCATGCGTAACCGCGGCCCATGAGTTCTACCTTGAGTTGGTCTTGGGCTAAATATTGCTCGTTTACGGTAGTAATTTCGAGCTCTCCACGTGCCGATGGCTTGATTTCTTGGGCCACCTTCACTACGTTGTTCGGGTAAAAATAGAGCCCTACTACTGCAAAATTAGATTTTGGATGGCTGGGTTTTTCTTCAATACTGATGACTTTGCCGTCTTGGTTAAATTCGGCTACGCCATAGCGCTCTGGATCAGATACCCAATAGCCAAAAACAGTTGCGGCGCGTTCGTCTGCCACATTGGCGCGTGCTTGGCGCAATAGTTTAGAGAGGCCTTGGCCATAAAAAATGTTGTCTCCGAGTACCAAGCAAACGTCGGAGTCTCCGATGAATTCTTTTCCTATGATAAAAGCTTGGGCCAAACCATCTGGTGAGGGTTGTTCGGCATAGTTAAATGAAATGCCGAGTTCTTGTCCGCTGCCCAACAGTTTTTTGAAAAACGGAAGGTCATCGGGGGTAGAGATGATCAGGATTTCTTTGATACCCGCCAGCATGAGCACTGAAATTGGGTAATAGATCATGGGCTTATCATAGATGGGCAACAATTGCTTTGAAACCCCTTTGGTAATGGGGTGTAGGCGTGTGCCCGAGCCTCCTGCTAATACAATTCCTTTCATCACTTAACGGTTGCTGTACATTTGTTCATAATAAGTTTGGTAGGCGCCGCTCGTTACCTTAGACACCCATTCTTGGTTCTGGAGGTACCAATCTACGGTACGCTCGAGGCCTTGTTCAAAGGTAATGGATGGCTTCCAACCAAGTTCTGCCTCCAGTTTGCTGGCGTCAATGGCATAGCGCTTGTCATGGCCAGCACGGTCAGTGACATAAGTAAGCAACTTTTCTGAACTGCCTTCAGCACGCCCTAATTTTTGGCCCATAACTTGGCAGAGGTAGCGCACCAGTTCAATGTTGGTCCATTCGTTGAGCCCACCTACGTTGTAAGATTCGCCAACGCGCCCTTTATGGAAAATGGCATCAATGGCACTGGCGTGGTCTTCTACCCACAGCCAATCTCTGATGTTGTCTCCTTTGCCGTAAATAGGCAGTGGTTTTTCGTGTAAAATATTATGGATCATCAACGGTATCAGTTTTTCCGGAAAATGATGCGAACCATAGTTGTTAGAGCAGTTGCTCATTTTGATGGGCAAGCCATAGGTGTGGTGATACGCCATGACAAAATGATCAGAGGCCGCTTTAGATGCCGAATACGGGCTGCGTGGGTCATAGGCAGTGGTTTCTGTAAACAAACCTTCTTCGCCTAAGCTGCCATATACTTCGTCGGTAGACACATGATGAAACACATGCCCTGGGGTGTTGCCCCAAGTGGCGCGTGCAGCTTGCAATAAATTAACTGTACCCACCACGTTGGTCATGACAAACTCCATAGGCCCTTCAATGGAGCGGTCTACGTGGCTTTCTGCTGCCAAATGAATCACATCTGTAATTTGGTGCTTTTCAAACACCGCTTGAACCGCGCTGGCTTCGCAAATATCAACTTTCTCGAAGCGGTAATTTGCAGCGCTATCAATGTCTTTTAAATTTTCGAGGTTGCCCGCATAGGTGAGCTTATCGAGGTTCACGATGAGGTAGTCAGGGTAGTTGTTGACGAGTCGTCTCACTACGTGAGAGCCGATAAATCCTGCGCCGCCGGTTACTAGTATATGTTTTGTGTAATTCATTCTCAATTTCTTATAACGACCAATAGGTCAAATCTTTAATCTGATTTCTATATGTTCCTTTAACGTCTACTAAAATGCCTTTGCCGTCTTTGAGTAAGGTTTTGAAGTAGCTTTCGTTGTAGGCGGCAAATTCATCGTGGTTGACCGCCACTATAATGGCGTCGTAGTCTTGGCGCAGTGTGGTAGTGAGGCTTACGCCGTATTCGTGTTGCATTTCTGAGGAGTCTGCATGGGGGTCGGCTACATCTACATTGATCTGAAAAGAGCGGAGCTCCGTAACAACGTCAATTACTTTAGAGTTTCGGATATCGGAGACATTTTCTTTGAAGGTAGCCCCCAAAACCAACACGTGTGCCTCTTGGATCATTTTGCCTTGTGCAATGATCTTTTTGGCGGTTTGCTTGCCGATATAAAAGCCCATGGAGTCATTGACATAGCGCCCTGAATTGATGACTTTGCTGTGGTAGCCCACTTGCATGGCTTTGTGTACCAAATAGTAAGGGTCTACGCCAATGCAGTGGCCACCCACCAAGCCAGGGTAAAAATGCAAGAAATTCCATTTGGTGCCTGCGGCTTCTAGTACGTCAAAAGTATTGATGCCTAGTTTATTGAAAATAATAGACAGCTCGTTGACCAAAGAAATATTGACATCGCGCTGCGTGTTTTCTACAATTTTGGCGGCTTCTGCTACTTTAATTGAAGGCGCACGGTGCACGCCTGCCGCCACTACCAATTCGTAGGTTTGGGCAATTTGGTCTAGCGACTCAGCGCAGCAGCCCGATACAATTTTAATGACGTTTTGTAGCGTATGGTGCTTGTCTCCGGGGTTGATGCGCTCTGGTGAATAACCCACCATAAAATCGGTTCGGAATTTGAGCCCCGAAACTTCTTCCAAAATAGGAATGCAGTCTTCTTCAGTGCAGCCTGGGTAAACCGTAGATTCAAACACTACGTAGTCTCCTTTTTTGAGCACTTGGGCAACAGTACGGCTCGCTGCCAACAAGGGTTTGAGGTCGGGGAGGTTGGTGTCGTCTATGGGTGTTGGCACTGCGACAACAAAAAAGGTGGCCTCCCGCAAGTCTTCGATGTCGGAAGTATAGGTGATGTCTCGGTTTTTGAATTCTTCGGCGCTGAGTTCGCGGCTGGGGTCTTCCCCCCTTTGCATTTGGGCAATGCGCGTAGCGTTGATATCAAAACCAATGACTTTAACGCGCTTGGCAAATTCTAGGGCAATGGGCAGGCCTACATAGCCCAAACCAATAACGGCAAGTTTGGTATTTTTATCGAGGAGGTCTTGGTAGATCATAGCTAAATATTAATTCGATAATTGAGCGTCGCGAACGGCATAAATTCTTTCGATAATTTCTACCACCTTGAGGCCTTCGAGGGCGTTGGTGGTTGGGGCGGTGCGGCCATTGAGGGTGTCAATGACATTTGTAATGACATAATTGTGGTTGGCTGCTGAACCTTTGTAAGGGCCGTAATCATTGCCGGGGTTGGTTGGTGCGAGTTCTGGCATTTCATAGCCGGTAATGTTGCAAACCTCTACTTCATTCATGTATTGCCCACCAATTTTTACCGAACCATTTTGGCCAATAATGGTCATGCTAGATTCTAAGTTTTGGTTGGCCACAGATGTAGAGTAGTTCAATGAACCCATGCCGCCGTTCAAGAAGTCAAAGCTTACAAAACCAGAGTCTTCGAAGTCTGTGTAGTCTTGGTGGTTGAAGTCGGCAAACTTGCCTTGAATGTTGCTGATGTCTCCGAAGAGCCAATACATGATATCTATAAAATGGCTAAACTGCGTAAAGAGGGTGCCTCCATCGAGGTCTTTGGTTCCCTTCCAACCGCCTGCTTTGTAGTAGCGCTCATCGCGGTTCCAGTAGCAATTGAGTTGTACCATATAAATATCTCCTAACACTTTGCGCTCAATGATATCTTTGATCCAGACACTTGGTGGCGAGTAGCGGTTTTGCATCACACAAAAAACTTGCTTGTTGGCTTGCAGGGCGGTATAAATGACTTGCTCACAGCTTTCTTTGCTAAGGCCCATTGGTTTTTCGCAAACGACGTGTTTTTTGGCTGCTAGGGCCAAAAGCGCCTGCTCGGCATGCAAACCGTTGGGGCTACATATATTGACTACATCAAAAGAGAGCTCACTAGCCAATAACTCCTGAATATCCGCAAAAAATGGCACCTCAAATTCTTGGGCGCCGCAGGCTTCTTTACCACGTGGGTCTACTAACGCCACTAATTCGCCCTCGGCATCGCGTCTGATCATTTCGGCGTGGCGCTTGCCAATGTGGCCGGCCCCGATGACTGCAAATTTTATTTTACTCATGAGATTCTTTCTACTCGGTTTTCTTTCAATTCGTATTGTTGTCCGCTTTCTGGGCAGGTGGCTAGCCCATTGGTGTCAAAATTTAGGCGCTGCCCAAATTCAGACATCCAGCCAATTTGGCAGGCGGGGTTACCTACCACCAAGGCATAGGCCGGAATTTCTTTGGTCACTACCGCGCCGGCGCCAATAAAGGCATAGGCGCCAATGTTATGCCCGCAAACAATGGTGGCGTTGGCGCCAATGCTGGCACCTTTTCCTACGTGTGTTTGGAGGTAGCTGTCTCGGCGGTTCACCGCACTTCTGGGGTTGAGCACATTGGTAAACACGCAAGAGGGGCCTAAAAAGACGTCGTCATCGCAGCTCACACCCGTATAGATGCTTACGTTATTTTGCACCTTGACATTTTTGCCCAACACCACTTCTGGTGAAATGACCACATTTTGACCAATGTTGCAATTTTCACCGAGCACGCAGCCCGGCATTAAATGAGAAAAATGCCAAATCTTAGTGCCGTCTCCAATTTGGCAAAGGGCATCAATTACGGCAGTTGGGTGGGCAAAATAGTTACTCATTTTTTAATGTATTGATCAAATTGAGCGTGTTCGGTTTGGCGCAATTCTTCTGGGCTGAGGCTTTTAAAATAAGCATAGGTGCGCTTGAGGCCTTCGGCGCGGTCAATTTTGGGCTGCCAACCCAAAAGTTGGCGCGCTCTAGTAATATCTGGTTGGCGCTGCTTAGGGTCATCAACTGGTAAATCTTTGTAAATGACTTTTTGGTCGGTACCCGTTAGGGCAATAATTTCTTCGGCAAACTGCGCAATGGTGATTTCATCGGGGTTGCCAATGTTGACTGGCTCGGCGTAGTCTGAGTGTAATAATCTAACGATGCCCTCCACGAGGTCATCGACATAGCAAAACGAGCGCGTTTGTGAGCCATCGCCAAAAATGGTGAGGTCTTCGCCTCTGAGCGCTTGGCCAATGAAGGCAGGCAACACGCGGCCGTCGTTGAGACGCATGCGCGGGCCATAGGTGTTAAAAATGCGCACTATTCTGGTTTCGAGGCAGTGGTAGGTGTGGTAGGCCATGGTCATGGCTTCTTGGAAGCGCTTGGCTTCATCATAGACGCCACGTGGCCCCACAGGATTTACATTACCCCAGTAGCTTTCGGGCTGGGGGTGCACCGTAGGGTCACCGTAGACCTCAGAGGTGGAGGCAATGAGCAAGCGCGCTCCTTTGGCTTTGGCTAAACCCAAGCAATTATGAATGCCCAAAGACCCTACTTTGAGTGTCTGGATCGGAATTTTTAAATAATCAATGGGGCTGGCCGGTGAAGCAAAATGTAAAATGTAGTCTAGCGGGCCTTCGATTTCAATGTGCTTGGAAACGTCATGCTTCACAAAAGTAAAGTACGGGTTGTCTTGAAAAGGCTCTAAGTTTTTTTGATTACCAGTAATAAAATTATCAATACCAATCACGGCATAGCCATCCTTTAAAAATCGTTCTGTAAGGTGTGAACCTAAAAATCCAGCTGCTCCAGTGATTAAAATATGTTTCATCTTATTTAAGTACTGTATTTCGACCTATACTTGAGTAGTAAAAGCCTTTGTCTGAAATTTCTTGTGTTTCATATAGATTGCGCCCATCAAAAATGACGGTATCCTTCATGAGGTCTTTCATGGCTTTGAAGTTTGGGTTTCTAAAGATGCCCCATTCGGTGCAAATGAGAAGTGCGTCTGCATATTGCAGCGCTTCGTATTCAGTATTTGCGTAGGAAATGCTGTCTCCTAAAACATTTTTGACATTTGGCATGGCCTCAGGGTCAAAGGCACACACGCTGGCGCCTTCGGCTAAAAGGCCTGCAATCATCTCTAGGGCAGGAGCTTCTCTGATGTCATCGGTGTCTGGCTTAAAGGCCAAGCCCCAAACGGCTATGCGCTTGCCAGCAAGTTGCCCCCTGAAAAAATCTTGCATGCGTGGCAGCAAAATAGTTTTTTGGCTGCTGTTTACTTTCATGACCGCCTCTAAAATCTGAAACTGGTAGTGCTGCTCTTGGCCAGATTGCGCCAGGGCCTGCACATCTTTCGGGAAGCAGGAGCCGCCATAGCCCATCCCAGGAAACAAAAAGCGCTTGCCAATGCGGGCATCGGCGCCCATGCCTTTGCGTACTTGGTCAACGTCTGCGCCCACGAGCTCACAATAATTGGCTATTTCATTCATGAAGGTAATCTTGGTGGCCAAAAAGGCATTGGCTGCATATTTGGTCAGCTCTGCTGATTTTTCATCCATGATGTAAATCGGGTTGCCTTGCCTTACAAAAGGCTTGTAAAGTGCCTCCATAATCTCAGCCGCACGGCTGTCTGAGCAGCCAAGCACTACGCGGTCAGGCTTCATGAAGTCCGAGACCGCAAATCCTTCGCGCAAAAACTCAGGGTTAGACACCACCGCAAATTCGGTTTGGGCATTTTTAGCAATAGCCGCATGCACTTTTTCAGCGGTGCCCACTGGCACGGTGCTTTTGTCTACAATTACTTTATAGTCTGTAATTAATTTACCGAGCTCATCGGCTACGCCCAGCACAAAAGATAAGTCCGCGGCGCCATCTGCCCCTGGTGGGGTAGGGAGGGCTAAAAAGATAATTTCAGCAGCGGCAATGCCTGCAGCAAGGTTGGTGGTAAAGCTCAAACGCCCAGCTTTGATGTTGCGCTCAAAAAAAGTATCTAGTTCGGGCTCATAGATCGGAATTTCCCCGGCTTGCATTTTGGCTACCTTTTGGGTATTGTTGTCTATGCAAATGACTTGGTTGCCCATTTCGGCCAAACAAGTGCCGGTGACCAAACCAACGTAACCGGTGCCTACTACTGCAATGTTTTTCATGGATATTAATTAAAAAAAGATAAAACGGATTCAATGATATATTGTTGCTGTTCGGGCAACATTTCTGTATGAAGAGGTAAAGAAAGCACCTGAGTGCAGAGCGCTTCAGATACTGGCATACTTAAATTGGATACCCCAAATTTGGCAAACATGTGTTGTTTGTGCGCCGGGATGGGGTAGTAAATCATGGTAGGCACACCAAGTGCATGCAGGTGCTGTTGCATGGCCTCGCGCTGCCCGTTGTGCACCTTGAGGGTGTACTGATGAAACACATGAGTACTGTAGCTGCTGCGCGCTGGTATGCTTAGGCCAGAAATGTTCTGAAAAGCAGCATCATAAGCCGCTGCAACCGCTTGCCTAGCTGTAATATAGCTGTTGAGTTTTTGAAGTTTCACACGCAACACAGCGGCCTGCAAGGCATCTAGCCTGGAGTTGCAACCCACTACCTCGTGCACATATTTGACTTTTTGGCCATGGTTGGCAATCATTTTTATTTTTTCAGCCAATTGGGCGTCTTGGGTGTAGAGGGCGCCACCATCTCCATAACAACCCAGGTTTTTACTCGGGAAAAACGAGGTGCAACCAATGTGGCCTATTGTTCCCGTTTGGACCCTAGTGCCATCCAAAAAGGTGTAGTGCGCGCCAATGGCTTGGGCGTTGTCTTCTACTACATATAAATTGTATTTATGGGCTATTTGCATAATAGCCTCCATATTGGCCGCTTGGCCATACAAGTGCACGGGCACAATGGCTTTGGTGCGTGGTGTTAGGGCCGCTTCTATAGCTGCAGGGTCTATGCAAAAAGTATGTGGGTCTACCTCTATAAAAACGGGCTTCAGGCCCAAAAGGGCAATGACTTCAGTTGTGGCAATATAGGTAAAGCTCGGTGTAATGACTTCATCACCAGGCTGTAGGCCAAGGGCCATAAGGGCAATTTGCAGGGCGTCTGTGCCGTTGGCACAAGGAATAACATGTGCTGCTCCTAAATATTGCCCCAATTCGGTGGCAAAACTTTGTACTTCTTCACCACCAATAAAGACGCCTTTTTGCAAAACACGCTCAATAGCTGCGTCTATTTCAGGTTTGATTTTAGAATATTGGGTCTGGAGATCGACCATTTGTAGCCCTTTCATAGTGCAAAGAAAAGGAATTTTGTCAAGACCATACACCTCAGTGGCTTACTTGTTCTGTTCATATTGAATTAATTTTAAAAGAATAGGGTAAATTAAGCGAAAAGCATTAAATTTGCACTCAGATTATGTAAAACTGTTTATGCAGCAAAATACCCTACATTCCGCATCATTAAAGGAAATTACAGTAATTTCCCCTTCTGTTAGTTGGTTTGTGGTGTACACCAAGCCACAAGCTGAGAAAAAGTTCGCGGAGCGCTTGCAAAATGCTGGCTATGAGGTCTATTTGCCTCTGCAAGAAGAGATCAGGCAGTGGTCTGATCGCAAGAAAAAAATTCAAAAACCCCTGATTAGTTCGGTTGTATTTGTTCGCTGTGAGTCAAAAGACTTGTTAGGTATTTACAACGTGGTGGGTTTTAGCCGTATTTTACACTATTTGGGCAAGCCAGCAGTGGTGCAGCCCCAAGAAATCCGCAACTTGCAAATTTTGTTGCAGCAAGCTGCTGAGCCAGAATTGTTAGCACAGCAACTTGCGCCTGGCGTTGCTATTGAAGTACTGCGTGGGTCTTTTAAAGGAATCATTGGCACAGCTGTTCAGGTTTTGAACACGCTGCGCGTCAAAATAGAAATTCGCCACCTCGGGGTGGCATTTGGCGTGAATGTGCCAAAAAGTTTTGTAAGAGTGCTGTAGCCTTTGCTGCTGTGACTTTTTACAATTATACTTGGGTTTGCCACTGTGGCTCACCGCGGCGAAGCCATGTAAAGACCTAATTAGATTAATTACTTGTAATTCATTAAATTTGCTCAAAATTTCGTTTATGCAAATGCTACAAAAATTATTTTTCCTTTTTTCAATTTTAATATTTAGCCAGCATTTAATGGCTCAAGTGCCAGCAGATCAGGACTTTCTGATTAAAACCGAACTTGACAAACGCGGTTTATCTGAGGCCGAAGCTGATGCAGCTTTGCTTGCCAAAGGCTTAGACGTTAAGAAAATGAGCCCTGAAGAGGCGCTTTCGAAACGCACTGAGATTTTGGGTGTATTGGATGAATTAGCTACAGCTAAAAAACCAGCCCAAGAAGCCAAAGTAGAAGAAGCCGTATTGGTATTAGATACCATTCAAATTAAAAAAGAATCAGCCCCGGCTGCTCCTGCCCCGGCTGCTCCGATAACTATTTATGGCCACCAGCTTTTTAAAGACGGGGGCTTGCCTGTGCAAGCCATCACAGATGGCGCTAGCGCACCAGAAACTTATGTGTTGGGCGCGGGTGACCAAATCAGAATTACCATTTTTGGAATTTCACAAGCAGATTTGCTATTAACCATCAACGAAGCAGGTTTTGTAAGCCCAGCAGGTTTGGCTCAAATTTATTTAAAGGGCCTTACCTTGCGTGAAGCTAGAAAAGTAGTGCGCAACCGCTTTTCTGTGGCTTATCGTTTCCAGTCTGATGAATTTGCAGTGACACTTCAAAAAGCAAGAACGCTTAATGTGAATATTTTTGGTGAGGTAGCCAAGGCTGGTAGTGTGCAGCTCTCCGCTTTGAACACCGCACTGAATGCTTTGATGGCAGCGGGGGGCGTGAGTGAAATTGGGTCTGTACGCCACATTGAGCTCATGCGAGGCGATATCAGAAAGAAAATTGACCTTTATGCATTTTTGAACAACCCGAGTGTACAATTTCAGTATGACCTTCAGCACAATGACATCTTGTATGTGCCAGTGGCGCAAAAGGTGGTGAATTTAGAAGGTGCTGTAAAGCGCCCTATGCGTTATGAATTGGCTGGCAAAGAAGGTTTAAAAGAACTCATTACTTTTGCTGGTGGCGTGTTGTACAACGCCAACATTGACCTCATTCAGGTAGAGCGTCAAACAGGTGCTGCCCCTATTTTAACAGAATATCGTTTGAATGAAGTATTGGAAGGGAAAGTAGTAGTTGAATTATTAGATGGTGATATTATTAGGCTACGCCCAAGTGCAGTGCCGTTAGAGCAAATTACGAGTGTTGAAGGCGCGGTGTATTACCCAGGCAACTTTGCTTGGAAAGAAGGCCAAAAATTGGCAGATGTCTTGGCTAAAGCACAATTAAAGCCACAAACCAGTACGGAGCTTTATTTTGTGGAGCGTACGTTAACCGATGCTACCAAAAAGTTATATAAAGTTGCAGGTAAAGATGCCGCTGTATTTGCCATGGCAGCTAAAGACCGCGTGTTGGTTTATGACCAAAGCACTTATGCCAACCAATTGCCGCTAGAGGTAAGCGGGGCAGTGCGCGCACCTTTTAAGCAAGTATTGGCTTATACTGATCAAATATTATTATCTGAAGCCTTGGCCTTAGCAAAAGGCACTTTGCCAACAACTGCCGACTGGGCTTATGTGCGTCGTCCAAATTTATTTGAACCGAACCAGTTTAGTTATGTGCGGATCAACCTTAAAGACAGCCTCAACTTTGCCTTGGGTGCTGGCGATTTATTGATGGTATACGATAAAGATATTTACACGCAAGCAGCCAATATTAACATTGGTGGTGCCGTTAGAAACCCTATCAACACGCCTTTTAGTGCGCAGTTGAGCGTTGCAGATCTTGTGAATATGGCGGGCCGCACTACAGAAAAATCAAATTTAAGCCGCGTAGATATCTTTAGATTGCGCTATAATGACAAGCGCGGGTCTGGGTATGAATTGATTCGGGTTGGCTTAGATTCTAACTATAACGTAGTGGGCAATGCAGGTTTTGCGTTATTGCCTTTTGACCAGATTATTATTAGAGAGCTATCTCAGTTCGAAAAAGAAAAGGCTGTGAGTGTACAAGGGGAGGTAAAATTCCCGGGGGCATATGCCATGCCGGTGGGCACCTACCGCTTAGCTGACCTTATAAAGGATGCTGGCGGCCTTAGTGCTATGGCCTCTAAAGATGTTGCTATTTTGTTGCGCAGTGCAGGCGAGGTTGGGCCAGTGGGCCTGAACCTTAAAAAAGCAATGAATAGAAAACACTCAAAAAAATGGAACCCATTTTTATTGAGTGGTGATGTTTTGACTGTTTTCCCGATTCAAAATACATTTAGTATCAGAACTGCGGGCACCAATTACCCTGTGCAGAGCACCACAGATAATGAGGTTAGTTTCGTATTTAGTGGCGCACACTCTGCTAGATGGTATTTAAGAGAATACGCTGGTGGCCTCCAAGAAGATGCTGACAGCAGAACTGTTGCCGTGAGTTACCCTAATGGAAGGGTAGATGGCACACAGCGCTTTTTGTATATGTTCAACAATATGCCAACAGTTAAAAGTGGTGGCCAAATTGTGGTAAACATGAAAGCCCCTGAAGCCATTCAAGAGAAAAAAGAAATTGATTATGATGCGGTATTTACCCGTTCTTTTCAGGCAATTTCTTCTCTATTGACTTTATTGTTACTTGTTAACCAATTATAAGCAAGAGGATGTTAGAGCAAAAACAGCCCCAAAATAACGACAACGAAATCAGCTTGAAAGAACTGATTTTGAGGGGGAAGGAATGGGTAACCTACTTGTGGGGGTATAAATGGATTATTATTTTAGTTACCACTTTAGGTGGCGCCTTGGGTTTTACCTATGCTAAATATCTCACCAAACCCGAATATACTTCGCAGGTGACCTTTACTATGGAACAAAAATCTGGAGGCGCTGCCAGTGCATTAGGAGGTCTGGCTAGCTCTTTGGGATTGGGCGACATGGGAGGCGCAAGCTCTAGCGGCATGTTTGGCGGCGAAAATATTTTGATGCTCATGAAGAGCAACCGCATTATTCATGAGGCACTGAAAGCACCGATGCAAGAATTGGACGGAGATCATTTATTGAATGCCTATTTAAAAAATCATTTTGATAAGGAACTGAAAGAAAAGAAAATAGCTCTTTTTACGAAGACTTTTGACTCCATAAAAAGCACCAGAGCCCAAGATAGTTTATTACTTATGGTAACTAAAAACATTAGAGAAAAACAATTGGTTGCGGACCGTGCTGACAAGAAGAACACAATTATCAACTTAGAGGTAAATGATCATAATGAACAGTGGGCGTTTTTATTTTCCAAAATGATAGTAAAGCACGCTATTGATTTGTATATGGAAATTAAAGTTGGTAAGTTGATTGCTACCGAACAAGAATTAACTAAAAAAAGAGATTCAATTAGAGGGTTGTTGGATGGAACCATTACCACACTTGCAATTGAAACAGATTTGAATAGCCACTCACCACTCATGCGTTATAAAACTAAGCAAGCCAAAAAGCAGGTAGATGTAGAGGTATTGAAGACCATGTATGGAAATATTATTCAAAACCTAGAAATGACTAAGTTTCAACGAAGCCAAGAAGAGCCGATTATTGAGATTATTGACGAGCCTATCTTGCCTTTGCAAGTACAAATGGTTGGAAAGGCTAAAGGGATTTTTATAGGTGGAATATTGATGGGATTTTTATTGATAGCATTATTGACTGTCAAAAAAATCATTAAGAGCTTGATATATTAGGGGCTGTATTTTATTTATAGTCAAGGTTAGTACTGTAAAATTGGATAAACTATAGTTAGCAATAAGTTATACAAAACTATATAATATTCTTAGTAGATTCATTAGTTTTCGAATTAATTTATTTCTAAAAGGGTTGCAAAATTGTTTTAGATTCTAAAAAATACATTCAAAATAAAACTAAATAGATAAAGGAATATCATGAAATTGATTTAGGTGAAAAGTTGTGGTTAACAAGCTTAGTTTATTCAAGAAACAATCTCATAGCTTTATAAAGCTAAATTTAAAAATACATAGATAGTATTAATCACTTTAAATTTTTACAGTTATTAACGAAGACATGATATTTAAAGTTCAACTAAATAAGCTGGTTTATTTTAATTCCGGCTATCAAGAAAATAATTTTTTTCGAAGTGTTTCAATTTAGAAATCAATTATGTCATTATAATCAAAAATGAAAAGTCAGAAATTGAAAAAGGCAATAATTACAGGAGTAAACGGACAAGACGGAGCATACTTGTCTGAGTTACTATTAAAAAAAGGGTACGAGGTTCATGGCATAAGACGCAGATCTTCAATCTTTAATACAAAAAGAATAGACCATTTAATTAAGGATTGGCATGAAAAGGATAACAATTTTATTTTGCATCATGGTGATTTGACTGATAGCACTAATTTGATTAGAATAATTCAAGAAGTTAAGCCTGATGAAATTTATAATTTGGCTGCCATGAGCCATGTTCATGTTAGTTTTGAAATGCCTGAATATACGGCAAATGCAGACGGTATTGGAACTTTGCGAATTCTTGAAGCTATAAGATTATTAGGTTTAATCGATAAAACAAGAATATATCAAGCATCAACATCTGAGCTATATGGTTTAGTTCAAGCAGTACCTCAATCAGAAACAACTCCATTTTATCCACGATCACCTTATGCTGTTGCCAAATTATATGCATTTTGGATAACAGTAAACTATAGAGAAGCTTACAATATGTTTGCTTGTAATGGTATTCTATTTAATCATGAATCTCCAATAAGAGGAGAAACATTTGTGACTCGTAAAATTACGAGGGCTGTATCTAGAATTGCACTTGGAATGCAAGATGTTTTATATTTGGGAAATTTAAATGCCCAAAGAGATTGGGGCCACGCAAAAGATTATGTAGAAGGAATGTATTTAATTTTACAACAAAACAAACCTGAAGATTTTGTTTTATCTACAGGAATAACAACCACTGTTCGAGAGTTTGTTAGAATGTCTTTTGAAGAGTTGGGGATAGAAATAAAATTTGAAGGCGAAAACGAGAATGAATTAGGAATAGTTGTAAGATGTGTAGGATCATCAATTCTAGCCCCAGGCACTGTAGTTGTTAGAGTTGATTCAAAATATTTTCGTCCTACAGAAGTTGATTTACTCATAGGTAACTCGTCAAAAGCCAGAGAGAAACTTGGTTGGTATCCGAAGTACACTGTAACTGATTTAGTCAAGGAAATGGTTAGGTCTGATTATAATTATGTAAAATCAAAGTATAGAAAATAATGTATAAAGAAATTTCAAAATGTAGAATTAGTAATAGTACAAATTTAATAAATGTACTATCCTTAGGTAATCAATGTTTAACAGGTGTTTTTCCAAAAGGCAAGCACGAAAAATTAACTATTGGTCCTGTTGACTTAGTTTGGTGTCCAGACAGTGGTTTACTACAAATGAAACAATCATACAGTTTAGAAGAAATGTATGGTGATAACTATGGATACCGATCTGGCTTGAATTCATCCATGGTAAAACATTTGCAGAAAAAAATTAATACCTTAGAAAAACTAGCTGAGCCTAAAAGTGATGAATTAGTAATTGATATTGGTAGTAATGATGCGACTTCCCTTAAAGCATACAAGGGGAAGTTCAAAAAAGTGGGAATAGATCCTACAGGAAACAAATTTAAGGACTTCTACACTGATGATATAAGTTTAATTCCAGATTTTTTTACTGCCGATAAGTTTCAAGAATTATTTCCCAAAGAAAAAGCTAAAATCATAACATCTATAGCTATGTTTTATGATTTAGACGATCCAATTTCTTTTGTTTCAGATATTGAAAAATGTTTATCTGATCAAGGAATTTGGCATTTCGAACAAAGCTATTTGCCATCAATGCTAAGAACAAATAGTTATGATACAATTTGTCATGAGCACCTTGAGTTTTATTCATTAAAGGTTGTTAAAAATATTTTAGAACAATGTAATTTAAAAATAATTGATGTCCAAATGAATGACATAAATGGCGGAAGTTTTGCTGTAACTGCATGTAAAAATGAGGCAAATTATAAGTCAAATTATCCGGTAATTAACTGGTTGTTAGAACAAGAAGAACAATTAGGATTGGGAACCATAACACCATATATAGAATTTGCAGAACGCACAAAGGTTCATAGAGAAAATTTAGTAAATCTTGTAAAAGCATTAGTTGCGGATGGAAAAAAAGTCTTTGGTTATGGAGCCAGTACCAAAGGAAATGTTTTGTTGCAGTATTGTGGTTTTACTGTAAAGGAAATCCCATATATTGCCGAAGTGAATCCTGAAAAATTTGGATGTTTTACTCCTGGAACTAATATTCCAATAATTTCAGAAAAGGATGCTAAGAAATTGAATCCAGATTACTATTTAGTCCTTCCATGGCATTTTAAAAATTCTATTATTTCCCGGGAAGAAGAATATATGTCAAATGGAGGTAAGTTTATTTTTCCAATGCCAGAAATTGAAATAATCTAGTTATGTTAACTGCTGTTATTTTTGGTGTAAATGGGCAAGATGGCTACTACTTAACAAAGTACATGGAGATGCTTAAACTCAATGTTATAGGCATTTCAAGAAAATCGGGTGATATAATTGGAGATGTTTCGGATTTTGAATTTGTAAAAAAAATAATTTCTCATTTTAAGCCAAATTATATTTTTCACTTTGCAGCGAATTCAACCACTGTACATAGTGAGATTTTGAATAATCACAGTACAATCTCTACAGGAACTTTAAATATATTGGAATCCGCTAGAATGTTCGTTCCTGATTCAAAAATATTCATTTCTGGTAGTGCATTGCAGTTTCGAAATAATGGACTACCAATAAATGAATCCACGCCTTTTGAAGCTAACAGTGCCTATTCACTTGCGCGAATCAATTCGACATTAACAGCTCGTTATTATAAAAGTGAATTTGACATGAAGGTTTATGTCGGTTATTTTTTCAACCATGATAGTCCTTTGAGAAAGAATAATCATATTAATCAAAAAATTGCATCTTCAATTACGGATATTATAAATGGTAAAATTGATTTTATTGAGATAGGTAATCTGAAAACAAGAAAAGAATTTAATTTCGCAGGAGATATCGTAAAAGCTGTATGGTTATTGGTTAATCAAGATAATATTTTTGAGGCAGTAATAGGTAGTGGGAAGCATTATTCTATTTTAGATTGGGTTCAAATTTGTTTCGATGAATTTAATTTGAATTGGCAACAATATGTAAAAATCAAGAATGAATTTAAATCAGATTATGAAATTCTTGTGTCTGATCCTAATATAATTAAATCGTTAGGTTGGAAGCAGGAGACTAATATTAATGAATTAGCACGGATGATGATACACAATATATCACATTGAATCTGAGTGTGATTATCTTCATAAGTTATATTTAAAAGATTTAAATTCTATAATTTTATTTATGTTAAAATCGATAATTAATTTTTTAAAAGAAGTAAGATTTACTTTTAATAACACGTCCTATTCTCAAGCAGGAGAAGATGCTATTATAAGATACTTGTTTGGTGATTATGGCCTCACAGAAATTACTTATCTTGATATTGGTACTAATTCACCTATTATTGGGAATAATACATATTGGTTTTATAAAAATGGATCAAAAGGCGTATGTGTTGAAGCAGATTCAACATTAATTAATTTGATAAAATTAAAAAGACCAAAAGATAAAATACTTAATGTAGGTGTTTCAATTTCAAAAAATAGTTTTGCTGATTTTTATGTATTTAACCAACCGGCAATAAATACATTTGATAAATTTGAAGCTGAGAAAAGATTGCAAAGTGGATTATACAATGTTATTAAAGTTGAAAAGGTAGCATTGATGAATATCAATGACATTATTTCTAATAATTTCAACAAATTCCCGGATTTTTTATCACTTGATATTGAAGGTTTAGATCTTGATGTATTAAAATCATTGGATTTAAATAAATATCCAATACCTGTAATATGCGTCGAGACATGCAGATACAGTGAATCGTATATTAGGCCAAAGGATTTAGACATAATAGATTTTTTAACTACAAATGGCTACTTTATTTATGCCGATACTTATTTGAATACAATATTTGTAAATAATAAATGGTTTTACAACCATTAGACTTGTGAGTGGTAAAATCAAATGTTAAAAAAGAATATTTTAGCGAATTATTTTGGAAGTGTATGGATGACTATTTTGTCACTGCTATTAGTACCAATTTACATATCATTACTCGGAATAGAGGCGTGGGGTTTAATTGGTTTATTTACTACAGTACTTTCTATTATGAGTCTATTAGATTTAGGTTTCAGTGGTGCAATTAACAGAGAGCTTTCAAGTTTATCAACAAGCGATAACACCAAGCCCCAGATATACAATTTACTTAAAACTATGGAAGTTGTATATTACAGCCTTAGTTTTATTGTATTATTTGTTTTTACTATCTTTTCTGTTTGGGAATTGAATGCAGGAAGTATTCACATAGACCTAACAAATTACACTAAAATGTTTTTAATTATAATTTTAGGTTTGTTAATATCTATACAATTACCCATATCATTATATTCTGGTGCTTTGTTGGGTTTTCAAGACCATGTTCTCTTAAATAAGATTAATATTATTTTAAGTACAATCAGAGGTTTAGGTGCAGTTTTTGTGTTATGGATATCACCTAATATTTTAAATTTCTACTATTGGCAATTATTTATCAGTATTCTAAATTTGATAATAATTAATTACTACGTTAAAGTTAATTTACCGGACTATAAAAGTAAAGCTAAATTCGACAATTATCAATTAAATAAAATTTGGAAGTTTGCGTTGGGATTAAGTCTAATCTCAATACTTGGAGTTGTTATATCTCAAACTGATAAACTATTATTAGGTCAGATCGTAACACTCAAAGAGTTTGGATACTACATGGTTGCTAGTTCTGCTGCTGCAAGTATTGTTCGTATAGCCGGCCCCATTTACAATAGTGTTTATCCAAAATTTTCAGAATTAGTAACTTTAGATGATCAGTTTAATTTAGCGCGGTTATACCATAATTTTTCATTACTTCTTTCATTTCTCATATTTCCATTTGCTTTTACCGCATGTTTTTTTTCATTTGAAATAATTTCAATGTGGACTGGAAATACTGAAATAGCTTTGAATAGCTATAAGTCTTTTTCAATTCTCATATTTGGTTTTGCTTTAAATGGCATTTTGCATATGCCCTATGCGATACAACTAGCTCATAAATGGACTAAATTACTATTGTTTAAAAATATTTTTTCTGTTTTAATTTTATTACCATTGATTTATTTTTTGTCTATAAGTATAGGTATAGAAGGTGCAGCATATTCTTGGCTAATAATTAATTTATTTGATTTATTCATTGTGACACTCTTAATGCATAGAAAAATACTGGTAAATGAAAGATTAAAATGGTTCGCAGAAGATTTACTAGTCCCTTTGTTTATTTCATTTACAATTAGTAGTATTTCACGGGTTATATTTAATCATGTCCCTAGTATAAATGTTACCATACACCTTTTTATCACTTTAATATTTTCTTATTTTATAATTTTGTATTTTTCTCCAGCGACAAAGTCTATGATTTTTTCTTTTTTTAAATTTAAGATTCTTAAGCGATGAAAAATAATATTTTGTTATCTATTTGTATTGCTACGTATAATCGGGCAAGATATTTACCTGAGACTCTTGAAAGTATCATCCCCCAACTTAGTGATGAGGTTGAGATTGTAATAATTGATGGTAATTCAACAGATGATACTGAGGATGTTGTCAATAAGTATAAACATATTTGTAATAATATAATATATAAGAAGTTATTAACAAAGGGCGGAGTTGATAAAGATTACAGTATTTCTGTATCACATGCGAGTGGGAAAATGTGTTGGTTATTTTCGGATGATGATGTTCTAGATCCTGACGCCATTGATATTGTATTGGCTTCGATTAAAAAATCATTTTCTTTAATTATTGTTAATTCAAATGTTAAGGATGTGGAGCTGAAGTATACGATTGAAAATAATAAATTGAATATTAATAGTGATTTACTTATTAGGGGTAACGATTTAAATTATTTGTTTCAATCTATAGTTCCATATGTTTCCTTTATAGGTTGTGTCGTTATAGATCGCGAAATATGGTTAAATAGAAGTTATTCACAATATTTTGGCACTGAATTTATTCATGTCGGTGTAATTTTCGAAACACATTTCCCTGAGGACATATTATTAATATCAAAACCATTAATTAATATTCGTTCTGGTAATGCGCAATGGACAGACAGAGGAATGAGAATATGGAAATATAACTGGCCAAGGTTGTTATTTTCTTTTGAGCACGTAGATTTGAATTTGAGACAAAGACATTTGGATTTTAATACTATACGCAATTATAAAGATCTATTAATTTACAGATCAGAAGGCGCTTATGATTTTCAGAATTATAATAGTTATATTAAATGGAATAAGAAAAATACCTTGTTATCTAAAATCATATTTATTTTAATAGCTGTTCTCCCAATTTTTTTTGCGCGTTTGTTGAAAAATACCTATTTAGCAAATATTAGGCCTAAAAAGTGAAGAATTTTTCATCCATATTTTTGTTTTTATTCGTTGTCCTATCTATTCTTGTTTCAGATGGTTATCAATTTTTGCGATACGGATCTTTATTTATTTTTATTATTTTTTCTTTAAATAATTTAAAAAGAATCTACGTAGACTTTTTTTATTGGATATTTATTTATATTATATTGTCTTTAACATTCGTTTCATTTTTAATGGGAGTTTTTTTATTTCCGGACCATGTATTGCATGATGCAAGAGTGCCATTATTTTACTTTTTAATATATTCATTATTTCCTTTAATATTAAAAGAACATCACATCAACACTTTTGATAAAGCGATTATATTCGGGTCATTTTTGTTAAGCACCTATTTTTTTTATATGCTTTTAGGTAAACTTGGGTTCTCACCACTTTACCTAGGTGATTTTTTAAAACAAGATTATGATCAAGAGATAATTGATGGTAGAATGAAGATATATGCAAATCACTTATCTATTCTTACATTTCTGTTTCCCTATTTATTTTTTAGAGTGATACTTGGTAAATCTAACAAAATTATTTTGTTTACGGTTTTTGTTCTAGCTTTTTTTGCTGCTATTTTGTCCTTAAGAAGGGGAGTAATTCTTTCTGGATTTATTGGAATAATTCTTGGATTAATTATATTGTATTCATTTCAAAAACTTAAAGTATCAATTTCTTGGTTAATTGCATTTGCATGTTTATTGTTATTGTTAATTTACAATTTGTCTGATGTAGATTTCAATAAGTCAATTGATGAGTTGAAAAGTTCGGTTAATTTTGAGTCAAATGCATCAAATCTTGTTAGAAAAGAGCAGCTAGAATTTTTTATTAACAAAATTAAAGATCGTCCAATTATTGGTTATGGCATTGGTGCCCATGATATTAGATATGTTCGTGATCCCACAAATCCTACTCATTTTGAATTAGGTTATGTTTCTATGATATACAAGGGTGGTTTGCTATTATTTTTTACAGTTTCTTTATTTTGCGCTTATTTTTTTTTAAGTTCCCTTCGCATAATAAAACTATATCCAGTTTACTTTAATAGAGTAGTACCGATATTAGCAGGTTGGCTATCTTTATTAATTTATCATGCATCTAACCCTATTTTTTCTCAGTTTTCTTATTTATTATTTTTTTTTCTATTTTTTTATATGATTTATGTAATCAAATCCGTTAAGAAAATAAAATTATAGTAGTTTTTATTTTGAGTCTTGGTATAATATTATTGAATTGGAATGGAGCAATTGATACAATTGATTGTATCAATTCTTTGCAAAATTCAACCTACAAGGAATTTTACCTTGTAATAGTAGATAATAATTCAACAATTTTGAATTATCAACAATTAATTCTTGAACTTGGGATTAATTACAAAATCTGTACATTAAATGAAAAGGAATTAATAGA
>JBIIBL010000042.1:0-18774 GCA_044239425.1 Crocinitomicaceae bacterium | reverse complement strand
ACCTCCGCCGCGATTTACGCAGTATTCTTGGTGCATTTTTGTTTTCAGGCGAAGACATCGATAAAAAAGTTGGTGTGCTTTCCGGTGGGGAGCGCACGCGCTTGGCACTATGTTGTTTGCTACTCAGCCCGTCTAACTTTTTGATCTTAGATGAACCCACTAACCACCTTGACCTACAAAGTAAAGAGGTTCTCAAAGAAGCCCTAATGCACTATGAAGGCACCTTTATTATTGTATCTCACGACAGAGAATTTGTTGATGGTCTGAGCAACCGCATTTGGGATATCGAAAATCAAGGTGTCAAAATTCATCACTTTGAATTGAAAGAATATTTGATCTACAAAACCCAAAAACAGCCGAATTTAACAGAAGCTCCACCGGAAAAAGAAGTTAAAAAAGAAAAGCCGGCCGAAGAAGTAAGCAAGCCAAAAATTGACAAAGCACAACAAAAAGCACAAAGAGAAATTCAACAAATAGAGCAGCAGATCGAAAAGCAAGAACAATTGCTGACCGAAATAGAAATCGAGTTAGGAACAATTGACTACGAAGACAAAAACAATTACAATACGGTACTCAATCGCTACGAGCAGCAAAAAGCACAATTAGAGTCTCTTTATAAAAAGTGGGAAGAAAAATCTGAGGCGCTTTAAATACGTTAAAATCCTTAAATTTGAATTGTGAAAAATCTGCTCCTCTTCTGTTTTGGATTCTTGTTGTTGTCATCGAAGTGCAATCATCAAAATCAAAACCCGGTTCCGTTTGTGCCGGTCGATGTCACAATAGACATTCAATTACCGAGCTACAGTAACTTGCAAGGTGTTGGTGGCTGGACCTACCTCAACGGTGGTTCGCGTGGCATTATCGTTTACCGCAAAGGAATAGACGAATTTGTCGCTTTTGACAGGCATTCGCCAGCTGACATCAGTGGCACTTGCCCGCTCCCACTCTATCCGGACAATCAAAATTTCTTACAACTCAAAGACTCTTGCAATAATGCGGTCTTTTCACTTTACGACGGCTCACCCGTGAGCAACAGTATTTACAGCTTAAGACAATACGCAACTCAATTCAACGGCAACAACCTTTTGCGCATTTATAACTAACAAATATGGCAGATATCAAAGTAACCATCATCGATAGAGAAGGTCAGGCACACGAACTAGAAGGCCCGACAGATATGAACATGAATGTAATGGAGCTTTGCAAAGCTTATGACTTACCGGTCAAAGGAGAGTGCGGCGGCATGGCCATGTGTGCGACGTGTCAATGCTATTTGGAATCAGATACCGACTTACCCGAACAAAGCGACGCAGAGCTCGATATGCTCGATCAAGCATTTTTCGTCAAGGCAAATAGCCGCTTAGGTTGTCAAATCCACCTCAACGATGACATCGATGGCATTGTGTTGCGCTTAGCGCCAGAACAAGATTAATTGTTTGGTTCTGATCAATTGATTCGATCTGCAAAAACCTTTCTGAACTTTTCTACTTTTGGACGCACCACACTTTGGCAATAAGGGTTACCCGGATTGTTCTCATAGTAATTATGGTGGTAGTCTTCTGCCTCAAAATAGTTATTGATGGCTACAATTTGTGTCACGATTGGTGCGTCCCACACTTTTTCAGCATCTAGTTTTTGTAAATACTTAAGGGCTGCTGCTTTTTGCGCTTCGTTGTGATAGAATATAACTGAACGATACTGCGTACCCACGTCGTTTCCTTGACGATTGAGTTGGGTTGGGTCGTGTACAAACCAAAAAACTTCAAGGAGTTCTTCATAAGAAACCACACTTGGGTCAAAAACAACCTGAGCCACTTCGGCATGACCGGTTTGCCCCGTGCAGACTTCTTTGTAAGTCGGCTGATCTTTGTGACCACCGGCATAACCAGGCACCACAGAAATAACACCTTTTAAGTCTTGAAAGCACGCTTCTATACACCAAAAGCAACCTGCGCCAAAAGTGGCAAGCTGTGTGCTTTGTGCTGTTTTTTGATCTGATGAATTGGTTTGCATAGCTTTTGCATCGATAAAATCTAGAGAGGCCGAATTGATACAATAGCGCAGGCCTGTAGGCTTAGGGCCGTCTTCAAATACGTGCCCAAGATGGGCGTCGCAATTGTTGCATCGAACTTCTGTTCGGATCATGCCATGCGAACGGTCGGTAATTTTCTTGACGTTACCCTGGGTGAGCACCTCGTAAAAACTTGGCCAACCCGAACCTGAATCGTATTTGGTCTTGCTTTCGAAAAGAGGCGCGTCGCAAGCCACGCAGATATAAGTGCCTTCTTCGTGATGATCCCAATACTTACCTGTAAATGGGCGTTCAGTGCCACCGTTCACGACATAACAAACGTTTTCAGGCAGCGCACGGCCGTTGAAAGTGTTTTGATTTTTTGCAGCATCTGAATCTTGCTGTCCACAGGCATTGAGGCTTCCTAACATAAGTAACACAAATATACGTTTCATGTTACAATAACAAACGAGAGTTGGTTTGGTTTAACTACTTTTGCGCCCATGCTCAAAAGATATTCACGAGATTTCTGGTTACTCAGTGCCAGCATGTTTTTTTTCATGCTCAGCTTCAACCTGATTTTACCTGAAATGAACGGTTTCATCAGTCAGTTAGGCGGTAGTGCACTCAAGGGCAGCATCATCTTTTTGTTTTCAATTGCAGCAGGAGTTTCTAGGCCTTTTGCCGGTAAGTTAGCTGATCTAATTGGTCGGAAGCGGTGCATTTATATAGGATTAGGAATTGCCATTGCGGTCAGTATAAGCTACCCATTTGCCAGTTGGCTAGGATTCTTTTTTGTGTTGCGTTTTTTACATGGCCTGAGTGCAGGTTTCGCACCCACAGGCGCCACTGCCCTACTCACCGATATTTTACCACCCGACCGCAAAGGAGCGGCAATGGGTCTTTGGGGAACCTTTATTTCTTTGGGTATTGGAGTCGGGCAAGCGCTCGGTTCGTACATTTTCTCCCTGAGCAATTACGACACGCTGTTCATGAGCGCAGCTGGTTTTGGAATCCTTGCGCTACTTCTAATGCTGCCGATTCAAGAAACCTTGCCAAAGCAACTCCAGTTTGAAAGGCGACAGCTATTGATCAAATGGGAGGACGTCGTGGAACCAACTGTAAAGCCAGCGGCTATCATCATGCTCCTGACTGCGATCAGTTCAGGGGTTATATTTGTACTGAGCCCAGATTATTCTTACTATTTAGGCATTGCCAACAAAGGTTACTTCTTTGGCATTTATGTACTGACCACAATTGGCGTGCGCTTGGTGTTTTCATCGCTTTCGGACCGCATAGGAAGAAGAGAAACGATGCTATTTGGCTGCACCCTGTTAGTCATTAGCATGATTTTATTGGGGCTAGCAAGCGATATCTGGAGCTATACAATTGCTGCTGCTATTTTTGGACTAGCCACCGGTGTTTCGAGCCCAACACTTTTTGCTTGGACAGCAGATTTAAGCTTGGCACACAGACGAGGAACGGGATCTGGAACGATGTTCATTGCACTTGAGATTGGCATTTTGACAGGCTCTGGGCTCACTTTTCTTTTTTACCACAACACCATTGAAAGCGCACGCATCTGCATGTTTATTGCCGCGGGGTTTGGTGCAATTGCACTGCTGCTATTATTGCTTCAGTTGCGCAAGGCTAAACGGGATTTGAGTGCCGCAAATAACGCCTAACCAAATAATGGCCGATATATACCAATGGTGTGAGTGAAATGGCAATCAAGATTTTCAAAAGATAATTTGTAGGCGCGACTTCAAAATAAGTGGACATACTCATGGCACCAGGCAAAACAAAGCCGATATACAAAACGATATAGGAGTCGATCAATTGAGAAAGTAGCGTGCTTCCGGTGCTACGCAACCAAATGAATTTATTGCCCGTTTTTTGCTTGATTTTATCGAAGAGATACGCATCGAGGAGCTGTGAAACCATGAAGGCTGCAATGCTACCCACAATTACTGCTTGTGCTTGCCCAAAAACCAAATTATACGCTTGATTAGTCGCCAATTTAGAGCCTTTGATTTCATAGGCTGGAATAGACATCGATAGGCCGACAATCAGAAAACAATAAGCAATTAAACCTGCTGTAATCCAGGAAAGCCTCCGCACTGCTTTTTGGCCGTAAAACTCGTTGAGAAGGTCGGTGAGTAAGAAAACAACCGGCCACGGTAAAATACCAATAATGGTAACGAAAGGCCCTACCTTTTTACCAAAGAAAAATCCTTCCAAAGGAATTTGAATGAGTTTGTTGCTGATGAGTTCAGCAGTTACGGCATTAGTGACAAACAAGCCTGCAAGAGCTATAAAAAGCCATTGTCTGCGCTCGTTGAGTTTTTGCTGCTCCATGGTGCTAAAATAAGCAATTAGGGCGTGCCGTAATCTAGGCGCTTGGTTTTAATATAGCGCTGGATGTAGTATTGAGAGGTCTTGAAGTTGTCGATGCGCACACCTGTATTGGCCGAATGAATGAATTTAATGGCTTCTGGCGTTACTTCTATTACCAAAGCAACGTGGCCTACGCTTGAGGAATTGACATTGCTTCCTTTGAAAAACATGAGGTCGCCAGGGCGGATTTCCGACAACATAACTGTGGTGCCGAGTTCTGCCAAACCATAACTCGTGCGGACTAAATCGAAACCGAAACTTCCGAAGATGTAATTGATGAAGCCAGAGCAGTCAAAACCTGATGGCGTGGTGCCGCCGTAGCGATAAGGCACTCCTAAAAAACGCTTGGCGTAATTGATAATGGCGTCTACTTGCGGATCATTGGGCAAAGGCGCTTGGGTTTGCACCTGGGTATTGGGAGGCTGGGCCAACAACCCTTGAGCGAAGACCAAAAAGAGAAAGAAGAAAAATATGTCTTTTATTTTCATTTTCTGAAAGCCATTGCAAAAATAATAATTATTTTCGAATCTTCATTCAAGTAGACAGATGCCCTCAATTGAAAATCAACCACTTAGCAAACTTTATTACAGCATTGGCGAAGTAGCGACCATGCTTCAGGTAAATGCCTCACTCTTAAGATTTTGGGAGAAAGAATTTAACCTAACAGTTTCAAAAAAGAACAAAAAGGGCAATCGCTTATTTTCGGTCAAAGAAATCGAACAAATCCAACGCATTTACCAGTTTGTCAAGGTAGAAGGCTATACGCTCGATGGCGCCAAAAAAGCCCTCAAACTAAAATCAACCACACCTCTTACCGAGCCTGTTCAAATCGTTCAAACCGCAGCTCCAGCCAATCCAAACTACGTTGAAATCATCAGAAAATTGGAAGGCATCAAAGCCAAATTACTGAATTTGCCTGTACAAAAAGAGTCAGCACAAAAAATGGCAACGCCTACCCTTGAAAAAGAACCAACACCAGCTCCGATTGAGCCACCCAAAAAACGAAACGTCGAGAAGCCAAAACCAGCTTCAGACATGCCTACGTTGTTTGATTTTTGATTCTTATTCAATTACTCACCAAACAATTGCTCAAAATACCCAGGTACTTCCAACATCCTTGAGCCATACCAAGAACAGTTTTCACCATCGATAAGCACAATTTTAGAATTCGGGAAAAGCACCTGTACTTCCTCTAAATGTTTGGCTTCAAAAGGAAAAGGTTCAGAGCTCAAGAAAATGTAATCTGGAGAGAAATCTGGTTTACTGGAAAGCATAGCCTTGTTTGCGAGTACTTGATCTAAATCAGGATAGCGCTCGATTTCACAAAAGTTAACCAAGCCAAAATGGGTCAATAAAGCATGAATGTATGTTTTTGGCCCCACCACAAAATAAGGGTCTTTCCAAATGAAATAAAGAAAAGAGGCCCCCTGACCTATATTGACTACGCTTTGAAAATTGGCTTGAATTTGACTGACAAGCGAAAGTGACTTTTCTTCGCGCTGCACTTTTTGACCAATCTCGAGTAAATAGTGATAAGCTTCTTCAAGAGAATTGATGTCCGTAACTAAAACAGTGTAGTGCAGCTGCAACTGCTGAATATCTTCTTTGGTGTTTTCTTCCTTATTGGCAATAATAAGCGTTGGCTGGAGGGTAGCAATAGTTTCGAAATTGACCTTTTTGGTTCCGCCGACCCGTGTTTTGTGCTGCCGCCATGCTTTCGGATGAATACAAAACTTAGTGATCCCAACCACTTCTTTCTCTAGACCCAAGGCCCAGAGGTATTCGGTTAAAGACGGAACCAAAGAAATAATACGCATGGGCCTAGGCCATTGCAGCAATGACGTCGTAACGCGACACAATATGGTGCTTGCCGTTGTCTAAGGCAACCAAGACCGCAGGAACTTGCTTAGAGATCAATTTGCAGAGTTCTTCTACAGGGGTGTTTGCATGCACTACTGGGAAAGCAGCCGACATCAAGGAAGAAATTGGGGCGTCGCGCAAGGCCGGGTTGTCGATGAGCACTTGATATAAATGGCTGTCGTCGATAGAACCCACGTATTGACCGTCTTTCATGACAGGAATCTGAGAAATATCGAAATTACGCATTTTGGCAATGGCATGAGAGACGAGTTCTTCGGCGTAAAGAGAAACCAATGGTTTATTGCCGTGTTTGGCAACTAAATCGCCAGCGGTCAGGAGGTTTTCTTCGAGGAAACCGCGTTCGCGCATCCATTCGTCGTTGAAAATTTTGCCTACATATCGGCTACCGTGGTCGTGGAACAAAACAACGACTACATCGTCTTTGGTGAGTTTGGCACCCATTTGCAAGAGCCCTTTGATGGCCGCCCCTGCGGAGTTTCCGACAAAAATGCCTTCTTCGCGAGCGAGCCTGCGTGTGTATACGGCTGCATCGCGGTCTGTTACTTTTTCAAAATGGTCAATAACATCGAAATCTACGTTGGCTGGCAAGATGTCTTCGCCGATGCCTTCTGTGATGTATGGGTAAATCTCGTTTTCATCGAAGATGCCTGTTTCTTTATATTTCTTAAAAACAGATCCGTAAGTATCAATACCCCAAATTTGAATATTTGGATTTTTTTCTTTGAGGTACTGACCAACACCTGAAATGGTTCCGCCCGTACCCACACCCACCACAAAATGCGTGATTTTCCCTTCGGTTTGTTCCCAAATTTCGGGGCCTGTTTGCTCGTAGTGCGCTGTTCTGTTCGAAAGGTTGTCGTATTGATTCACATACCATGAATTCGGAATTTCGGTCGCTAAACGACGTGAAACTGAATAGTAAGAGCGCGGATCTGTGGGTTCAACAGCCGTAGGGCAAACAACAACTTCAGCGCCAACAGCGCGCAAAATGTCCATTTTTTCTTTGGATTGTTTGTCATTGAGTACACAAATGAGTTTGTATCCTTTGATGATGCAAGCCAACGCCAAACCCATACCGGTATTGCCTGAGGTGCCTTCAATGACGGTACCACCAGGCTTTAAAATGCCCGCTTTTTCGGCGTCTTCAATCATCTTGACAGCCATGCGGTCCTTGACGGAGTTACCCGGATTGGTGGTTTCTACCTTTGCCAACACCTGAGCCGGAAGGCTTTTGGCAAGTTTATTGATGCGCACCAATGGCGTGTTACCGATGGTTTCGAGGATATTGTTGTATACTTTCATGAATGAACTTTGTACAAAGTTAGTCATCTGATTGAATTCATTAATTTTAGGGCATGTTAAAATTTAGCTTCTTTCTCGCATTTGGACTTTTTTCGCTGATCTCAACAGCTCAAGTTTGTCCTATTTTACCCACTCCTGCTGTATACCAAACCACTAATGGTCAGTTTGTTTGCAGCGGCACCCTGCTCATCGACCCGTCTGAAATCACCCCTAATTTGAAGGCCGCATTCACAGAATATGCGCTTTGGGCCAATAATATCCAAGTGTCACCATTTGTCCAAAACCCAATGGTGCAGTTCAAAAAACTCACCAATGTCAAGCAAGATTCTTATAGTATCAATATTGCAGACCGCATCACTATTTCCTATTCAAGCGAAGCCTCTTGTTTTTATGCTTGGGTTTCATTGTTGCAATTGAGCACGCAGCAAGACGGCCAATTGAGTTTTCCTAAATGCTTCGTTAAAGATTACCCTCAATTTCAATGGCGCGGCCTGCACCTTGATGTGTCGAGGCATTTTTTTACGGTCAATGAAGTCAAGCGCTTTATTGACCTAATGGCTTATTACAAATTCAACACCTTGCATTGGCACCTCACCGATGACCAGGGTTGGCGAATTGAAATCAAAAAATATCCGCTTTTGACCGAAGTTGGTGCTTGGCGCGACTCCACTGTAGAAAATCATTACACCACCCTGCCTCGCACCTACAACAAAACACGCTATGGCGGCTTTTACTCCCAAGAAGAAGTCAAAGACATCGTGAGTTATGCAGGCGCACGTTTCATTAATGTAGTTCCAGAGATTGAAATGCCTGGCCACGCCAGAGCTGCGCTTGCCGCTTACCCACAATACTCCTGTACCGGCCAAGCGCAAGGCGTCGAAGGCCTCTGGGGCATTTTTGACGATATTTTTTGTGCCAAAGAAGAAAGCATCTTGTTTTTGCAAGATGTTTTAAAAGAAGTTTTACCGCTTTTTCCGGGTGAATACCTACACGTGGGAGGAGATGAAGCACCAAAAACAAGATGGAAAGAATGTCCAAATTGTCAGGCTGTCATTAAGGCAAACGGCCTACACGACGAACACGAACTACAAAGCTATTTCATTGGGCGCATGGACGCCTTTTTGACTCAAAATGGCAAAAAACTCATTGGCTGGGATGAAATTCTGGAGGGCGGGCTTTCGCCAAATGCAACAGTGATGTCTTGGCGCGGCTATGAGGGCGGAAAAGCCGCAGCAGCGCAAGGCCACTACGTCGTTATGTGCCCGGGTTCTCATTGCTATTTTGATCACTATCAAGGTCGTGGCGCCGACGAACCGTTGGCTATTGGCGGTTACACACCCCTAGATCGTGTTTATGAATTCAATCCAATTCCATCCGACATGGACGTCGCTTCGGCGGCTTACGTTTTAGGAGCGCAAGGCAACCTCTGGACCGAATACATCCCAGATATGGCTCAATTGGAATACATGACCTACCCCCGCGCCATTGCACTCAGCACCGCGCTGTGGTCCGAAACTAAATTGCCTTATGACCATTTCCTTTCGACGTTGGTGCAGTTTCACTTTCCTTTTTTAAACAACCAAAAAGTCAACTTCTCCAAAGCGGCGCTCAAACCAGAACTCAAAACAACGCGCGGTAAAAACGGCGGTATTGAAATTCAAAAGGTGCCCGCCAAAGGATTAGATAAACAACCAGAGGTACTCAACAATATTTCTCCAGCAAAAAAGAAAACAAAAGTCGTTGGTCTGAAAATTGAACAAGGTTCAGGGATTGCCCCTAAAGAACTGGAGATCATTCAGCACAAAGCATTGGGTGCGCAAATTGTTTTTCAAACGCCGCCCAGCCCAAAATACGACAACGGATCGCTGACTATTGTCGATGGCCAACTCGGTGCCCGACCTTGGAAAGGAAATGAATGGCTGGGTTTTGATAGCGACAGCGTGTGTTTTGATATTGTTTTTGACAAACCCATCAAGGTCAAAGAAATCAGGATTCATACCCTCCACGATCCGAATAGTTGGATTTGGGCCGCGCAGAACTACATGATTACTTTAAACAAATACGGTGTAGGAAATAGAGGTAGTATTTTGGATGGTTATTCTACAGACGAATTCATACAAATTGAAGTCTCGGATAAACACGTGAAGCAAATCCATGTGACTCTCTATGGCATTTCTAAAATTCCGAGTGGTCAGCCAGGCGCGGGTAACACGCCATGGCTGTTTTTGGACGAGATTGAAATTCGATAGTTTTGATTGGATACCCTTTAGCATTTAAGGAATAATGCCCAAGCGCACAGCGTGTACAATGATACCAGCGGTATTGCGCACGTCGAGTTTTTCAATAATGCGCATTTTGTGGGTTTCGACGGTGCGTGGCGAAATTTGGAGGTCGTGGGCAATTTCTCGACAGGTTTTTTCTTGACAAATGCCTCGTATAACATCGATTTCACGCGCGGTGATGCGTTCTAAGGTGCGAATGGTGCGGCGCTCGGCATCTAGCATGCGCTTGGTATTGGGGTGTAAGTAGGAATTTTGAAAAAGCACTTGACGAAAGGCCGTGACGGCTTCTTCGTGCATGTTCCATTTATTGACTACCCCATGAAAGCCCCACTTTAAAAAGAGCGGCACCATTGCCGATTTGAAATTAGGAACCAACAACAAGAACTTGGCATTGGGCCAGGCAGACATCCAGAAATGGATATAGACCTGATCTAAATCTTGTAAAAGATCAGCGTCGATCATGATCACTTGAATACCAACTCCGGTATAACGCGCCCGAAAGTCACTGAGACTTTGGGCCTCACCTACCCATTCAAAATCGCTGCGTGGCTCTAATAAGGCACGCAAGCCTGTTCTAAAAATGACATCAGATTCTACAAAAGCCACGCGAATGCGGGCACCCAAATAATTACTCATACGACTTGCATTTTTAATGGGCCAAGGCCCGGTTTAGGTTAATACAAGTAGATCTGTTTCATGTGGCTAAAGTAATAAGGCTTTCCCAAAAGGGCATCAGTAGATTGACGGACGGTTTTGAAAAAAAGTTGCATGGTCCTCTTCAAAACATTTAGAATTTCTAACCAAATAAACCTTTCGGTCGTTTGGGATGTTCTATCTTTGTATACAGATAACAAAAATTAGCTCATGTCTCAAAGAAATTGGCAAAGTCTGAAAAATTACAAAGACATTAAATTTGAATTTTTCGAAGGAATTGCAAAAATCACCATCAACCGCCCACAGGTTTACAACGCATTCAGACCTGAAACCAACTTTGAAATGCTCGAGGCGCTTGCTATTTGCCGCGAGAACCCAGACATCAATGTCATAGTACTAACGGGCCAAGGCGATAAAGCATTTTGTTCTGGTGGCGACCAAAACGTAAAAGGAATTGGTGGCTACATTTCAGAAAACGGCGTTCCAAGGCTCAATGTTTTGGATATCCATAAAGCCATTCGCTCCTTGCCTAAACCAGTCATCGCAATGGTGAACGGTTATGCCATTGGCGGCGGGCACGTATTACATGTGGTTTGTGACCTCACCATTGCTTCTGAAAACGCACGTTTTGGCCAAACTGGCCCTAAAGTGGGTAGTTTCGATGGTGGCTTTGGTTCTTCTTACCTGGCGCGCCACGTAGGCCAAAAAAAGGCCCGCGAAATTTGGTTTTTATGTAACCAATATACTGCCGAAGAAGCAGAAAAAATGGGCATGGTCAATAAAGTAGTTCCTTTAGCCCAACTCGAGGATACCGTTGTAGAATGGTGCCAAATCATTATGAAAAGAAGCCCACTAGCTATTCGCATGATCAAACGCGCCATGAACGCCGAACTAGACGGCCAACACGGCCTCATGGAGCTCGCAGGCGACGCCACCCTACTCTATTACCTTACAGAAGAAGCCCAAGAAGGCAAACACGCCTTTTTAGAAAAGCGCGACCCTGATTTTCAACAATACCCCAAATTTCCTTAATAATGGATTTCAGCAATATTGAACCAAAAGCCCTGTGGCAACATTTCGCCGCGCTCAATGCGGTACCTAGACCTTCTAAAAAAGAAGAACGCGTCATCGCATTTATGCTCAACTTTGGCCATGCGCTTGGCCTAGACACGCAGCGCGACACCATCGGCAACGTCATCATCAAAAAGGCGGCAACAGCCGGAATGGAAGACCGACAAACGGTCATTCTTCAGAGTCACCTCGATATGGTGCACCAGAAAAACGCAAATACAGTTTTTGATTTTGACCAACAAGGCATCGAAATGTACCAAGAAGGCGACTGGATCCGTGCGAAGGGCACCACGCTTGGCGCCGACAATGGTATCGGTGTAGCTGCCATCATGGCGCTGCTTGCAAGCACAGACATCTCACACCCCGCGCTCGAAGCTTTTTTCACGATCGATGAAGAAACCGGCATGACCGGCGCTAAAGAAATGGATGCCTCACTTTTAAGTGGCACCATCCTCTTGAACCTCGACACCGAAGACGACGACGAACTTTCTGTTGGTTGTGCTGGCGGAATCGACACCAATACCTTCTACAATTACGAAGAAACAGCTATTCAACCGGGATATACCACGTATAGCATTCAAATGAGCGGACTACTCGGCGGGCATTCAGGCATGGACATCGACAAAGGTCGCGGTAATGCCAACAAATGGCTAGCGCGCTTGCTTTGGGAAATCTCTCAGCAAATGGATGTACAACTGCTCTCTTTTGATGGTGGTAGTTTGCGCAACGCCATTCCGCGTGAAGCCACAGCTCAAGTTGCCGTACAAAATGCAACTGAACTAAAATCTATAGTGGCTCATTTCAAGCAAACGCTTCAAGACGAATACCAACAAATAGAACCTCATTTTGCTTTGGAAGTTGAAGAAGCAACAGCTACTTTAAAAGCGGTCCCTGCTTCGGTATTCAAGCAAATGATCTCCACACTTTGTGGTTTACACAACGGCGTTTACCGCATGAGCCCTGACATCGAAGGATTAGTAGAAGCATCCTCTTCTTTGGCACGTGTCGTGATTCATAAAGGCAGCTTTACCACGCAATCTTTACAAAGAAGTTCGGTAGAAAGCACCAAAAGAGAAGTAAGTTTAACCGTGCGCTGTGCCTTTGAAAACATGGGTGTTACCGTTGAACAAAGCGGCGACTACCCTGGCTGGAAACCCAATTCAGGTTCAGCCATACTTCAAATCATGAAGCAACACTACACGGAAACATTCCAAGCTGAACCCAAAGTGAAAGCATGCCATGCTGGCCTCGAATGTGGTTTACTCAGCGAAAAACTACCTGGCGTTGACATGATATCCTTCGGGCCAAATATACGCGCTGCGCACTCCCCAGACGAATGCGTGCAAATTTCATCCGTTCAAAAATTCTGGAACTTCCTACTCTCAACCTTAACTCATATTCCAAAAGCGTAAGCAAAAGCCAATTATGTCACAAACACTCCATACCATAGAAGAAGCCATTTACGAAATTCAGCAAGGCCGCGTTGTTATTGTAGTCGACGACGAAGACCGCGAAAACGAAGGCGATTTTCTGACAGCGGCACGCAATGCAACTCCTGAGCTTATCAACTTTATGGCTACGCATGGACGCGGTCTTATTTGTGCGCCAATCAGCGAGGAGCGTTGTGACCAACTTGGCTTAGAACTCATGGTGCGCAACAACTCTGCGGCTTATGAAACCCCATTTACCATCAGCGTGGACCTCATTGGCCACGGCTGCACCACAGGTATTTCTGCCAGCGACCGTTCCCAAACTATTTTGGCCATGATCAACCCGAAAATTCGACCAGAAGAACTCGGCAAACCAGGTCATATCTTTCCGTTACGCGCCAGAAATGGCGGCGTACTGCGCCGTGCCGGGCACACTGAAGCTGCAGTAGATTTATCCAGACTCGCTGGCTTTGAAGAAGCGGGTATTATTGTCGAGATTTTGAACGAAGACGGCTCTATGGCACGCCTTCCACAACTATTAGAAATCGCTAAGAAATTTGATTTAAAAATCATTAGCATCGCAGATCTCATTAAATACCGCATTGCCCATGAATCACTCATCGTGGAACAAGTTCAAGTTGAAATGCCGACAGTTTATGGCGATTTTCAGTTGCGCGCCTTTAAAGACGAAAGCACCGATCAAGACCATTTAGTACTCACCAAAGGTACCTGGTCCGAAGACGAAGCGGTGCTGGTGCGCGTGCATTCCTCTTGCCTCACAGGCGATATCTTCGGTAGCTGCCGTTGCGATTGCGGCCCGCAGCTTCACAAGGCCATGGAGCTCATCAGTAAAGAAGGTAAAGGAGCTATTGTCTACATGAACCAAGAAGGTCGTGGCATTGGACTTCTCAACAAACTTAAAGCATACAAACTACAAGAAGAAGGCCTCGACACCTATGAAGCCAATGAAAGACTTGGATTCAAACCAGACGAACGCGACTACGGCATTGGTGCTCAAATGCTCAGAGCCATCGGGATTCGCAAAATGAAATTAATGTCTAACAACCCTAAAAAACGCACGGGCCTTATCGGCTACGGACTCGAAATCACTGAAAATATTCCACTAGAAATACAAAGTAATATCCACAACGAGCGCTACCTCGAAACCAAGCGCGACAAAATGGGACACAACATCAAATTAGACCAATAATGTTACAAGCAAGCAGTATTGAAAAGAAATACGGAGACTTACAAATTTTGAAAGGCATTGACCTTACCGTTGCACCTGCAGAAATCATTTCTATAGTTGGCTCTTCTGGTGCCGGCAAAACAACACTGCTTCAAATCCTCGGCACACTCGATGCTCCTTCTAGCGGGCAGCTGCTCATTGAAGAAAAAAATCCATTTGAGCTCAATGAAAAAGCGCTCTCTCATTTTCGCAATCAGCGTTTAGGCTTTGTATTTCAATTTCATCAATTGCTACCTGAGTTTAACGCTTTAGAAAACATCGCACTCCCTGCCATGATCGGCGGCACTAACCAAACCGATGCGCTAAAAGCAGCCAGGCAACTCCTCGATCGCTTTGGCTTAGAAAACCGCGCAGCACACAAACCTGAAGCACTTTCTGGCGGCGAGCAACAACGCATCGCTGTAGCGCGAGCGCTCATCAACCAACCAGCATTGGTATTTGCCGACGAACCTTCTGGTAACCTCGATACCGAAAACGCCAACGCCTTACACCACCTCTTTTTTGAGCTCCGTTCTGAAATGAAGCAAAGTTTTGTTATTGTCACTCACAACGAAGGGTTTGCACAAATGGCTGACCGCAGCCTAACCATGAAAGATGGCCGCTTCGTTTAGTGGCTCCAAGAAAGAACTCCAAGAGTTTCTTGATTTCAAAGCTCAACAATTCGAACAGCCAGCTTTTATTGCTACTGACCCCATTTCTTTGGCGCACCGCTTTACCCAAAAAGAAGACATCGAAATTGTCGCTTTTTTTATGGCCATCTTGGCTTGGGGTAACCGACAAAGCATCATCAAAAGTGGCGAAAAACTTTTAGCAATATTAGGTCAAGAACCTCGGCACTATGTACTGAATTACCAAGATGGCGACTGCCCTATTTTTGTGCACCGCACTTTTAATCAAACTGATTTAAATGGATTCTTGCTTGGCTTAAAAGCCATTTATGAGCAAGGCGATTTAGAAAATGCATTTGCGACAAATCAAGCAAACCCCACGCTCTTTGATCATATTTGTGCTTTTAGGGAGCGGTTTATTCCTCATTTGGAAGCTCGAACATTCAAACACATTGCCGACCCAGCTAATGGTTCTGCTGCCAAACGCTTGGTGATGTTTTTGAGATGGATGGTACGCTCCAACGCAAACGGCGTCGATTTCGGACTCTGGACCAGCATTGACCGTTCTCAATTGATGATCCCGCTGGACGTCCACACCGGAAATATCGCACGCAAATTAGGCCTCATCCAAAGAAGCCAAAACGACTGGAAAACCAACGAAGAACTGATTGGAATTTTAAAAGAATTTGACTCCGTTGACCCAGCAAAATATGACTTTGCCCTTTTTGGACTTGGCGCTTTTGAAAAATTTTAGTTGGGAACTGTGAGTGGAACCAAATACATGTAGGGTGCTAGATAGGAACCCTTGAGTGTTTTTAATTGGAGTTCATCTTCTCGAACAATGTTCATTTTAAACTTCCATTTTTCGGCGTTTATCCGAATGGTGAGTTCTTCATTATCTTCTTTATAGCTGAAATGCCCTTTGTCAAAAGTGCCTTTGTCAAAATCGCCAAAGGAACCCACCAAGACCTCGCCAGTTAAATAAAACACAAATAACACTTCTCCCCAAGAATTGCGCTTTAATTGCATTTGCTCGTTTTGCTGAGTGCCTTTAAGCATCCAAACTTTACTGTTACCTCCACTCAACAAATGGGTGTGGTCGGCACGGTAGGTTTGTTCGCCGTTGATACAAGCGCTCAACAAGAACAGCAAAGCCAATTTAAAAAACCAACTGCTTTTCATTGAGGATTTGTAAGATTTCGGCAGAGACTTGCTTTTGCTTTTCGGGCTTGATATTCGCGTCGTTGATTTGTTCACAACACACAAATTGGTAACGATTTTGGTTCCAGGTGAACAGACAATTGTAGAAATATTTTTGCCCTTCGTAACGTTCAAAAAAGCGGATCACGATGTCGTCATAGGTTTTGGCCTGGGGCCTGAATTCGATCGGATAACCAATAAACCCATTGGCTTGAACCATTTGAGTACCTTCTCTTTCATAAATAACAAAACGACGTACCGGAAAATGATTGACACCCGCTTTCATGAGCACCATACAGCCTTGCGCTAAATCCAAGCCCTTTTTCAAAGGAAACACGCGAAAGAAATTGGGAGTACAAGATGGTCTGTTGAGGTCTTCGCTCCATTGGACCGTGCTGTCACAAAATCTTAAATTCTTGAGCGTTTTGGCTTCTTCTTTACTTGAAAATGTATTCGTGTTAAAGTCCGTGCTGATCTCAACACCTTCTGTCTTTTCTACTGTCGTTTTTTTCTTTGGATCGTGATGAAGCCCATTTCGCAAGTCCAATAAAAAATAGATGGCAACTAAAAGCGCAAAAAGAATACCGATGAACCAAAGAAGTTTTTTGTTTCGCATTGGTTAAAAAATTGAAGTTGATAATTGACGAGCCGCTTCGAAAGATGCGCTGTCGATGGTATGATGAAGATTTGCTTGGGCTGCATAATTGAGCAGCGCTTCAGTAGCAAGATTTCCTGTGAGTTCGTCTTTGGCCATGGGGCAGCCGCCAAAGCCGCCAATTGCAGTATCAAAATGGGTACAACCACCAGCGATACAAGCGTTGATCAGTGCTGTTTCTCGCCCCTGCACAACATGGAGATGGGCGGCAAAACGAAGACTTGGAAATTGCTCGTTTAATGTTTCAAATAAATCTTGGGCACTTGCCGGTGTTGCACAGCCTATGGTATCAGATAGCGCAAATTCAGCAATTTCAAATTGGCGCTGTAATTTTTCAACCCATTTCGCTACAAGAGCTGCAGACCACGCATCGTTGTAAGGATTACCAAAACCCATGGACAAATAAACCCGCAGCTTTTTACCATGCTTGGCACAAATGTCTGAAATCTGTTGCAAACCTTCTAATGCTTGCGAAGTAGTGGAATTTGTATTTCTCAACTGGAAAGTTTCAGAAATTGAAAACGGATAGCCAATAATGGAGATGCGTTCATGAGCGCAGGCATCCGAAGCGCCACGTGCATTGGCAACAATAGCGAGTAAGGCGGTTGGGGAAGCGTCAAGTTGTGCAAGTACCTCAGCGGTATCTTGCATCTGAGGAATGGCTTTTGGAGATACAAAACTTCCGAAATCGAGGACGTCAAAACCGCATTTGAGAAGCGCATTGAGATACGCAACCTTTTGTTCGGTGGCAATCCAGTCTTTGATGCCTTGCATGGCATCGCGTGGACATTCGGTGATTTGGAGTGTTGCGTTTTGCATGCTTATTCTCCTGCTCTTTTCAGTAAAGCGCTGTTGATGGATTTAACAAGTGCAGGCCCTTCGTAAATAAAACCGGTGTACAATTGAACCAATGAAGCACCTGCATCTAATTTATCTAGCGCATCTTGGGCTGAGTGAATGCCTCCGACAGCGATCATTGGAATGGTTGCTTCAGATTTGTCGTGAATGTATTTGATCATGGCAGTGGCGCGCGCTGTAACTGGCTTACCTGAGATGCCACCAGCGCCCATTTTTTCTACTTCGGCAGCAGGCGTCAAGAGTTGGTCTCTGGAAATGGTGGTGTTGGCTACAATAAGGCCCGCAATTTTGGTAAAGGCAACAATTTCGATGATTTCATCTATTTGAGTGTCTGTTAAATCAGGTGCAATTTTCAAAAGAACTGGTTTGGGAGCAGTTTTAGCAGCGTTCTTTTCTTGAAGCTGCATAAGGAGGTCTTGCAATGGCTCTTTTTCTTGTAAAGCACGTAAATTGGGGGTGTTCGGTGAGGACACATTGACAACGAAGTAATCTACAAATGGGAAAAGTGCCTCAAAACAAAGGAGATAATCTGAAACGGCTTCTTCGTTTGGGGTCCATTTGTTTTTACCGATGTTGCCACCAATAATGAGCTGTTTGTTTTGGCGTTGCTTGAGTTGGGTAATGGCTGCCTCTAAGCCTTCATTATTGAAACCCATACGATTCAGGATAGCTTGATCGGCTTTGAGCCTAAAGAGACGGGGTTTGTCATTGCCTGGCTGTGCTTTTGGGGTAACAGTTCCAATTTCAATAAAACCAAAACCGCAATCGGCTAGTGCGTCAATGTTTTGGGCATTTTTATCAAAACCGGCAGCTAAACCGACCGGATTTGGGAATTTCAAACCTAAAAAAGAAGTTTCTAGTCTGGGATCTTCTAAGACATACGTAGATCGAAATAAAAAGCGTGAGAGCCCAAAGCCATGAACTTTATTCAGGAGGCTCATCACAAAATAGTGCACTTTCTCTGCATCAAACTGAAAGAGAACAAAACGAAATAATTTGTACATACACAAATGTACAAACTATTTCATGTATGAAAGCTTATACCAATAGCAGCAAACAAATAGTGAGTGCAGGATAATACCAGTAGCGCCAGGGATTGTTTACTTTTTGTTGGTAGTTGTAGGCTGCTAAAATTTCTTGGAAATTTTGGTGCTTGCGAACAGCTTCCATGTTGGG
>JBIIBL010000041.1:0-18842 GCA_044239425.1 Crocinitomicaceae bacterium | reverse complement strand
TGATTCAATTTGAGGGCAACTATAGCCGAATTCCTATTGTTATCAACACATTTAGTTTATAATTTCCTATTCTCTAACGACTTCTGAGTGCTGTAGTTTGTTATTTTTGTTTGTTACAAATTTTTTAAAGCTACATGGCTGAAAATCAATACACCGAAGACAACATACGTTCCCTAGACTGGAAAGAACACATTCGTTTGCGTCCCGGGATGTATATCGGTAAGCTTGGCGATGGCGCCGCTGCCGACGACGGTATTTACATTCTTGTGAAGGAAGTTATCGATAACTGTATCGATGAATTCGTAATGGGTAATGGCAAGCGCGTCGACATCAAAGTCAAAGACGGCAAAGTGTCTGTCCGCGATTACGGCCGAGGCATTCCATTAGGCAAGGTGGTAGAGGTGGTTTCTAAAATGAACACCGGCGGTAAATACGACTCCAAAGCTTTTAAAAAATCAGTTGGTCTGAATGGGGTGGGTACCAAGGCAGTCAATGCTTTGTCTTCTTACTTTATGTTGTACGCAGTGCGCGATGGTGAAAAGAAAACTGCGGTTTTTGAACGCGGCGAACTCGTGTCCGAAACACCCATCGAAAAAACAGATGAAACCAACGGAACCTACGTAGAATTCATCCCCGACGACACCATTTTCAAGAAGTACGCTTTCAAAACGGCTTACCTCGACAAAATGATGTGGAACTATTGCTACCTCAACCGCGGTCTTTCTATTTACTACAATGGTGAAAAGTTCAATTCAAAAGATGGTCTCAAAGACCTCCTAGAGAATAACATGGATGGCGATCCGCTCTATCCAATTATACATTTAGAAGACGACGACATCGAAGTTGCTTTCACACACGGCCGCACCTACGGCGAAGACTACTACTCTTTTGTCAATGGCCAGCACACCACGCAAGGAGGTACGCACCAGAGTGCATTTCGCGAGTCGGTGGCGAAGGTCATCAGAGACTTCTACAACAAGAACTACGAGGCTTCGGATATCCGCCAATCTATTGTAGCAGCCATTGCTGTTAAAGTAGTGGAGCCCGTTTTTGAATCTCAGACCAAAACCAAGCTAGGTTCGCAAGAAATCGAGCCGGGCGGCAAATCCATGCGCGCCTTTATCAACGACTTTCTCAAAGACAAACTCGACAACTACCTGCATCGCAATCCTGACGTCGCCGAAACCATTGAAAAGAAAATCAAGCAATCTGAGCGCGAGCGCAAAGATTTAGCAGGTATCCGCAAGTTGGCCCGCGACCGCTCCAAAAAAGCGAGTTTGCACAACAAAAAACTCCGCGATTGCCGTACGCACCTCACCGATCTCAAAGATGAACGTCGCGAAGACACCACGCTCTTTATCACAGAAGGTGACTCCGCGAGTGGTTCCATTACCAAATCAAGAGACGTCAATACGCAAGCGGTTTTCTCACTGCGTGGTAAGCCACTCAATTGCTACGGCCTCACCAAAAAAGTCGTTTATGAAAACGAAGAGTTCAACCTGATTCAAGCGGCCCTAGACATCGAAGAAGACATGGACAACCTGCGCTACAACCGCATTGTCATTGCCACCGATGCCGATGTCGACGGTATGCATATCCGCATGCTCTTGCTCACGTTCTTTTTGCAGTTTTTCCCGGATTTAGTCAAGCGCAACCACGTTTATGTGTTGCAAACGCCGCTCTTTAGGGTCCGAAACAAAAAGAAAACCATATACTGTTATTCAGAAGACGAACGCCGTGCTGCGATGGCTGAACTCGGTAAAAATCCAGAAATTACACGCTTTAAAGGTTTAGGTGAAATCTCTCCGGACGAATTCATCCATTTTATTGGTGAAGACATCCGTTTAGAGCCGGTTATCCTGACCAAAGACGCCTCCATAGACTCCATCTTATCCTATTTTATGGGTAAGAATACACCAGATCGCCAAGATTTCATTATCGACAACTTGCGAGTCGAAAAAGACCTACCCGAAACACCAGCAGCCGAAGCAACCGAAGAGGCCGAAACCACCGAATTAGCATCTTAACATGGCAGAAGACGAAATAGAAGACCTAATGCCTCAAGAAGAAAGTGGGCATAATCCTTTCGAGAAACAACATGTCGACGACAAAATTGTACCGCTCAATGGCTTGTACCAAAATTGGTTTTTGGACTACGCCAGTTATGTCATTTTAGAACGTGCTGTACCGAGTTTGTACGATGGCCTTAAGCCCGTACAACGCCGCATTTTGCACTCCATGCGCGAAATGGAAGACGGCCGTTATAACAAGGTGGCCAACATTATTGGCAACACCATGAAATACCACCCGCATGGCGATGCCTCCATTGGCGACGCACTCGTGCAAATTGGTCAGAAAGACCTCATGATCGACTGTCAAGGAAACTGGGGAAACACACTCACCGGCGATGGCGCAGCAGCTCCACGTTATATTGAAGCGCGTCTCTCCAAATTTGCTTTGCACGTAGCGTTCAACCCCAAAACGACCAACTGGCTTTCTTCTTACGATGGCCGTAATAAAGAACCGCAGCAACTCCCAATGAAATTCCCTTTGCTGCTCGCACAAGGAGCTGAAGGAATTGCCGTCGGGATGGCTTGTAAGTTTTTACCGCACAACTTCATTGAACTCATCGAGCAATCGATCAATCACTTGCGCGGCAAGAAAGTCGAAATTTTACCTGATTTTCCGAATGGCGGGATGGCCGATTTCTCTGGATACAACGACGGCCTGCGCGGCGGCCGCGTGCGCATCCGTGCCAAAATCAGAAAGGTCGACAACAAAACACTCATCATCAACGAAATCCCATTTGGCACCACCACCACTTCGTTGATCGAATCCGTGATCAAAGCCAACGACAAAGCCAAGATCAAGATCAAAAAGATTGAAGACAACACCTCCTCAGAAGCTGAAATCATTGTGCATTTAGCACCGGGGGTGTCGCCAGACAAAACCATCGATGCACTCTACGCTTTCACCGATTGCGAAGTTTCGGTTTCTCCGAACTCTTCGATCATCGACGGCGAACGTCCGCGCTTTATGGGCATCACCGAAATTTTAAAGGTCAACACCGACCACACCGTAAAGCTCCTGCGCTTAGAACTTGAAATCAAACTAGACGAGCTCGAGCGCCAATGGCATTTCTCGACTTTAGAGAAGCTCTTCATCAATCACGAAATGTACATCGATTTCAAACTCTACAGCGACCGCGAGGCCTTGTATGTGTACCTCTATGAACGTTTCAAACCTTTCCAAAAACAACTCCTCCGCGAGATCCAAGACGAAGATTTGCACAAACTAACGCAAATCCCCATGATCCGCATCACGCGCTTCGATGCCGATAAAGCTGACGAAGCCTTGCTCAAAATTGAAGAAGAGATGCTCCAAGTGAAGCACCATTTAGCGAATCTTGTAGAATATGCCATCGATTACTTCAAAGACCTCAAAAAACGCTTTGGTGCTGGTCGAGAGCGCAAAACCGAAATCAAAACTTTTGATACCATATCCGCTTCAAAAGTCATCATCGCCAACCGCAAGCTATACGTCGATTACGAAGAAGGCTTCATTGGTTATGGCCTCAAAAAGAACGAACCTGTTTGCGATTGCTCTGAAATCGACGACGTCATTTGCTTCTTCTCTTCGGGCAAGCTCATGATCACCAAAGTTGCAGATAAGAAGTTCATCGGTAAAGGCCTCATTTATGCCAACGTTTGGAAAAAAGGCGACACCCGCACCATTTACCATCTTTTTTATCAAGATGGCGCGGGCGGCCCCACCATGATGAAGCGTTTTTATGTCAATTCCATCACCCGCGACACCGAATACGACCTCACTAAAGGTACCAAAGGATCCAAAATGTTATATTTCAGCGTGCACCCTAACGGTGAACGCGAAGTCATCAGTGTGCTTTTGCGTCCGCGCCCGCATCTCAAGCGCTTGCGTTTCGACATCGACCTCGGTGCCTTATTGATCAAAGGCCGTAACTCTGCAGGTAACCGTGTTACCAAAGAAATCATTCAAAAAATTGTCCAAAAAGAGGTAGGTGGCTCTACGCTTGCGGCCCGCAAAATTTGGTACGACACCGTTGTTGGACGCCTCAACGACGAAGGTAGGGGCAAGTTCCTTGGCTCTTTCAAAGGTGAAGACCGTATTTTAACGCTTTACAAAAACGGCGAGTACCGCCTCAGCAGCTTTGACCTCGCCACGCACTTCGACGAAGACATGATCCATATTGAAAAATGGATCCAAGACCGCCCCATTTCTGCTGTTTATTACGATGCCGAGAAAGAATTGCACTATGTCAAACGGTTTACCTGTGAAGTCACCCAAGACAAACGTGTGAGTTATATTTCCGAAGCGCCTGGTTCTTATCTAGACGTGGTGTCCACCGCATTTAGACCCGAAGCCCGAATTGTGTTTAACAAGTTACTCAAGGAAACCAAGAATTTGCCAGATCAGGTCCTGAATTTAGCCGATCTCATCGACGTCAAAGGTATGAAAGCGCAAGGTAATCAAATGACCAAAATGAAGGTCAAAGAAATTGTACTTACGCATTCTATTGACGAAAGTCCAGAACCTTGGCCGCAAGCAGAAGAAATTCTTGAAGAAACCGAATTACTGGAAGACGAAGCAGAAACACCTTCTATGGAATGGGATTTATCGAAAAATGAAGAGGACAACCCCGACCAAATTCCACTTTTCACAGAAGAACCCGAGGCCGACTAAACACCTAAGAAATAAATGAGCGAGATCATTTTTTTCACGATGGTCCTTTGCTTATTTTTGTATGTATCCTAAAAAGTTGCAAAAATGAATTTGCTCAAAGAAGACCGCATCAACTACCTCAATATCGGCCTGATGCTCATTACCGCCATTTTGGCCTACTACTTTCCTTTTGAAACCTTCCTTTTAGCCTATGCTTATTTAGGTCCTTTGCATTACCTCACCGAAATCAGTTGGCTCCACGATCGCCAATATTTTGCTAAAGGCAAATGGGATTACCTTGTGTTGCTAGTTATTGGCATCTTATTATCTCTTGATGCGATGTTCAATGACTTAAAAATGAGCAATGATTTCGTGCGTTTTTTCAACGATACAAACCTATCAAATCAGTTGTTAATCATCGCAATATTTTCTGGAATTGTATTTGCGCTCGTCAAGAATTTTTACATCAAGTTAGGTCTTATCGGTATATTTTACCTGATCATCGTTAGACGATGGCTACACCCTTCAAACGATATCGACAACACAGATAGTAGTTTGATTTTTACACTAACATCACTGATTCCTACGCTCATACATGTCTATGTTTTTACGGGCTTATTTATGCTCTATGGCGCACTTAAATCCAGAAGTAAATCAGGTTTGTTGCAGATGGTGGGGTTCATTTTATTTCCACTCATACTTATTTTTGGCTTGCCCAGTGATACAAAAAACGCACATCTTTCCGGTTACGGTAAAGATGCCTATTATGCCGATGGCGAAGGTTTTTACAATACCAATTATTCAATTTTAAATCATTTCAACCTTTTCGATAATAAGCTCAATAATAAGGAGTACTTAGATATTGTTTCAAATCCAACTACTGAAAAAGCACTCATTCAGAATAAAATCATTGACTCAGTCAGCTACTATAAGCACATTGACTCCCTGAAAAAAAATCAGAACAAGAACTTTATTCTAAGCAAACAGCCCATCAATCCTCAAATTGCAAATCAAGGTGGCCATATACATGATCACGTGCTATACTTTTTCAATAACGACACCAACTTTGTGAAGCGACTAGATAAATACAAAAATGTTGCAATGCCCAAAGATTTCTGGATTAGTCCGATGGGTAAAGAAAGAAAAAAGAGTACGGATAACCTCATCTTCTTTTCAGAGGTAGGCATCATGCTGATGCGTTTTATCGCCTTCGCATACCTTTATCATTATCTTAATTGGTTCAGTAAAACCGAAGTTATTCGTTGGCATAAGGTTCCAAAAGTACGCTTCATATTGGTAATCGTTCTTTGGCTCGCAGCTTCTATTTTTTATTCAATTGATTACAAATTAGGCTTAAGTGTTTTGTTCTTTCTCAGCTTCACACACGTTCTGCTTGAATTCCCATTAAATATTGTTTCTATTGTCGGAATTGGTACGGAATCGCTCTCCATTTTCAAGAACGGATTCAAAAAACCCATCAATTCCTAATTTTTTGTTTTTACGCCTCGTCCCATGCTAAAATTTTCATCCTTTATTGTCGCTGTTTTCAGCGCAAGTTTTTTCTTTGCTCAGCTCGTGAGCACCACTCCCGACGGTCGTTATACGCTTTCAGCTGAGGGTGCTTCTTATTTTGCTAAACTTTCCTTGGATTGCACCTCTAAGCCAACACCACACTATTACTACCAAGCGTTGCGTCAACCTGGAGATACCCAAACACCAACCGATATCTGGCCATCTTTTTACGGATGTTACGACTGGCACAGTGCGGTTCATAACCATTGGGCACTCGTTAAAATCCTTAAAACTTACCCCGATATTCCAGAGGCTGCTGCCATTCGCGCCAAGCTCGATGAAAGTTTCAGCGAAGAGAACATCCGCAAAGAATACGCATACTTCGAAACCAACAAGGAGCGTTATGTATTTGAATTTCCTTACGGACAAGGTTGGTTGCTCAAGGTAGCGGATGAACTCGCACGTTGGAACGATCCCGACGCAGAACGCTGGTTAGAAAACCTTGGCTCCTTGCACCGCTTGTGTGCTGCTGCAGCACAGGTCATCTGGAAAGACATAAAAGAAGTCAAGTTGTCGGGTTCTCACGACGCGCCTTCGCTCAACCTTTCTTTTGCCATCGACTACGCCCGCACCTTTGGCGATGAAGACCTCCTCAAGGTTGCACTCAAGGCGAGCAAGCGTTATTTTGGCAAAATGACCAAAGCGCCATTGCGTGCAGAGCCTTTTGAATACGATTTCATGTCTGCTTCTTTATTAGTTACCGACCTCATGCGCAAAGTGTATGCACAAGAAGAATACCTCAAGTGGGTCAAAGGTTTTGCACCGGGCTTGTTTGCTGCTGAAACAGCCAAAAAAGACCTGCAAATCAAGAAAACCGACAAACACGACGGCTATGAATCGCATTGGGATGGTTATCATCTGAACCGCATTTGGTGCTTAAATGGCATGCTGAAATCTTTGCCAGCAGAAAGCATAGATGCCAACACCAAAGCAGCATGGGCAAGCAGCATGAACGCCATGTGGGACTACGCGCAAGAAAGCATCGGTAAAGGCAACTACGACATCGACCACTGGTTGTCGTCGTTCTCTGTATTTGCTCTAATCGGTTACGAGTAGAGCCACGCGCGCTAGTGCCCAAGCTAATTGAGCTTCTCTACTCAATTCTGTCGTATCTAACACAATTGCATCGGAAGCTTGAGCAAGCGGACTTTCTGTTCTGGTGCTATCTAAGTGGTCTCGTTGGAATAAATTTTGCTGAACGCTCTGGGCGTCAGTGTGTTCACCTTTGGCCTCAAGTTCGGCCAAGCGGCGCTGAGTGCGCACTTCAGCTGAAGCCGTTACAAAAATTTTGAGTTCAGCAGCAGGGAATACTACTGTTCCGATATCTCGACCATCCATGACGATGCCGCCATTGATTCCCATCTTCTGTTGGAGTTCAACTAATTTGGTGCGCACCGCTTTGACCGCCGCTACCTGTGATACAACTGCCGCCACACGTGGGGTGCGAATTACGTCAGTAATGTCTAGCTCATTGAGAAAGATTTTTTGATCGGGTGTCATCTCGATTTTGATATGGTGGAGGAGTTTCTCTAATTGTTGAATTTGAATGAAACCTTCACTGTCAATGAGTTGATTTTCGAGACAATAAAAAGCAACGGCGCGATACATCGCGCCGGAGTCTATGAATGTGTAATTGAGGGTTTTGGCCAAGGCCTTGGCTAAAGTACTTTTGCCACAGGCGGCGTAGCCGTCAATTGCTATGGTGATTTTTTTTTGCATCAATAGTAAATCGCTCTGCGAACTTGCGTGATGTATTTAGCCATTCGGATCACTTGTTTGGTGTACCCAAATTCGTTGTCGTACCAAGCGTAAAGCACCACGTTTTTGCCGTCTACCGAAACGATACTTGCGTTGGAGTCGAAAACACTACAGCAAGTATTGCCAATGATGTCCGAAGAAACGAGTTCAGGGTCGAAAGAATAGTAAATCTGGTTGACCAACTCGCCGTGGAGTGCAGCATCTTTGATGGCTGCATTGACTTGTTCGAGGCCGACGGTTTTTTCGAGTTCGAGGCTCAAAATAGCCAAAGAACCGTTCGGAGTAGGTACGCGTACAGCGTTGGCCGTAAGTTTGTCTTTGAGTTCAGGAATCACTTTGGTTACAGCCGAGCCAGCGCCTGTGGAGGTGATGACCATATTGACCGCAGCCGCACGACCACGACGCGGTTTTTTGTGCATGTTATCCAACAGGTTTTGGTCGTTTGTGTAGGCGTGGACCGTTTCAATGTGACCTTTTACAACCCCAAAATGATCATTGATGACTTTCAGAATAGGGGAGATGGCATTGGTGGTGCAAGATGCCGCCGAAAAGATGTTTTCGTTTTCGACGTCTAGCGTATCTTGATTGATTCCGTAAACTACATTTGGAATCTCTTTTCCTGGAGCGGTGAGCAAAACTTTACCTATGCCTTTGGCTTGCAAATGACGAGAAAGCGCTTCTCGGTTGGTGAAAACACCTGTGTTGTCAATGATGAGGGCATTTTGAATACCGTAGATGGTGTAGTCGATGTCTTCTGGGTTAGCAGCGTCTATCATGTGTACAATTTGCCCGTTGATGATGAGGCTCTTGTTTGGGAGGTCTTCAATAACCGTTCCTTTGAAGGCACCGTGCACGGAGTCGTTGCGCAAAAGTGAGGCGCGCTTAATAATGTCAGCGTCAGAAGAACCGCGTGTTACAATGGCACGCAAACGCAATTGTTGGCCTTTGCCCGCTTGTTTGATGAGCTCGCGTGCAGCCAAACGACCAATACGCCCGAAGCCATAAAGTACGACATCTCGAGGTTCGATTGCTTGAGGAGTTTGTAAATCGCCTAATTTTTCCATGAGGAAACGAGCCATACCGCTTTGTTCGGTTTGACCCGCTAACCATTCGCTTGCCAACAAGCCGATGTCTAATTTGGAGGCAGGAATGTCGAGCGTCATGAGGGTTTCTGCTAAGGCAGCAGTTGTGAAAACGTCAATTGGTTTGTTGACCACTTGTTTAGCGTATTCATGCAAATTTAAAATCTCAGAAATGGTGATATCGGTGAGGTGATTTCTGAATAATACCAGCTCGATACCTTTGTCATATAGGAGTTCTCCTACTTTACTCTGCAATTTAACAGCTGCTCTTTCTCGTTCAATGTGCAGATTGAGCTCTTTTTCATAACCGTCTTTGGTTTCCATGTTGTTGTTGATTGATGTTGATAATTGATTGTTGATGAAAAGAAAAAGGCTACCCACAAGTAGGTAGCCTTCAAATTGTTAGCCTAAATAAGACTTCAAAAGTTTGTTTCGAGAGGTGTGACGGAGTCGGCGGATAGCCTTCTCTTTGATTTGTCGGACGCGCTCTCGGGTAAGGTTGAATTTAGCACCGATTTCCTCTAGGGTAAGGCCGTGATTCATGCCGATACCGAAAAACAAGCGGATGATTTCACGTTCTTTATCGGTGAGGGTACTTAGTGAGCGCTCGATTTCTTTTTGAAGAGACTCTGCCATGAGCATGTGGTCGGTACGTGGAGAGTCTGGGTTAGCCATGACATCCATGAGGGTACCGCCGTCGTCGTTGGTGGTGAGCGGCGCATCCATGGATACGTGGCGACCAGAAACATTGAGGCTTTCTTTGATTTTGTCTTCTGGAACTTCGAGTGCTTCTGCGAGCTCTTCTGCACTTGGCGGACGCTCGAATTCTTGCTCTAGGCGTGAAAACGCTTTGTTGATTTTGTTGAGTGAGCCGACTTGGTTGAGTGGCAAACGTACAATACGCGCTTGTTCAGCCAAAGCTTGTAAGATAGACTGGCGGATCCACCAAACGGCGTAAGAGATGAATTTAAAACCTCTGGTTTCGTCGAATTTTTGTGCTGCTTTGATCAGACCAAGGTTACCTTCGTTGATAAGGTCAGGAAGCGTGAGGCCTTGGTTTTGGTATTGCTTGGCTACGGAAACCACAAAGCGAAGATTGGCTCTAGTGAGTTTCTCGAGGGCTTTTTGGTCGCCTACTTTGATGCGACGCGCAAGTTCTACTTCTTCTTCTGCGGTGATGAGTTCTTCACGACCGATATCTTGAAGGTATTTGTCCAGAGATTGACTTTCTCTGTTCGTGATGGATTTGGTGATTTTTAGCTGTCTCATGCGCTTATCTATACTGGATTACTAGGTAATGTTTAGCTACTGCTTCTTGAGCAAAGTAACGACGAAAATCAGGGTTAAAAAAATCTGAAGAGGGCTTTTTTTGTTGAGTTATTAACGAGTTCTTAACTTTTTCAACGCGACTCATTTTCGACCACAATTGCTTATAAACCCAAGCCTCGGTAGTCTCTTTTGCCTGTCTCATCCATGATTTCGAGCAAGATACCGCGATTGACACCACTTAATTTTTGGGTCAATTCTTCGACGGTTTCTATTGGTTCGTTGTTGATTTTGACAATGATGATGCCTTCTGACAGGCCGATGGATTTGAGTTTTCCAGTATTGATGGTTTTGATTTTGACACCATAATTGATGTTGAGTTCTTTTTTCTCTTTATCGGTGAGCTCGATGAAAGTGGCGCCTAGCGCTGCGTTTTTATTAATTTCTTCTTTAGATAACAATTGTGTTTCGCCGTCTTGGTTGCGCAATACGAGTTCTTTGGTAATGAGGTCTCCGTCTTTTTGACGCACACTCAGCGACACTTTATCGCCAGGGCGGCGCTTGCCGATTTCTTCTTGAAGTGCGGCAACCGAATTGACTTCTTTACTGCCAATTTTAAGAATGACGTCTCCGTCTTTAAGGCCTGCTTTGTCTGCAGAACCTCCTTCGACCACTTTGGCCAAGAAGACGCCTTTGAGGTCGGGCAGTTTGTTTTTCTCCTTGATTTCTTGCGAAATATCAGAAATTTGAACGCCGAGATAGCCGCGCTGAACAATACCGAAATCGATGAGGTCGCGCATGACTTTATCCACCAGATTGACAGGAACCGCAAAGGAATAGCCAGCATAAGAACCAGTTTGAGATGCGATCGCGGTGTTGATGCCAATAAGTTCGCCGCGCGTGTTTACCAATGCGCCTCCACTGTTGCCTGGGTTGACAGCCGCATCGGTCTGAATAAAGGATTCTATCGGAACGACCTCTTTATTGTTGCGCTCGGAAAGCAAGTTGATGTTGCGGGCTTTGGCAGAAACGATGCCTGCGGTAACGGTTGATGTCAGGTTAAAGGGATTGCCAACGGCCAAAACCCACTCGCCAATTTTGAGTTCGTCTGAGTTGCCAATTGGAATGGCGGGAAAGTTGCTGCCTTCAATTTTGAGTACGGCAATGTCGGTAGAGGGGTCGGCGCCAACAACTTTAGCGTCGTATTTGGAGTTGTCGTTGAGAACAACTTGAATTTCGCTGGCGTTTTCAATGACGTGGTTGTTGGTAACGATATAACCTTGAGAGGATACAATGACGCCAGAGCCAGCGCCTGCTCCGTATTGCTTGAATTCGCGACCTCCAGCACCAGGGCCATAGAAAAATTCCTGTAAGGGGTCGCGTTGAAAGGTGGTTTGAACCACTTTAGTTGTGATGTGGACGACCGAATGAACAGTGCTTTCTGCTGCTGCAGTGAAGTCTAGGCCTTGCGGAACGCCTTGGTAGTCGACTTGCTGAATAGGAGCGCGGCGGTTGCCATCGATGACTTGTTCAGATAATAGCCTACTGTTATGTTGAATGATGACATAAGTAGCCAAAGGGAGAGTTCCGCCTAAAATACCCATTCCGAATAATTTGAGTGTGCTGGTAAGTGTCATACTGTCAGATTTTAAATTACTGCTGCATAAACGCAAATAGTGTTCCAAAAATTGCTTGAAAAATGTTAAATTTTGTTAAGAATTGGTATCGAATATTCAACTATTTTTGTTCGACCGCAATGACACTATCATTCTTCAAATATCAGGGCACGGGCAATGATTTCATCATGCTCAACAACACGTCCGGAATCTATGACAAATTGTCTATTGCTGACATCCAACAACTCTGTGACCGCAAATTTGGCATAGGCGCCGATGGGCTCATCTCTATTGTGTTGCGTCAGGGCTATGACTTTGAAATGGTTTATTACAACGCCGATGGCACGCAATCTTTTTGCGGAAATGGCGCGCGCTGTGCGGTTGCTTTTTCGGCTAAATTGGGCTTGCTACCTTCATTTCACACCACTTTTCTAGCCATCGATGGCGCTCATCAAGCCTGGATTTGCGAAGACGAAGTCAAACTCAAGATGTCCGATGTTGAACCCATTCAATATTTGGATAATGCTTATGTAGTACAAACCGGATCTCCTCATTACGTGCTACTCGACGACAAGCAGACCCACGAGCACGTTTTAGAAGTAGGCCGTGCCATTCGTTATAACGTACGCTATCAAAAAGAGGGTATCAATGTCAACCTGATGGAATTGACAGCAGATGGCATTCAGGTGGCCACCTATGAACGCGGTGTCGAAAACGAAACACTTTCTTGTGGAACCGGCGTAACCGCTGCAGCATTGGTTTATGCACAGCTCCAGGACCTCCAAAAAGGCGCGGTCAAGGTAGAAACCAAAGGTGGGCGCTTACAAGTTCAATGGCTACTTAATGCTGACCACTCCTATACTGAAGTTTATTTGACAGGGCCAGCAAGGCTCGTTTATAACGGAACATATGAGCTTGAAAGGTAGTTTGGTAACTTTACGCGCGGTTGAAAAAGACGATGCGAGCACTATTTTTATGTGGGAAAACAACCCAGCCAACTGGAAGGTTTCCAATACTGAAGTGCCGTTTTCGCTTTTCGACATCCATCAACTCATTGAGCAACAATCCGACATCCGCAAATCGGGCCAAATGCGTTTGGTGATCCTAACCTCTGCAGAGAAGCGCCCAGTGGGGGTCATCGATTTATATGATATCAATTTCAAGCATGGCTATGCTGCAGTGGGCATCCTTATTGCTGCTGACGCCGACAAAGGCAAAGGCTATGCGACTGAAGCTTTGCATTTGTTTTGTTCTTACTGCAAGGAAATTCTAGAATTGCGCAATTTATATTGCCAAATACACGGCGACAACCAAGCCAGTGTTGCTCTTTTCGAAAAAGCAGGCTTTGAACATGCCGGAACGCGTAAAAACTGGCTGCGTTTCAAAAATGAATATTTTGACGAACTTACTTATCAACTATGTCTAAAAAGCAAAAACTGATTGTAATAACAGTGGTCCTTTTCTTTGGGGCTGCATTTTTACTTTTCCCCAAATTAAAGTATGCCTACGCGGCTTTTCAAAAGTCGAGCAATCAAACAGAAATAAGTATTTATCTTTCGAATCGAGGGGGCGCATTGAACATTAAGAAAATTTCCGCATTACTCTTCGATAAAGGTGTCATTTCATCAAAGGATTTATTCGAATTGGTCGGGGAATATAAAGCGATGAATCCGCGCAATATTGCACCAGGAAAATACGTCATCGAACCGGGTACAGCGTATCGCCACATTTGGAATGGTCTGACGATGAATGGCAAATTGAACGGTAATGCAGAGCAAACCGTAGAGGTCAGTTTTGAAAATTGCCGCACCCTCAATGACCTAGCAGGAAAGTTGCAAAAGCAACTCGATTTAGATAGTACGGAGTTGATGGCTTATCTGCAAAACGGCACCACGCTTTCTAGCCTAGGTTTTAGTTTAGAACAACTCCCTGCGCTTTTTATTCCGAACACCTACGATCTTTACTGGGACCAAACTCCGCAGCAATTTGTGGACCGAATGGCCCAAGAATTTAAAAATTTCTGGACGCCTGAACGCAAGGCTAAATTACAAGCGGTGGGGTTAAAAGCGCCTAGCGAGGCTGTAACTTTGGCGAGTATTGTTTATTCCGAACAATCCCGAAGATCTGAAGAGTGGCCAATCATTGCTGGGCTTTATCTCAATCGTGTCAAGCAGGGCATCAAATTGCAATCGGACCCAACCTTTAAATTTTGCTGGGGCGAACAACTCAAAGGTGTGCAACGCTTACTTGCGGTACACCGCGACATTGAGTGCCCATACAACACCTATAAAATAACTGGTTTGCCGCCGGGACCTATTTATTTACCACCAGTTGGCGTTGTGGAAGCCGTTCTGAATCCCGATGAAAACGAGTATATATTTATGTGTGCGAAACCTGATTACTCAGGTACACATAATTTTACAGCTTCAGGCGCAGCACATGCCAAAAATGCCAAAGCCTTTCAGAATTGGTTGGCGGCAGAATTACGCAACCGTTAGATCATGAAAAGAAGACAATTTATTCGCTTTGGTACAGCAGTTGGCGCACTGAGTGTCGTGAAGCCAAGCCAAGCCACCAACATTGTGGCGCAATCTTATCAAGGTAAGGCCAAGGGCCCCATCGTAATTTCTACCTGGAACCATGGTTTGGCTGCCAATGAAGGTGCTTGGGCGGTGTTGCAGAAAGGCGGCTCGGCTCTAGACGCTGTCGAAAAAGGCGTTATGGTGACCGAAGCTGACCTCACGAACCGCAGTGTTGGGGTCGGAGGCCGCCCAGACCGCGATGGCCACGTTACTTTAGATGCTTGCATCATGAGTGGTGATTCCCGTTGTGGCTCTGTGGCTTTCCTAGAAGGTATTGCGCATCCGATCAATGTGGCGCGCGCCGTTATGGACCGCACGCAACACGTCATGCTCGTTGGAGCCGGCGCGCGCAAATTTGCCCTTGAGCAGGGTTTTGCAACCGCAAAAATGCCCATAGATGAAGTCAAGAAAGACTACGAAAAATGGCGCAAAGAAAACAAAGATTTATTCAAGAAACCCGATATCAACCACGAAAACCACGACACCATCGGCATGATCGCCATGGATGCACAAGGGCAACTTGCGGGGGCTTGCACCACCAGTGGCTGGGCCTACAAAATGCATGGGCGTGTCGGTGATTCACCAATTATTGGCGCCGGTTTATTTGTCGACGACGAAGTAGGGGCAGCCACCGCCACTGGTTTGGGCGAAGCCATTGTTCGCGTAGCGGGTAGCCATACAGTTGTGGAGCTCATGCGCCAAGGTTATACACCTTTTGATGCCTGCAAAGAAGCATGCCTGCGCATTGTCCGCAAGCACAAAGACCTCACCGGTTTGCAGTGTGGTTTTATTGCACTCGACAAAGAAGGTAACTACGGAGCATATTCGATTTACGCCGGTTTCAATTTTGCACTGCGCAACAACGATGGCGAAGCGCTTGTCGATGCCAAATTCGACCGCAACTGGTAAGATGAGCAGGTTCCTTCTTCTTTTATTTATTTCGCTGATGAGTTCCTTTACTGCACAAGTTACGCTTGATTGGGAGGTTTTTCATCCGGTCAAAAAATCATGGTTGCCGTTTGGAAAGAATGGAACAGTCCAAGAATATCTCCGCGACTCAGGAGAGTTGCCCGATCCTTTTTACGGTGAAAACGAAACAAAATACCAATGGATAGAAGACCACACTTGGCATTTTCGATCTCAATTTTATTTAAGCGAAGCATTTTTCAAGGCGTCAACGCTCACCCTCGACATACCAAATATCGATACCTATGCCCAAATATTCTTGAATGGGAAGTCATTGGCAACAACGAATAATTTCTTTGTACACCACCAATATCTAATCGATGTAAATGACCTCTTCTGCGGTTATAATACGCTTGAAATAAAGATAGAATCTCCGGTTTTGTACCATTCAAAATCAGATCAGTACAAAGCCTTTACTTACCCAGCGCCCAACGATGTTGGAGCTGCAAAAGTAGCCTCCTTAACACGCAAACCGCAATATCAATTTGGTTGGGACTGGGCCCCACGCCTCAATACCATCGGCTTCGCGTATCCAATATCAATTGGCGTTACACCAATTGTGAGCATTGAAAACCTCTATGTGAATACCTTAAGTATTTCTGAGGCCAATGAAGCCAAGATTTCTATGAACCTCACCGTTCAAAAAGCACAAGTCAAGCTTGTATGTAAGAGTACCTATTTTGCGGATATTGAAATTTCTGAAAAATCCCCACTTGATATTCCAGAGCCTTCCTCAAAAGTTTCATCTTTCAATTTATACGCTGACACACTATTGTTAAATGCACAGCTCTGGTGGCCAGTAGGCCAGGGAGCGCAGTACTTGTATCGAGATACCTTGCGATTTTATGATGCCAACGGAAAGCTCCTTTTGGAACACCATTATACCTTTGGTATTCGAAAAGCAGAATTGCTTCAAGAAAAAGATGAGTGGGGCACTTCTTTTGCTTTTCAAATCAATGGGCGCAAGGTTTTTGCCAAAGGAGCCAATGTCATTCCGCCCGGAATGTTTGCCGGTGCAGCCCTAGACAGCGCTTATGTAGCTTTAGTGCCACAAATGCAAGCTGCCAATTTCAATATGGTGCGCATTTGGGGTGGAGGCATATATGCACCTAGCGCATTCATGGAGGCTTGCGACCGCGCCGGAATTATGGTTTGGCACGATTTCATGTTTGCTTGTGCGATGTATCCTGGAGACAAGCCCTTTATTGATAATGTTACAAAAGAAATCAAGCAACAAATTCCGCGCTTGGCAGCGCATCCTTCGCTTGTTTATTTCAATGGCAACAATGAGGTCGATGTAGCCTGGCGCAACTGGGGTTTTCAAGCGCAATACAATTTAAAAGAGAAAGAACAACAAGAAATTGAAGCGGCTTACGTTCAATTATTTCAAAAGACGCTCCCCTTATATGTGAATTCATTTACCCAAAAAAGTATTCCTTATATCCATACCTCTCCGCTGAGCAATTGGGGTCAAGACGACTACTTCAACCACGGAACCATGCACTATTGGGGCGTATGGCACGGCAAAGATCCACTCCATGATTTCGCTAAAAAAATTGGACGTTTCAATGCCGAGTATGGCTTTCAGAGTTTCCCTGAGCCTAGTACCATCAATCGTTTTGCCCCGCTTTCTGAACAAAGCCTGCATTCTTCAGTCATGAAAAACCATCAAAAGTCTTATGTAGGCAACGGCATGATTGAAAAACATGCCAAAACTTATTACGGAAAAGCCAAAGATTTTCAGACATTTATCTATTACTCGCAACTCACGCAGCGCAAAGCGGTAAGCAGTGCCATTGCTGGTCATAGAGCAGATGCACCGCGCTGTATGGGCACCATTTTTTGGCAACTCAACGACTGCTGGCCGGCGCCAACTTGGTCTAGCCTAGACGACCACAACAACTGGAAAGCCCTGCATTATGAGGTACAAGACGATTACCGCTCCATTGCTGTGCTCGAACAAATCAAACACGACACGCATTACCTCGTGCTTACCAGCGATTTACCAGAAGATACTTTGGTTACGGTTCAACTTGATTTTTATGATCTCGATGGAAAACTTGTAAATACCCAAAGAAGAACCTATCCACTTCAGAATAATACAATTCAGGTGCTTACCGCGCTTTCGGAAGGGAAACAAGGTTTCATTAAAGTGACACTCGATGAGGAATATACTCGCTTGTTCACTTTTGTAGGGAAGAGAGCTGTGCCTAAATTAAAAATTGACCTGCAAATAGAAGAACTTGATTACAAAAATAAAGTCGCTAAACTCATTTTTCAAACGCAAGAACCTTTGGTCGATTTTTGGGTCTTCTCCGAGCAACAGGGCTTGCATTTCAAAGAGAATTTTAAAACCCTTCTACCGGGAAAACATGTTTTGGAATTCACGTATGAAAATCATTTACCTACCCTTGAAGAAATTCGTTATTTATTGCGCTGAGACCTGCAGCGGTCTGAACAATACTTGACTTCTTCCCAGTTTTTCTCCCATTTTTTGCGCCAGGTAAAGGGCCGAGCACAAGTTAGGCAAGTTTTGGAAGGTAAATCTTGTTTTTTAACGCCTTTCATGTGATAGCAACAAAAAGCGCGCAAGGTTGTTTTGTAAAAATGGATTTGAAAGTACTCACCGAACAAGATATCGACCGCATCATTGAAATGGCCTGGGAAGACCGCACGCCCTTCGATGCTATTTTGTTGCAGTTTGGCCTCAAAGAAGCGCAAGTGATCGCTTTAATGCGCAGAGAAATGAAACCAAGCTCTTGGCGCATGTGGCGCGCTAGGGTGCAAGGCAGAGCCACCAAACACAGTGCCTTGCGTGGTTTTGAAGTAGGCAGGCACAAATGCAATCTGCAGCGCAATATCACAGGTAACAAGATATCCAAGCGCTGATTCTCTTTCATTGCGTATTTTTGCAGGTTTTATGGAAAAATCCATCAAATCAACTCATTTCAATATGACTGCAACTACGTTTTTCTTGAAACAAAAAAGAAATACATTTTTCTTATTTTTTCTATTTCAATTTACCCAACTTTTTGCGCAAGATCCAGTTCGAATACCTATTGACTCTCTTTTGACGAGAATCCCGTCCCGGGTCATGACGATCCAACAAATTGAACTCGTTGCCGGGCGCAATGGAGGTAACTTTTCCACGCGCATGCAAAGTATAGAAAAATTGAATCAGGCTACGCTTAGTAACCTACCAGCAAGGAGCATCGCTGATGCCTTGTCTTATTCAGCAGGGGTAGATGTGCGGCAACGTGGCTTGAGCGGCACGCAAGCCGATATCGGTATCAGAGGTG
>JBIIBL010000109.1:0-4993 GCA_044239425.1 Crocinitomicaceae bacterium | reverse complement strand
GAGCAGAACTTGGTTTAATAGCAGTGGGAACAACACAAGAGCCTGAATAATACTTATCTTTATCGTAAATCCCAACACATGCCAGGTTTAAAATTTCGCGTATTACTCGACAGCGACAAAAATGAGGAGGTCTTTAGAGATATCATTATTTCTAATGAAGCAGATTTTGAAACCTTTTACCACGCCATCATGTCGGCTTTCGGCTTTCAAGGTGACCAAATGGCAAGTTTTTATGTCTCCAACGACAGCTGGGACAAAGGCCATGAACTCTCCTTACTAGATATGTCCTACGACGACGACGCTATCGACGAACCAGCATCGGTCATGAAACAGGCGCGCATACAAGATTTCTTATCTGAGCCAGATCAACGCTTTATTTTAGTCTATGACTTTATGCGTATGTGGATCTTCTTGATTGAACTCATCGCTTATGAAAAAGAAGCTCCTGAAGCCCCAATAATGGCACTTGCAATCGGTAAAGCACCGCAAGAAAGCACCAAATCAATGCTAGACGAAAATTTATTCGGCCCCGAAAACCAAATTGCCGATACAGCCTCTGACGACGACGAATTTGGCTTCCAAGATTACGACGACGACTACGCCGACGACGACCTCAATGATTACAGCGAATATGAATACTAAGACCAAACAAGAAATAGGTGATCCAATTGGGCAAGCCATTTTAGACTACGCGCAATTCAAAAAACCTTTCGATATCATTGTCAGCTCAGACCTCTGCGACGACGACATCATTCCAATAGAAGTACTTTTCCGTAAAGAAGAAGAAATGCCCGAGCTCGAATTAACAGCGCTCGATCTTTGTCGTGGACACGTTTTAGACATCGGTGCGGGTGCGGGAGTGCATGCACTTGCCTTGCAAGACCGCGGTCACAAAGTAAGCGCCATCGATGTTTCCGAAGGCGCCGTCACTTACATGTCTCAAAACGGAATAATTGCACAAAAAATAGATTTTTACGAATTGTCAAGCCAAACGCAGTACGACACCATTTTATCCCTTATGAACGGGGTTGGTTTGGCAAAAAACTTGGCAAATCTGCCCGAATTTCTTAAAAAAATTCATGATCTTTTACTTCCTGGCGGCCGCTTCATTGCAGACTCTACAGATGTAAAATACCTCTATGAAGACGAAGACGGCGGTTATTGGCTCGATTTAAACTCGGCCTACTACGGTAACTTCAAGTTCCAAATGCAGTACAAAAAAATCAGCGGACCCGAATTCGAATGGTTGTACGTAGATTACGACACCTTTCACGAACATGCCACCGCCTGCGGATTCAAATGTCGACGCGCCTACACTATTGAAGAAAACTTCTTGGCAGTATTAGAAAAAATATGAAATTGTTTTTAGCAATATGCGCTCTATTTGCCTTGCTCAATGCTTGTGGATATTCAAATACCGATCTCAACAAATTTGAAACACAGATCAAGGCCTACAACAAAAAATACAAACTTGACCTGAAGCCCACGGGAAGTGGTCTTTATTTAAAAATTGATTCACTAGGTTCTGGTCGGCCTATTCAAGTTCAAGACAGCGTTTGGGTAAGTTACACCCTCAAATTGTTATCTGGTAAAATAATTGAAGTGCAAGATCAAGGTGTCGGTCTTCCCCTCAGTGGACTCATTAAAGGTTGGCAAGAAGCACTTTATAACCTGCCAGTAGGGAGTCAGTTACATTGTATTGTACCACCGCAACTAGGTTATGGTCAGGGCGGTACCGACAAAATTGGCAAAGATAAAATCCTCTATTTTATGATGAAGGTCATTGATGCCAAATAAATGCTTATTTTTGACACGCAAAAAAACAAGATATTATGAGTGTATTGGTAAATAAAAACTCCAAAGTAATTGTACAAGGTTTTACAGGTAGCGAAGGCACCTTTCACGCCACCCAAATGATCGAATTTGGCACAAACGTGGTTGGTGGTGTTACACCAGGAAAAGGTGGCACGTCACATTTAGAGCGCCCCGTTTTCAATACCGTTTCTGACGCAGTTACCCAAACCGGAGCCGACACCTCTATTATTTTTGTACCGCCTGCCTTTGCTGCCGACGCCATTATGGAAGCAGCACAAGCTGGCATCAAGGTAATTGTTTGTATCACAGAAGGTATTCCTGTCAACGACATGGTAACCGCCAAAGAATACATCAAAGCATTCAACACACGTCTAATTGGTCCTAACTGCCCAGGTGTCATCACAGCTGGTGAAGCAAAAGTAGGTATCATGCCAGGTTTCGTCTTCAAAAAAGGTAAAATCGGAATCGTTTCAAAATCTGGTACACTTACTTACGAAGCTGCAGATCAAGTAGCCAAAGCCGGTATGGGCATTACTACTGCAATTGGCATTGGTGGAGACCCAATTATCGGAACCACCACTCGCGAAGCCGTTGAGCTCCTCATGAACGACCCAGAAACCGAAGGAATTGTCATGATTGGCGAAATCGGAGGCAACCTAGAAGCAATCGCAGCACGCTGGATCAAAGAAAACGGCACCAAGCCTGTAGTTGGCTTTATCGCTGGTGAAACCGCTCCAAAAGGCCGCACAATGGGTCATGCTGGTGCAATTGTTGGCGGCGCCGACGACACCGCTGAAGCTAAAAAACGCATCATGCGCGAATGTGGTATTCACGTAGTAGATTCTCCAGCACAAATTGGTGCTAAAATGGCAGAAGTACTTGCTCAATAAGCACTTTATTCCGTTAAGTTTAATTTAGAGCGGGCTTAATTCCAGAAGTCCCAGGTAAGTCCTATCCTGATTTGCATACTCGGATACGGAATGCCTTGGAACATACTTGCGCTTGGATCTATAAAACCAAGCATATTGGTGGCCTGAACAAAAAATCGAAAGGTCTTTACCTCTAGTATTAAATCTGCTTTTGCATTAAAGATACGCTCAACAGGATACAACACTGTGTTCTCATAGACCTGCCAATCGAGCGTTTCTAAATAGGGCAAGTAAGACATCCGGGTAAATGTTCCGCCATACAGCGCCTGAACCGCTGCACCAGCCACTAACTTCAATTGTTTATTTCTCAAAACGCCTCCGCTCCATTGCACATGCAACTCAGAAGTAAGCGGTGGCAATAGGTTTTTGCTTGCCAACTGCCAGTTGGTATAACTTGTCTGCGTTGAAAAACGCCATCCTTTGGTCTTGTATACTAAATCAAGTGTGGCTTGATACGCACTTTGCGGTCCAACAAGTTGCCAATTCATGATTTGGCTATTGAAACGATACACATTTTGATTGCGCATATAGGCCAAGGAGAATCGGGTTTCAAGAGACCCCAATTGCGCCGTGCATTTGGCATCTAGTAACATGCTTTGCTGTAATTGTGGTTTAACAACTTGATAACTCGTCAAATTGCTAAAATAGGTTCGTTGCATTAACTCGGGCCAAGCGCGCAAAAAGAGGTGCTGCAATTGGAATTTTCCAAAAGGTAATTTTGACTCAAAGCGTGTGTCGGCTTGTATACCGCCCCCTGCGCCCAAGAAATTGATCGTGCTATTGTGGTTCAACAAACCTGCTTTGAATTGATATTTAGCCTCATTGACTAAGTTGAGTTCTGTGGTGTCGTAACTAAATTGGTTGTCTTGCCAAAACAACCTGCGCAATTCCAATGCGGAGCTCAATAGGAGTTTCTTTTGCACATAAGCCAAGCCGATTTGATGCTGCCAAATTTGGGTGGTAAAGACATCTCTACAGGAGTCTGTATTGAAATTAAGTTGGGAGTAATACAGTTCTAATGAATCGGTCTCTTCGTAGCGACGCAGTTGGTTGTTATAGGAATTTCTGGTGATGATTCTAAGACCCCTAAGGCTATCCGAACCAAACAAATAGGCAGCATCAAGTTTGGCCTGATAGCCATTTTGAAAGGTGTAGGCCGTTGTTTTGACCACAGGAAGAAGTTCGGGAGAAACCAGCCCAATTTGAGACCAATTGGCCAAACCACCTGACCATTGCCGGTCATTGCTCAAATTCGAAAATGAGGCAAGTACTTGGTACCGCTTGCCATATTGGGCGAGCTGAACCTCCAAAGAGCTTTTGCGCAATTCGCTTGCCCTTATGAAACCCGCTTGCTGATGGCGGTCATAGCGCAAGTTCAATAAGGTGCGCTTTGCAAACAATTGTTCGTAATCTAGGCGCAAACGCTGTGAACCTTGCGCCCCAAAACCATAAGCAAATCCGAGATGCGGCAACGCGCTGAAGATGATGTTTTTGTGGCTAAAAGCAGTAGTAGTTAACGGTGCCACACCGGGCTTAAATACAGACCAAAGATGTGGTTGGGCTTGCCCAGGATTGATAAAAAATGGAGAAGAAAAACCTTCCATGAATTGCAGTAAGGAATCGGCTGGCCCTATGACGCGATCGGTTGAACGCAGGGTATCTGGCGCCACCAAAAGTTGCGCTCTTGTCAGGTGAAAAAGGCTAAATATAAAAAGCAGCAAAAAACAATGGCGCATGATGCAAACTTAATAAAAAAACAAGGGCCACCCCATAGAGGTAGCCCTTCAAATTCAATACAAAAAAAGGAGCTTAGAGCGCGTTGATGCGCAATTGCAAACCAGACTTGAGGTTGGCAGCTTTGTTTTTGTGAATGATGTTGCGTTTTGCCAATTTGTCCAACATAGCTACAACTGCAGGAAATAAACCTTCAGCTTCTTTGCGGTCTTTGGTTGCACGCAATTTACGCATAGCGTTACGAGTAGTTTTGTGCTGGTATTTATTCAATACGCGCTTAGACTCATTTGAACGAATGCGCTTGATGGATGATTTATGGTTTGCCATAGCTGTTTATATAATTAATCTCGTTAAAAAAGCAGCCCATAGGAGAATCGAACTCCTGTTTCAAGGATGAAAACCTTGCGTCCTAACCACTAGACGAATGGGCCAAAAATTGGCAGCCCATAGGAGAATCGAACTCCTGTTTCAAGGATGAAAACCTTGCGTCCTAACCACTAGACGAATGGGCCAAA
>JBIIBL010000057.1:0-14120 GCA_044239425.1 Crocinitomicaceae bacterium | reverse complement strand
AGCAACGAGGATAAAAGGAGGATAAAAAGCGTTTTCATGGGTTCTTGTTTGACAAGTGTCCTCAAAAGTAATACCATTTGCGCAAAGAGTCCTATTTTTGTACCCGAATGAAGACCAAAACCCTTAAAAAGAACAAAGTCAACGTGGTTACACTTGGCTGTTCTAAAAACACCTTTGATTCTGAAATCCTGATGGCGCAACTCAAAGCCAATCAGTTCGAAGTTGAACACGAAGCCCAGCAAGACGATTCCGAAATTGTTATTATCAATACGTGTGGTTTCATTGACAACGCCAAGCAAGAATCTATTGATACCATTTTGCGCTACGCGGAAGCCAAGCAAGAAGGTTTAGTCGAAAAGGTATATGTGACCGGTTGTTTGTCTGAGCGCTACCGCGACGAACTCGAGAGAGAAATTCCAGAGGTAGATGCCTATTTTGGTACCCGCGAACTGCCGCGCCTGCTTAAAACCCTAAAAGCCGACTACAAACACGAGTTGGTAGGGGAGCGCATCCTTACCACGCCAACACATTACGCTTACTTTAAAATTGCCGAAGGCTGCGACCGCCCTTGTTCTTTTTGCGCTATTCCATTAATGCGTGGCGGGCACCAATCTACGCCCATCGAAGACCTTGTTTTTCAAGCTAAAGGCCTTGTGGCTAAAGGTGTAAAGGAAATCATGCTCATTGCCCAAGACCTCACTTACTACGGGCTTGACCTCTATAAAAAACGCGCGCTTTCAGATTTGCTCAAGCAACTTTCAGACATCGAAGGTTTGGACTGGATCCGTTTGCATTATGCTTATCCATCTGGTTTTCCGATGGATGTGCTAGAAGTTATGGCCGAGCGCGACAACATTTGCAAATACCTCGACATGCCTTTGCAACACGGCTCCACGCGTATTTTGCAAGCCATGCGTCGCGGTATTACTCGCGAAAAAACCGAAGAATTGGTAGCTACCATCCGTACTAAAGTACCAGGTTTGGCTTTGCGCACCACACTAATTGCGGGCTATCCTTCAGAAACCGATGCCGATTTTCAAGAAATGTACGATTTTGTCGAGCGCACGCGTTTTGATCGCCTTGGCATTTTTACTTACTCCCACGAAGAAAACACCCACGCGTATCAGTTCACCGACGACGTTGCTGCTGAGCTCAAAAAAGAGCGCGCCGATGCCATTATGGAATTGCAAAGTGGCATTTCCTATGATCTCAATCAGTTGAAAGTGGGCAAAGAATTCAAAGTACTTTTTGACCGCGCTGAGGGCGACTACTTTATTGGCCGTTCAGAGTTCGACTCTCCAGAGGTAGATAACGAAGTTTTGGTTAAAAAAGCCGAAGGATATGTTCGATTGGGCGATTTTTCGCGTGTACTGATTACCAGTGCTGATCACTACGATCTCTACGGCAAGCTCATTGTATAATGTTTAAAATCGCAACTTTTTGCTTACTAAGTATTGTGCTTCTTTCCTGTGGCCGAGAAAACCACGCCCGCATGGATCAATTCGATCTCTTGGAACAAAGCGCCAAGGGCGAACCCATTAAACACTACAAGAAACACCTTATCTTAGACAGCATGCAAATTGACTTCCCTCATTTTGGAGGTCATCCTTTTTCAGAACTCATGCAGCACCTCCTTAAAAAAGATACCTTGGGTGCGTTTTGTGTAGGGCAACGCAGTGTACGCATCCACTACAAAGTACTTTGGGCAACCGATAAGGTGCTCAGTTTGGCACAAGAAGTTTGGATGGATTGCCCGATGTCTGAAGGCATTAGGAAAACAGAGGTCAATTACCTTTTTACTTTAGAAGGAAAGAAAATTTCAAGCTTGCTTCTTGAAGGCTCTCCAGGTTTATTACAAGATATCCAAGTGGCTTTGCGCAAGCGCGAAACACCATATTGTAGTGCACCTAAAATCGAAGAGGTTTTTCCGATCATCAAGTCGGGTAGGTTGGAAGTTACACCGCACTATGCGAGCTCACTTTGCGATACAACCTTCAAGCGCAAGGGCATCTCAAGAACTGATTTACGCCTTTCCTCAAACAAATTATTTTTAGTACTTCGCTAAACACTTTGCGTTTTAGGCAGCTTGTCATTTGCAGAAGAACCTTATCTTTGACTATCAAATTCAATTCAAAACAGCATGGGATTACTTGACAACAAAGTCGTATTAATTACTGGCGCCTCTCGCGGCATCGGAAAAGCAATTGCAGAAACGTGTGTACAACAAGGTGCAACAGTTGCCTTTACTTACCTATCATCTGAAGAAAAAGCGCGTGCGCTAGAAGCCGAACTTACTACCAACGGTGGTGTAGCCAAAGGTTTTCGTTCTGACGCCTCTAAATTTGACGAAGCGCAACAACTCGTGGACGACGTTGTGGCTGCTTTTGGAACCGTTGACGTCCTTGTAAATAACGCAGGAATTACCCGTGACACCCTCTTAATGCGCATGACCGAAGAACAATGGGACGAAGTCATCAATACCAATTTGAAATCAGCATTTAACCTCACCAAAGCGGTGCAAAAACCGATGCTCAAAGCGCGTTCAGGCTCTATCATCAACATGAGTTCGGTGGTAGGTGTCAAAGGAAACGCTGGGCAGTCCAACTATGCGGCTTCCAAAGCTGGCCTCATCGGATTCACTAAATCTATCGCTGCTGAGCTCGGCTCGCGCAATATCCGTTGCAACGCTATTGCACCTGGCTTTATCGAAACCGAAATGACCGAAGTACTCGATCAAGACGTTGTAGCATCTTGGCGCAACAGCATTCCGCTCAAGCGCGGTGGCAAGCCAGAAGACGTCGCCAACGCTACTGTGTTTTTAGCATCAGATCTTTCCGCTTACATCACCGGTCAAACGCTTCATGTTTGCGGTGGCATGCTCATGTAAAATGAATACCATACGCCCCAGACGCAACCGCAAGAACACCGCCATTCGCGACATGCTTGCCGAAACCCAATTAGGTGCACAACACCTCATTTACCCTATCTTTCTCAAAGACGGCAAAGGCATCAAAGACGAAGTAGCTTCTTTGCCCAACAACTTTCGCTGGTCTTTAGATATGCTCTTGCCTGAGATAGAAGCTTGCCTCAATTTAGGGATCAAAACTTTTGATATATTTCCTGCGGTAGACGAAGCCCTCAAAGACCAAATGGCCAGCTACAGCTGGGCTTCTGACAACTTTTATTTGCACGCTATTTCAGCTATCAAAGCGCGTTTCCCAGAGGCCGTCATCATGACCGACGTCGCCATGGATCCGTATTCTTCCGACGGACACGACGGCTTTGTGCAAAATGGTCAAATCCTCAACGATGAAACCTTGCCCATTTTAGCCCAAATGACTATTGCTCAGGCGCAAGCTGGCGCCGACATCATTGGCCCATCAGACATGATGGACGGCCGAGTTGGCTACCTGCGCAAGGCTTTAGATGTCGATGGTTTTACAGATGTATCCATCATGTCATACACCGCTAAATATGCAAGTGCATTTTACGGGCCTTTTCGCGATGCGCTCAATTCAGCACCTAAGTTAGGCGATAAAAAGACCTATCAAATGGACCCAGCCAACAAACGCGAGGCCTTGCTAGAGGCACAACTCGATTTTGAAGAAGGTGCCGACATGCTCATGGTCAAGCCAGCGCTCTGTTATCTTGATGTCATTGCACTGCTCAAAGAAAATTTTCCGCTCCCCATTACGGCGTACAACGTCAGTGGCGAATGCGCCATGGTTTACGCCGCCGCCCAAAAAGGTTGGCTAGACTACGAGCGCGCCGTGAGCGAAATGCTGCTCAGTATGCGCAGGGCAGGTGCCGACGGAATCCTGACTTATTTTGCCAAAGATTTTGCACAGTTTGTGCGTTCATAATTGTTTCTACTATGCCAATAGAGCTTACTTCTCAGTATCTCAGTCTTGATGAATTTGAGATTTTACTGAATACCAAAGAAACCCTTGTTTTATCTCAAGAATTAAAGGAGCGCATTCAAAATTGTCGGGCTTACCTAGATCGTAAAATCGAAACCTCTGAACACCTCATTTACGGCGTCAACACGGGTTTTGGTTCTTTGTGCGACACCGCTATCAGCACTACCGACCTTGAAGCGCTGCAACGCAACCTCGTTTGTTCGCATGCCTGCGGAATCGGCGAGGAAGTACCACAAGAAATTGTGCGCCGCATGTTGCTACTCAAAGTTTTGGGGCTTTCAAAAGGCGCTTCAGGAGTGCAACTGGCCACTATCGAACGCTTGTTGTTTTTCTTCAATGAACGCATCTATCCTGTGGTGTATCAGCAAGGGAGTTTAGGTGCCTCTGGCGACCTCGCGCCGCTCGCCCATCTTTCCCTTCCTTTAATTGGAGAAGGGGATGTTTATTTTGAAAATCAGAAGATTAGTACAGCTGACTTAAATAATAAGTTAAACTTAAAACCATTGGTCTTACAGTCCAAAGAAGGACTAGCCCTACTCAATGGCACGCAATTTATGTCGGCTTACGCCTCTTATGCAGTGGATAAATCATATCGCTTATTCGAGGGCTTTAATCAGGTGGCAGCTTTGTCTATCGAAGCCTATGACGCCCGCAAAGAACCTTTTGCGGCCAACGTCAATGAAATTCGCAATCAGGTGGGGCAAATTCGCGTGGCCACTTGGTTTAGGGCTCAGCTAGAAGGAAGTCAGATTATGGAACAAGCTAAAGCGCATGTTCAAGACCCGTATTCGTTTCGCTGCATTCCGCAAGTGCACGGTGCAACCTTAGACACCATAGACTACGCTGCACAAATTGTCACTAGAGAAATCAATGCCGTTACCGACAACCCAACGGTTTTCCCGGACGACGACCAAGTTGTTTCTGCAGGTAATTTCCACGGCCAGCCGCTGGCACTTATTTTAGATTTCCTCGCCATCGCTATGGCCGAAATGGGCAGTATTTCAGAACGCCGCACCTATAAACTGATTTCAGGAACCAGAGGCTTACCGGCCTTTTTAGTGCAAAACCCAGGGCTTAATTCGGGTCTAATGATCACGCAGTATACAAGCGCATCAATTGTGAGCCAGAACAAACAATTGTGCACGCCAGCTTCTGTGGACACCATTGACAGCAGCAATGGGCAAGAAGACCACGTCAGTATGGGCGCCAATGCAGCCACCAAATTACATCGAGTTCTTGATAACTGTCAGAAAGTTTTGGCCATTGAACTCATCCATGCTGCTCAAGGTCTTGAATTCAGAAGACCCTTGCAAGCAGCCGTCTGGACCGAAGCACTCCATGCGCAATTTAGAGCGGTAGTCCCGGCTTTAGACACCGATCGTATTTTAGCTACGGACATGCACTTGGCCCAACAATTTTTACAACAATATTTAGCTCATGAGTGATTTTGAATATCAAGAACAAGAAGTAGAGGCTACTATAGTTTCAAAAAGACCTGTTTTTCTGCTGGTTTTGATGATTTTATCAAGTATCAACATTGGGATCAGTAGCATCGGCGCTTTGAGTGGAATGCTTGGTGCCAAACCAGATAAAGCCATGATCAAAAGTGCTAAACTCGATTTTGCCAATATGCGCGAGCAACTCGACAAAGCAAACGCAGCAGATTTCATCTACATCATTGACCAGATGGAAAGTGTAACCGATAACATGTTCAAGTATTTTCAGCTGTACAACAGTTTTCAGTTCTTGATTTTAGTGCTAGGCTTAATAGGAGTTATTTTGATGTACAGAGGCAAGAAATTGGGCTTCCATTTTTATATTCTATATTCGCTAGGTTTGGTTGTATTACCTTACTTTTTCAATCCGATTACGGGTATTCCTACAATTTTGACTATTGTTGGAATCATCTACGGAGGTGTTTGGGTATGGATGTATAGCCGTAACCTGAACTGGTTAAAACATTAAAAGATTTTACCCGGGTTCAAAATTCCATTCGGATCAAAAACTTTTTTAATGCCGCGCATGAGTTCTAGGCCAGTATGGCTAAACGCTAAATCCATGTAAGGTTTTTGCACGAGGCCAATGCCATGCTCGCCAGAAATCGTGCCGCCCATTTTGATCACCTCTGTGAAAAGTTCGCGAATAGCAATGGTGAGTTCTTCGTTCCAAAAGGCGTCGCTGAGGTTCCCTTTAATGATATTCACATGTAAATTACCATCGCCGGCATGGCCGTAGCACACCGATTCAAAGCCGTATTTGTTACCAATAGCCTTAACGGTTGCTAGTAACTGTGGTAACTGATACCTCGGTACCACGGTGTCTTCTTCTTTGTAGACCGATTGTACTTTAACAGCTTCGCCTACTTTTCTACGCAAGCTCCAAAGTGTATTTTTTTGAGCTTCTGACTCCGCAAACAATATTTCGTCTGTTTGGTATTGCTCCAAAACCGCTAAAATACCTTCGCATTCTTTCATGAGTTGTTCGGGGTCAAAGCCATCTACCTCAATAAGTAAATGTGCAGCGTGGGTGTCCTTGACTTCAATACTGTAGTCCTCAGTAAAAGCTTGCGACCATTTGAGGGCATTGTGTTCCATGAATTCCAGCCCACTTGGTGTAATGCCCGCATTAAAAATGGCAGCCACCGCCTCGCAAGCTTGCTGCGCATCGTAGAAGGGCACAAGCATCAAAAGTGTGTGGGTCGGGTGCGGAATGAGTTTCAGGACAATTTTGGTGACAAAAGCAAGGGTGCCTTCGGAACCCACTACCAATTGCGTGAGGTTGTAGCCAGTGGCGTTTTTGAGTACATTGGCGCCCGTCCACATGATGGTGCCGTCGGGTAAAACAACTTCTAAATTGAGTACGTAATCTTTAGTGACCCCATATTTAACGGCTTTTGGGCCTCCAGAATTTTCAGCAATATTGCCACCTATAAAACAAGAGCCTTTACTAGCGGGGTCAGGCGGGTAAAACAAGCCTTTTTCTTTTACGGCGTTTTGCAAAGCTTCCGTAATGACCGCAGGTTCTGTAATGACCTGCGCATTTTTTTCATCAATTTCGATGATGCGGTTGAGTTTTTCGGAGCTCAGCAAAACACCGCCGTGAATTGGTAGGCAGCCTCCACTTAGGCCAGTTCTTGCGCCTGCTGGCGTTACCGGGATATTGTTTGAATTACAATAAGCCAAAATTGCTGAAACTTCTTGGGTGTTTTGCGGAAGCAGCACAACACTTGGCGTGTAATGAAGGTCTTCAGTGTGGTCGTGGTTGTAGGCCTCGCGGGTGTCGAGGTCCGACTTACAGCGGTCTTGGAGTAGGGCTGTAAAGAAATTGAGGTCTTGTTGGTTAATAGTATGGTACATTAGGCTGAGATTTTTTTGGCGCCAACAAAGAAAATATCAAATGTATTGAAAGGTATCGCTGCTGCTCTAGGGATGCGGCGATAGATCCATTGATGGAAACGCGAAGGTTTTTTATTGAGGATAAATAGCGCAAAATAGATGAGGCCAAGTGAACGGTAGATAGGCGGGTATTTGAAGAATACCGGCTCAAAACCGTGCTTTTCTAAAAGTGCAGTCATGGACTTTCTGGTAAAATAATGTAAATGCGTAGGAGGGTGGATCATGCGCCACTTTTTGCCTTGTAAGCGTGGTAAGAGCGCACCGAAGTCTCCGGTGGTGAGGTAGACCATTGCGCCCGGTTTGCATTCTTTGTGGGCCTTGGCTAAAAATGTGCCGGGATCGGACAAATGTTCGATGACATCCCACATAAAAACGGCATCGTAGGTCCTGGAATTATTGACCTCTAGATAGTTTTCAGCTGAAAATTGAGGTCCGAAATGTTCATTTGCATATTGGATGGCGTCCTGTGAAATGTCGTAACCTTGGTAGTTGACACCTTTGAAGGTTTGAGAGATGGTTTGCTGAAAAAAACCATAAGCACAACCAATTTCAAGAATGTCTTTTGGAGCAGGCGCATTTTTTGCGATCTGTTGGGCGCGCTTTCCGAAATTCATTTGAAGGATTTCTTTGTCTGCTAAGTAATCTGCGTATTCCTCACCTTTGAAATAATTTTCGGCGTAAAGTTGTTGTAAATAGGCGTGGTCTAGTTGGAGATTGGCCCAGCCGTGGCCGCAGTTTTGACACTTTAAAAGCGTGTTGTCAAAAATGGGTTTGGTATCCGAAAAATGACAGATAGGGCAATGCGTATTTTCCATGAATGCGAACATAACTAAAATTGGTGAATTCTTGCCGACGGCACATTTTATTTTATCTTTGAATAGCAAAATGAAAACGATGTCTCAAGAAGTATATTTAATTGACGGAATCCGCAGTGCTATTGGCAATTTCGGCGGAAGCTTAGCAACCCTGCGTGCCGATGATTTGGCTGCAAAAGTTTTGGCAGGTTTGCTCGAACGCCATCCGAACCTCGATCCAAAAAGCATTGAAGACGTACTACTTGGCTGTGCCAATCAGGCCGGTGAAGACAACCGAAATGTAGCCCGAATGGCTTCGCTTTTAGCGGGCTACCCAATAGAAGTGCCGGGTGAAACCATCAACCGCCTTTGTGCTTCTGGTTTGGCAGCTGCCATCAACGCCACCCGCGCACTGCGCTCTGGCGATGGTAATGTCTATGTAGTTGGCGGCGTAGAGCACATGACGCGCGGCCCTTGGGTCATTTCAAAAACCTCAGCTGCATTTGGCCGCGATGCCCAAATGTTCGACTCCAGCTTTGGTTGGCGCTTTATCAATCCGCAAATGGAAGCGCTGTACGGCGTAGACAGCATGGGCATGACCGCCGAAAATTTAGCTGCACACTACAACATCTCTCGCGCAGATCAAGATGCTTTTGCTTGCTGGAGTCAAGAAAAAACCGCTATCGCTCAGTCTGCAGGCTACTACACAGAAGAAATTTTACCTATCGCTATTCCTCAGAAAAGAGGGGAGGCCATGGTATTCGATAAAGATGAGTTTTCGCGTGCCAATACCACCATAGAAACGCTTTCCAATTTGCGTCCGGCCTTTAAAAAAGAAGGTAGCGTCACGGCGGGCAATGCCTCTGGGCTCAACGATGGCGCTGCTGCGTTGTTGTTGGCCAACGAAGAAGGTGTGCGCACGCATCAGCTCCAACCAATGGCCAAAATCATTTCAGCAGCAGTGGCTGGTGTAGAGCCCCGCATCATGGGCATTGGCCCAGTACCGGCAAGCCAAAAAGCATTGGAACGCGCTGGTCTTACTTTGGATCAGATGGACCTCATCGAGATCAACGAAGCATTTGCGGCGCAAGTTTTGGCTTGTACGCGCGCCTTGGGTCTGCAAGACCGCGATGCGCGCATCAATCCGAACGGCGGTGCCATTTCCCTTGGGCACCCGCTCGGCATGTCAGGCGCACGCTTGTTATTGACCGCAGCAAGACAACTCAAACGCAGCAACAAACGTTATGCACTTGTTACTATGTGCATTGGTGTGGGCCAAGGCTACGCCGCAATCATCGAAAATGTTTAAAATGCGTTTGCTTCTATTTCTTGCTTCAATGGCGATACTTTTTTCTTCCTGTAAGAAAGAAGCCACGCGTTGGCACTCAGATTGGGTAGTGCCCATACTGACCGACACCCTTTCTTTGTCCAATTTATACAACGACTCTACGCTCAGTATTAGCGCCTCTCAAATCAATATCGACCTGAGTCGCACTTTGCTCGATCTCGGGTTATCAGATCTGGTCAAAATTCCGGACACCACTATTTCACAGCAATACCAAGCCAATTTTACGGTCAGCAATGTATCCCCGGGCTTTACTTTTGTCAACAGCGTCAAAACCCATGCGCTAGACCTCGGCGACATCCAACTCAAGAAGGTGCGCGTGCAAAGTGGTCAAATTGAAATTAAGGTCTACAATCCGCTCAATACAGCAGTTCTCTATCAAATTGAACTGCCTGGCGTAAGTCAAAATGGTCAGGTTTTTATACAAAACTACACAGCTGCAGCAGGCAGCGTTCAAAATCCAACAATTGCCTCAGAAATAATTAACTTAAGCGGCTACGAAATAGACCTCAGCGGACAACAAGGCCTAGAATTCAATAAAATACAATCCAAACTCACCCTAAAAACCGATCCGAATGGCCAGACGGTTTCCATTTACAACAATCAAGTTTTTAAGTACGAAGCTTCCTTCAAAAACTTGCGCTTCGACTACGCCAAAGGTTACTTTGGTTCTACGCTCCTTGCCGAGCAACAACAATTCACCCTTCCTTACCTTAACAAAATCACGAACGGATCGCTTTCTTTGCCAGATCTGAGCCTCGATCTGCAAGTTGAAAATGGTTTTAAAATGGCTGTGCGCGCTCAAATCGAGCAAATGAACGCCACCAACACCCAAGGGCAGACCATTTCTTTAAATGCACCGAGTATTGGTCCTAGCATGTTCTTAGCACCCGCAATAGGCTCCTGGAACACCCTACAGCCAAGTTCACTCGTCCTTCATTTTGATGCCAACAATAGCAATATCAAAAATTACATCGAAAACCTCGGCGCTTATCAAAATATTGCTTACCAATTGCAACCCAACCCTTGGGGCAACACCTCTGCGGGGCACGATGAAGCATTTGCAAATAGCCGCCTGCGTCTGAAAGTAAGCGCACAAATGCCAATGGCGCTCAATGCCGATGCCCTCACGCTTCAAGACACCTTTGCGCTCGATCTTGCACAAGACCTCAACAAAACACACGTTACTGGCGCAACGCTTCTGCTCGACGCTACCAATGCTTTTCCAGTAGCTTGCGATATCGTTTTGTATTTTATGAAAGATGGCCAAATTATGCATACGGTTGTTGCCGATGCCCAATTAGCGTCAGCCGCCTTAGGTCAAATTGACCCACAAGACGGCTTGCTCAAAAAGAAAAGTAAAATTAAAATTGTGTTGCCACCTGCTTTGGTGGCCGACCTCCAAGACCTCAATCAAGTGGCCGTAAGTGCAGCTTTTGCCACCACAGATCCAACTACTGGCTTGGCGGTCCAGCAGTCTATTCAAGCGAATGCCTTTTTGGCTTTGCAAGTTCAAATGCAATTGCAAACTCAACTCAGACCCTAATGCGCTATTTGTTCATCCTCTTTTTGGCAGTAACTCAATTTGCACAGGCCCAGCAAACCATCGTACTAGACACCTACGGCCATTACAACAGCACGGGCGTGCGCAGGCAAATTCCCGATGCTTTTTTTTATGGAGGCCTCATAGACTCTAGTCAAATCAGTCAATCGCTCACCAAACTCAGCGCCCGCAACGCCTTCGGACTTCAAATGGGTTTCAATGCCCAATGGCAAACTCCATGGGTAGTTTCTAAAGATTCAAAGAAATGGGGCTCCGGATACCGTTGGGTGCTGGGAGCAGGCATTCAACAATATGGTGGCATCCAATTTTCCAAAGATCTTTTTGGTTTGGTTTTTCAGGGTGGCTTACCTTACATGGGCGATACCCTCGATATAAGCAACCTTAGGGTAGAGGCCACTACGTTTGCTAAGATAGGAATTGGCTTGGTGAACACCACTACGCAATCTTCGTTCCTTGTTCATTTTGTGGCCGTTCAAAATCATATCGCAGCCGCGCTTCAGAAAGGAACATGGTTGCAATACCCTTCAAGTGCCCAAATAGACCTCGCGCTTCAAGGTCAAGCCCAATTTAGTGGGTCTTCCCCCACCGCCTATGGTGTGGCTTTTGACCTCGACTACCGATTTGGTTCGGCAGAAAACGAAGAAACCGAACAACAATTTCAATTCCTTGTCCAAAACTTTGGTGTAGCACGCAGTATACAAACTACACAATATAACCTTTCTGGTAGCTTTCAATATGCCGGTTTTTCTTTTGCGCAATGGCAGCAAGCCAGTGTAAATACACTTATGAATGGTTTTTTAGATTCTTTAGGTTACCAAAAAAGCACCGTAAGCAGTTGGATTTTACTACCCGCACAGTTTCAATTGGCGAAGGTCATCAACTGGGATAGCCCGCAGCGTTTAGATGCTTACTACGGCGCTCAGTTTATGCTGCGACAAACCTACACACCACTTATTTACGCAGGCGCACATTACAAGGTTAAAAAAGCTTGGCAAACGGGTCTTGGTATGGCATACGGCGGCTTTGGTGGTTTGCGTGTGCAGGCTTATTCCGCTTTTAATTTCAAGCGTTCACAGCTTTTGTTGCGCTCAGATAACATTGCGCTTCAAAATGGAGCTTCACTTTATCTTCAGTTCCGATGCGATTTTTAAGTATCCTCAGTTTTTTGTTATTTGTACAAATAGTCAGCGCGCAGTCGCGCTTTTACAAACTGTATTCAGGCAGCGGTTTTGACAAAGGCGAAGATGTGCTAGCCTTGCCAGATTCTACCTTTCTTGTCGCCGGAAGCAGCGGCAGTTGGGAAGCAAATGCCCAAGGCTTTCTCATGAAAATCGATTCTGTTGGTGCTTATGTTTGGAGTCAGGCCTATGGTGCCCAAGAAAGCGAAGAAGTCAAACGCGTTTTTCATCGGCCAGGAATGGGTTACTACCTAGCCGGTATGTCGAATTCTTGGAGTAATGGCAACTACGACCCCATGCTCATCTTCACCGATCTTGCGGGCAACCAACAATGGATCAGAACCTATCAAAACCCAGCCTGGGAGCGCATCCACGATGGCGTCCAAACCAAAGACACCGGTTTTGTGCTTGTTGGTGAAAGGCAAGCCACTTTAGGTGCCGAGGCCGACGTACTACTCATGCGTCTTGATAAAAACGGCGACACACTCTGGACAAAAACCCTCGGAACAGCTGGTGCAGACCGCGCCAATAGCGTCATTCGTGTTTCGGATAGTTTATATGTTGTAGGTGGGGAGTGGTATGTTGCCGATTCAAGCGCTACCAAAGGTTTTGTCATGCAAATAAACGATCAAGGCAATGTTCAATGGTTTGATACTTTGGGACACCTGAGTGGTGATTTTTCGGTATCAGATCTTACTCAAACACCATTTGGAATTCAGTTTGCGGGAAATCATGCTTTTACATCTGAAAACCACAATGTTTTTTCAGGTTCCATATCGATTGACGGTCAAGTCATTAATCAAAATGCACCTCAAGACGGTACTTTTCTTTCAGATGATAAATGTAAACAAATTGCTTATCTAACACCACAAGATCGATCCATATATGGAATTCAAGTTCAGAACGACAGCACGTTTTCTGAATTCTTTGATCTAAATTTTGGTTACGTTGATGCGCTGTTTGGTTATTGGCTAGGCTTGCCTTATACCATGGTTATCAACCAAGGTTACGACTACATCGGAAACATCCGCCCAACTTTAGACGGTGGCTTTATTGCGACAGGCTATAATTCCGTCATCGTTGACGGTCAAAACCAGCTCAACGGTGGCAGCAACGTATTTGTTTTGAAAGTGAATGGCAATGGTTCGGCCTATGTGCAGACCGACACCGTTTTTACGACCCAACAATTGGTGGGTTTGAGTCCGATATTTGAAGGCAGTGAGGTACTGATGTTTCCGAACCCGGTTGAAGCTGTGTTGCATTTTGGTTGGTCGGGATCCATGCCTAAATTGATTGAGATTCAAGATGCAATGGGTAATTTACTGCAGCGAGAAACCATGACGCCATCCCAAACTATTAATTTAGGTCATTGGCCTCAGGGCGTTTATTTCGTTCGAATAGATGGTAAAACTTACCCAGTAGTCAAAAACTAAGCTTTTCTTCTGGCTTTTTCTTTGATGATGAGCCCTAGCTCACGGCTGGTTTGGCCAGCCACAGATGTGTTTTCGTCGGCGCGTCTGAGCAAATAAGGCAATACTTCGTTGACTGGGCCAAAAGGTACGTATTTAGCCACTTGATAGCCCGCATCAGACAAATTGTAGGAAATATGGTCAGACATCCCTAAAAGCTGTGCAAAATAAAACTTAGGATCTTTAGGATCCACTTGTTCTTGATGCAGCAGTGTAGCGAGATACATCGAGCTGTTTTCATTGTGCGTGCCCGCGCAAATCGAGAAAACATTTTTGTTCGCCACTAAGAAGTTAAGCGCTGCATCGTAATCTTTGTCTGTACTTGCTTTGTCGGGCTGAATAGGTGAGGGGTAGCTCATAGAAAGCGCTCTTGCACGTTCTTTTTCCATGTAGGCACCGCGCACTAACTTTACACCGTATTGAATCCCTGCTTCTTTGGCGCGTTCCAATTCACT
>JBIIBL010000110.1:0-4853 GCA_044239425.1 Crocinitomicaceae bacterium | reverse complement strand
CCAAGCGATCATGCCGGTACATCTGAATCGTGTTGTACACAATACAAGCATCTTTGTTGTACTTGCACATCATGTCGAAGGTCCATTGGTCAATTGCTGTTTGGATCCAGGTTTCTTCGGCGTCAATAAACAAGCGCGTTTGGTGTTTGGCCGCTGCAGCACAAATGCGGCCAATGCGGTCAATAATGGCCTGTATTTGTTCGTTTTCTTGGGTGGTAAAGGGCCTGAATACAACTTCTTTACGGTTAGCCCTGATTTGTTCAGAAACCAATTCTAGCAGGTGGTGTTGTCCGATACCGGTGACTTTAAATACAGCAAACGGAATGCGTTTGTCGGTGGCTGATTTTTCTATTGTTTGAATGATGATTTGGGTGGTTTGCTCGAAGTCTTCTTCTTTGGTTTTACCTTCAACAGAGTAATCTAGGATGGTGCCAATGCCAAAAGTATGCAAACTGCTAATAGCGGGATCGCACTCATTGATGGTTTCGCCGCCGCAAAATTGCTTGAAAATAGTGCTTTTGATGAGGCCTTTGATCGGTAGGCGCATTTGAAGCGCGAGCGGAGTGAGCACCTTCCCAATTTTAACGATGCTTGGCGCACCAATGATCTTGAATAACAAATAAGCGCGTTGGAGGTCTTGTTTGTTTTTGGAACGAAAGGCAATTTCGGTGTTGTCGAAAGAAATCATGCACCAAAATTAAGGTCTTTTCGTAAATTTGAACCATGCATACGGCTTCTTTTTCAGAACAGCTGAGTCCAATTGAATGGGGCCCACTTCTTAACTCTAGTTTTTCTTCAGTTCTGGCAACGTTTGCGTCTAGAAAAATTGCTATTCTCGTCGATGAAAACACCCACGACCACTGTCTGGAGTTTTTAATAACAGGCTTTGAAGCTTTAGCCGAAGCTGAGGTCATTATGCTACCTGCAGGCGAAGAAAACAAAGTGCTCGAAGTTTGTTTTCAGGTCTGGGAAACCCTCACAGAAGCAGGTTTTGGTCGCCACGACCTCCTGATCAATTTAGGAGGCGGCATGGTGACAGACCTTGGCGGCTTTGTGGCATCGGTTTACAAACGCGGCCTGGCCTTTATTAATGTGCCGACAAGTCTACTTGGTATGGTCGATGCAGCGGTTGGTGGCAAAACAGGCATCGATTTTGCCGGCTATAAAAATCAAATTGGCACCTTTTCAGCAGCGTATTTCACCTATATAGACACCGGTTTCTTGCATACTTTACCAAGCCAAGAGTGGGCCAACGGCTTTGCCGAACTACTCAAGCATGCCCTCATTTCTGATGGACAGTTATGGCAAGACCTTTCTAATATTCAAGATATTCAAAATGAACTCCGCTCTGAAACCATTCAACAAGGCGTTCAAATCAAAGTTGAAATCGTTGCGCAAGACCCAACTGAAACAGGATTGCGCAAAATCCTGAATTTTGGACATACCATAGGGCATGCACTAGAATCCTATTATTTAAATACCGAAACTGCGCTCTCACACGGACACGCTGTCGCAATTGGTCTCTTGTTGGAAAGCCATCTTTCAGTCGAGCTATCTTCCTTGACAAAAGAAGAATTTCTATCGATTGAAACAAAGATCAAAAGTATCTACACGCTCCAAATCCCAAAAGATGCAGCAGGCCTTTGGGCACTCATGCAGCAAGATAAAAAGAACGATAATAGTGAGGTGCTTATGTGTATGCTGTCTCAAATAGGTTCTTGTGTTTTTGACCAGAAGTTAGCTTTCGAGGAATTTGAAAAAGTGCTTTCATTCTACAGTTCTTAAAAACCTTTGCGCAAAAAAAAAGGCCCCCGAAGAGGCCTTTTCCTTACAAGCTAGTTGGAAGCACCAACTTGCAATGTTTTATTCAACGATGGTCATTTCGTCTACGATGTGTTTAGCACCGGCATATTTGTCGATGATGAACAAGACGTAACGGATATCTACGTTGATGGTTTTTTGTAATTTGTTGTCGAAGATGACGTCGCCGGCCATGGCTTCGATGTTGCCGTCAAATGCCAAGCCAATGAGTTCTCCTTTGCCATTCAAAACTGGTGAACCTGAGTTGCCACCGGTAATGTCGTTGTTGGTAAGGAAGTTGACTGGCATATAGCCTGCTTTGTCTGCGTAACGGCCGAAGTCTTTTTTCTCATTGAGTTCGATCAAGCGCTTAGGCAAATCGAATTCTTCGTCGTTTGGCTTGTATTTGTTAATGGTGCCTTGGAGTGTTGTGTAGTTATTGATTTTAGCGTCGTTGCGTTTGTCGGCTGGAAGCGCGCTTACTTTTCCGTAAGTTAAACGCAAAGTGCTGTTTGCATCTGGGTACAAAATTGTACTCATACCAGACTCTCTTAGACCTGCAACAAGTAGGCGGTAAGCACGGTTGTAGTCGTCGGTAAGTTTGGTGAGTTCGTCTGAGCGCTTCATGAGTTGTGCTAGGATATCGCTAGACAACTTGTAAAGTGGGTCGTTAGTGAGTTGTCCTTCGCTTGGTGCTTCTAAGAAAGCCAACATGCCGTTTCTAGAAACAAGGATAGACATAGCGCACATAGCACGTACTTCGTTGGCTGTAGAGCCGTCGGCATACATGGCAGCAACGCCATTTGCAAGTTCGTAATTGGCTTTTGCAGCGTAAAGATTGAGTCCGTTGATGAGGATTTCCATTTCAGTTGGCCCGTACGTAGTTTCGAAAAACTCATTGATCGCTGCAACGAGGTCGGCTTTCATGGCAGCTCTTTTGGTTGCGTCGGCTTTGGCGTAGGCCATGAGTTGGGCACCCATGCCACGAGAAATGGCTGCATATTCGGAGTTTCTGAAGAGTATAGATAAATAATTGTCGTGTCGTGATTTATCGTTGGTAGCGCTGTAAAAATTGTTGAGCGTCGTTACCACTGATCCGTATTTAGCTTTGTTTTCAGGTTTGTTGGCCCAAGCGTCGAATTTGGCTTCGTTTTTAGCTTTCGCAGCGGCAGTTTGGAATTTGGTCAAGGCGTCGATCATGCCTTGGCGGTTTTTCCAGTAGTTGGCGGTGCGGGCATATTTAGAAGCATAGTTCAAACGAACGTTGTCGTCTTTATCCATGTAAACTTTCATGGCGTCCATGGCTGTTTTGGAGGCTTCAACCCAAGCAGGGTATGCGTATTTCACGTTTTGATCGATGCCACCAGCTGGCAACCAGCGGTTGGTGCGGCCTGGGTAGCCCATGATCATGGCGAAGTCGCCTTCTTTGACACCATTTAAGTTGATTGGCAAGTGGTGTTTTGGGTGTAAAGGAAGGTTGGTGGTACTGAAATCGGCTGGGTTGCCGTTAGCATCTGCGTAAACGCGGAACATACTGAAGTCACCGGTGTGGCGTGGCCATTCCCAGTTGTCGGTGTCGCCACCGAATTTACCAATGCTGTTTGGTGGGGTACCAACCAAACGAACATCTTTAAAATCTTGGTAAACAAAGAAGTAGAATTCGTTTCCTTGAAAGAACGAACGCACAGAAACGACATATTTGCCGCCTTCGCTGTTTTCTTTTTCGATGAGTGCGATTTCATCTTTGATGATTTTGTCGCGCTCGGCTTCGGTCATATTGTCAGATACTTTAGACATGATGCGTTTGGTGCAGTCGTCCATGCGCACAAAGAAGCGTACATACAAAGATTTTGGCTTGAGCTCTTGGCTGCGGTCTGCTGCCCAAAAACCGTTGGTAAGGTAGTCGTGCTCAGGGGTAGAGAGTTCGGCAATTGCATCGAATCCACAGTGGTGGTTGGTGAGTAGCAGACCGTCTTTTGAGATGAGTTCCGCCGTACAGCCGCCATTGAATTGCACAACTGCATCTTTCAAAGAAGAATTGTTGATGCTATAAATTTCTTCGGCTGTGAGCTGAAGACCCATTTTTTGCATGTCGCGGTGGTTCAGGCGATCGATAAACATCAAAAACCACATGCCTTCATCGGCACGGACAAAAATCCCTACAAATAAGAAGAGGGCAAGTGTAATACGTTTGAATTGTTTCATGATTTGAATATTGGTTGGCGAAGATACAATGAATGCCGTCAATTTGCAACGTTAATTCGTGCTACTTCGCAGAGAGCAGCTTTTTTTTCATGCGGCTCAGGCTTTCTGGCAAGATACCTAGGTAAGATGCGATTTGATGTTGGGCTACAATTTGCTCTATACCGGGGTGACGTTGCAGTAACTCTTGGTAGCGTTCTTCGGCATGCGCAGAGACGGTCATGAGGAAGCGTTTTTGCAAGACAGCTAAAGTGCGTTGGGCCATAATTCTAAACAAACGCTCTAAAGCCGGGATTTGCTCAAAAAGATATTCTAGGTCTTCTTTGCCAATTTCTAAAATATAACTTTCTTCTAAAGCTTGTACATTGAGCGTGGCGGCGTCGTCAAAATGAAAGGCTGATAAATCGCCCACCCACCAATCGGCAAAGGCAAAGTAAAGTACGTGCTCACTTCCTTTGGTGTCGGTGTAGAAGACGCGCAAAGTACCGTCGACCACAAAGCCTTGCAGGAAATTTCTCGTGCCTTCTTTGAGAAAAAAATCCTTCTTTGAAACCTTTCTGAGGTGGTAATATTGCTTCATGAGCTCGAAGTCCGCAGTGGAGAGCGGCACACGTTGGCTTGTGTAGGTGTATAGTTTTTGATATGCTGTTTGCGCGTCCATTTGTTTTATTTAGGAAGGTGCCTGATGCGCCATTCAGTGGGGTGCAGGTTGTTGAAGCGTTGCCCGATTTGCTTGACCATTGCAATGGGTTGGTCTTCGAAGTGAATATAGTAAAAACCGGCAGGAGCATTCCATTGGTGGCTTTCACCGTGCAGAATTTGTAGGGCTTCTGTCCATTCAACTTTCTTTA
>JBIIBL010000108.1:0-5043 GCA_044239425.1 Crocinitomicaceae bacterium | reverse complement strand
GATGCGCCAGAATTGAGCGACGAAGACGCCTGGGATGTTGCCGCATACATTGAAAGCAAGCCAAGGCCACACAAACCAACGCCGAAAGATTGGCCAGATATTTCTAAAAAACCAATGGATCACCCATTTGGACCTTACGCCGATCAATTTTCTGAACTACAGCATAAATATGGCCCATTTACGGCCATGAAAAAGGCAAAAAAGTAGTATGAAATTCAAAGTTATTACCTTCTTATTCAATTTCACTATACTGTTGTTTTATACAGTAGTTCCAACTTGGGCCCAGCACCATGAGCTCTACGACCAGCCCATCATGTGGAAGGGCAAGCCGCAAGATGTCATGGACTCTACTTCTTTGCTGTATGCCTTTAAAACAGGCACAACAGCTGGTCATTTCCGCTATTTCTTTAGTCAAACAACAAATGAAGGTGCGCTTTCAGATTACTACGCCAATGCAATAGGAGGTGGCTTACGCTTTGAAACCAATTCTTTTCACCACTTTCAATTTGCCGTGAGCGGCTTTTATTTTTTCAATATTGGCTCGTCTCAATTGCACGATCCAGATCCCTTAACTGGTGCTTTGAGCAGGTATGAAATCGGTTTGTTCGACGTCGAAAATCCCGACAATCATGAAGATATGGATCGCTTGGAAGAATTGTATTTGAAGTACAATCTGAAAAAAGGCCATCTGATCCTAGGCAAGCAGCTCATCAATACACCATTAATTAATATTCAAGATGGTCGAATGCGAGGAACAGGTGTGGAAGGATTGTGGCTAGATCAGCAACTTAGCAAAAAATGGCGATTTCAAGGAGGTTTGCTGACATCAATTTCACCAAGGAGTACAACCAAATGGTATAGGGGTGCTGAATCTATTGGTTTGTATAGCCAAGGCGTCAATCCAGACGGTACACCTTCCAATTTCAAAGGGAATCTCGAATTGCCTTTTGTAGCGGTCGCTTCTTTTACTTGGAAACCTCTTCAAAATCTTGAATACCAAGCCTGGGATTACCATTTGCCCAGTTTATTCAATAGTACTTTTCATCAAGTGATGCATCATTCCAAGTTCAAGCACTTGAAATGGCAAAATGGTGCGCAATTGCTACGGCAGTGGGCGCTCGCAGACGGCGGACATGAGGATCATTCCAAGACGTATATGGCAAGAGGTTCTAAGTCCTTGACCTTTGGTTTTCGTTCCGAGCTCGAGTTTGCTAAATGGCATTATTCCTTGAATTATAACCGAATTACGGCAGAAGGACGCTATTTATTCCCGCGCGAATGGGGTAGAGATCCATTTTTTACATTTATGCCGCGTGAGCGCAATGAAGGGTTTGGCGATGTGCATGCTTTTGCATTCAAGGTAGAAAATCAAGAGCCAACGTCTATTTGGCGCAAATCGGGCTTTTCTTTCGGGTACTTTCAATTGCCAGACGTCAAAGATTTTGCACTCAACAAATACGGAATGCCTAGTTACCTGCAAGCCAACCTAGACCTGCGCGTTAAATTAGAAAAACTCATGCATGGTCTTGAAGGGCAGTTGTTGTTTGTTTGTAAATACGGTGTCGGGAATACTTATAACAATCCAAAATATCAATTCAATAAGGTCAATTTATTACTGACCAATTTTGTTTTAAATTATCACTTTTAACTTTTCATATGACTTTTGATCTACTTACTATTTTTGGTTTACTAGCCAGTACCCTTATTGGCATTTCACTTGGTCTTATTGGCGGTGGCGGTTCTATTCTGACTGTTCCAGTACTTGTTTACCTATTTAATGTCGACCCTGTTTTGGCAACGGCCTATTCCTTATTTATTGTTGGTCTCAGTAGCTTGGTTGGTGCCTTTCCTAAATATAAAGCGGGCATGATCGATCTCAAAACAGCACTGGTTTTTGGTGTTCCATCCATTATCGCGGTTTTCGTGACTCGTAAAGTATTGGTTCCGGCCATCCCGGCAACTCTTTTTGAAATAGCTGGTGTTTCAGTGACCAAAGCACTTGCCATGATGATTTTATTTGCAATACTCATGGTAGCAGCTTCCGTTTCTATGATCCGTGATAAGAAAAAAGAAGAGCAAGCAACTGATGAACCGCGCGTGTTTAATTACCCCATGATTTTGCTCGAGGGAGCGGTTGTAGGGGTGCTTACAGGTCTTGTAGGTGCGGGTGGCGGATTTTTAATTATCCCGGCCCTTGTAATGCTCAGTAAGTTGCCTATGAAGCAAGCAGTTGGTACTAGTTTATTGATCATTGCCGCTAAATCTCTGATCGGTTTTACTGGGGATGTCATGGAAAACGCCGATAAAATGGATTGGACACTCTTGTCTGTGGTAACGGCATTAGCTGTTGTGGGTATTTTTATCGGCAATCAGCTGTCAAAGAAAGTGGATGGCGCTGCCCTTAAAAAAGGCTTTGGTTGGTTTGTATTGGTCATGGGCATTTATATCATTATCAAAGAATTAGCATTTCCAGGCACAAGTGCGCATTAAGTCCTTACTTTCATTTTAGAACCTCTAACCACACAACTATACTATGAAACCACAACAAAGAAGAAACTTCCTGAAAACACTAGGTACAGCAGGTTTGGGTTCTTTACTGGCCCCTAATTTATTGGCGCAGCAAAATTCGGATGGAACTTATAGTGATTTAAACAATAACTCACTTGCTGAAATAAAGAAAGACGGAAAAATCACCCTGCAACTCTTGCAAACCACCGATGTGCATTGCCAGATTTATCCGCACGACGAACTCTTCTGGGAAAACGACAAAGCAGTTTTCAGAAAGACTGGAGGTTACGCCGAATTGCAGACATTTTTAAAGCAGCTCAAGAAGAAGAATCCAAATACATTTTTGGTAGACACCGGTGACATGTTCCAAGGTTCGCAATTGAGCGTGGAAACCACCGGGCAAGCTTTTGTGCCTATCTTGAATGCCATGGACTACCATTTGTATTTGCCGGGCAACTGGGAGGTCATTTATGGAAAGCAAAAAATGCAGCAACTCATGGGCGCGCTGCGCGCGCCTAAAGTGTGCACAAACATGTACCATGACTTAGGCAATGGGCAAAAAGGTGAGCTCATCTTTCAGCCTTATCATATCTGGGAACACGAAGGCATCAAGATTGGTTTCTTGGGTTATACCGATCCTTTAGTTCCACTGCGTCAAAGCCCTAATTATAGCAAAGGGATTATCTATACGAAGCCCGAAGAAAATTTAGCTCATTACGTAGATGTCTTGCGCAACCAAGAGCAGTGTGCGGTTGTCATTATGCTGGCACATCTTGGTTTATCTCAGCAAATTGCTTTGGCCAACGACCCATCATGCAAAGGCGTAGATTACATTTTTGGTGGAGACACCCACGAGCGCGTTCGCAAGCCTATTCAATGTACCTATTCAAAAGTAGTCGAGCCCGGGGCTTTCGGTTCGTTTGTTGGGTCTTTAGAACTCGATTTCGAAAATGGCAAAATGACTGCCGAGCGCTATGAATTACTAGAAGTAAAAGCGCCATCGCTCAAGCCCGACGCTCAAATGCAGGCGGTTTTAAAGTCTAACGAAGCTACTTTTGCGGCTGAGATCAATAGGGTAGTAGGGTATAGCACCATCCCGCTTTACCGTTATTTTGTGGTGGAAAATCCAATTGACACCATGATCTTAAATGCCTTGGATTGGAAGTTTCCCGAAATCGATATCGTGTTGTCTAATGGTTTTCGTTTTTGCCCGCCGCGCACTACTCCCGATCATACCGGCGACATTCCTATTACCAAAGGCTTCATTTTTGACATGCTACCTGTAGATTCTACCGTGCGCACTGCAGAGGTGACAGGTCAGCAAATTGCCGACTGGTTAGAAAAGGAACTCAATAATGTATTTGCCAAAGATGCGTCTAAGCGCTTTGGTGGTTGGGTCATTAAGTTCAAGGGCATGGAAGTTGAGTTCTTGGCTTTTGCCGAACAAGGAAAGCGCGTTCAAAAAGCAACAGTTGGTGGCCAAGCACTCGACCGCAGCAAAACCTATAGCATTTTAGCCTGTGAGCGCGATGGCGATCCCGAAGATATGCTTTGCCGGATCAAAGGGGTTCAAAACGCACACAACACCCCTCACACCCTTCACAAAGTGATGGAGAGTTACCTAACAACACACAAGGTAGTGACTCCAACTCCACAAGGAAACGCCAAAGTACTCGATGCGCCTCAAACACTCCTGACGCAAGTAACGGGTGTGCCTTACAAGTTCGAATAAAACAGTAGTATTCTTGCGTCTTTACTATTAAATTAAAAATAGAGGTTATTATATTTATGTTATTTAAAATCAATAAGATGAAAATTAAATTAGCTCTGTTTTTGTTTCTTTTTACGGTTGCATTTTTTCTCGATACACATGCCCAAACCAGCAATTTTCCCTTTGAAGTTGTCCTCAAAGCAGACTCCATTGCAGGCTTCGATGGTTTGCATTCATTTGCCTACGGGCAGCGCAATGGTAAGGTTGTGTTGATTGGCGGAAGGCCCGAAGGCATCCATGCGCGCCAACCCTTTAATGCTTTTCCGGCGAGTCTCAATAACCAAATCTTACAGGTACTGGATCTGCAAACCAAGCAATATTGGTCTAGGACCTTAACGGACTTAAGCGTGTCGTTACAAGAACAATTGCAAAGCACCAACATGAATTTTTACCAAGATGGTAATTCGTTGATTTTAGCAGGGGGTTATGCCTACAGTAATTCGGCTAATGACCACATTACCTTTCCATATTTAACGCGCATTGATTTAGATGGTTTGATTGGAGCTATTTTGGCCAACACTACGCTAACTCCATATTTTGAGCAGCTCCAAGACGAAAGATTTGCAGTAACAGGCGGCAATATGGGTAAAATTGGATCGCAGTACTATCTTGTTGGTGGGCACCGTTTTGATGGTCGCTACAATCCTATGAACAACCCGACGTTTATTCAGGCTTATGTCGATGGCCTAAAGAAATTTGAGTTGAGCGCACCTGGTCAAACACTTGCAGTGCAGAATTACCAATTAGTGACAGATCAGGTGAAT
>JBIIBL010000039.1:0-19144 GCA_044239425.1 Crocinitomicaceae bacterium | reverse complement strand
TTTGGATAAAGCGCCGCACTACTCACAAATTTCAACAAGGAACCATGATTGGAGGTGTTAACACTGTGGTGGCCATCGGCAAATAAAGTTCGGTTGGGTGTAAACCTCGCTTGTACTCCTGCAATGAACTTTTCTTGTGGCCAATATCCGAAAATGTCAGCGCTGTAAATGATATTCTTGGATCTAGGTCGTTCAAGACCTTTGCTATTGATGGCCTGTAGCGCTTTTTCAGGGTCTTGCTCAGCTGAAACAGGACGGTAGCCATTGACGAATAACAAAATGCGTTGTGCACGGTCTTTTTTGTGCTGATAGGGCACAATTTGACGGTTTTGAATTTGAAAGAGTAGGTTGGTGTCGGGCCCGTTAGGTCTGTTTTGACGAATAACGATCAGTTGTTCTTTGGCTTTGTTGCGCAAGGAATCAGGATGTAATTTGAAGGATCTTTTGTCGTATTTGTAGTGTAAGGCTCCTGCTTCATCTTGTTCAAAATACAAAATCGCTAATGCTCTTTGGGTGTGCCATTTGTTGTCGTTTTTTCGATACAATTGAAAACGGATACGTGTGCTTTCTTTGGGAAGGAAGTAAGTGCGGTCATTGCGGCCTTTGTCTAGGCGAGCAACTGTTGCATTTTTGAAGTCGGTCAGTTGATGAAAACGAAAATGGATTTCGGTGTTGTAGAAATCGATGGCCCATACAGCTACAGCATTGCCTGCAATTACAGCGCCCCATAAAAAGAGCTTTAGAAAACGATAAGACCAACGCCTGAAAAAACGACTTTCGGCCATCCGGGCGTTGATGCGTTTGAAAGTGAGTATTTGAAGAATGATCGTGAGAAGCAAGGCAATGAAATGTACGATTGTCCAGTCGATGCCGAGCCAAGAAAAGCGAATTTTGAAAAACGGATTGTTGGGGTCTTTGTAGTTGAGAAATTGATTGCGTTGTTCTAAAAAATAAAGACCATGGGCTGCGTTGTCGGCATTTTGAATGCTGCCGTCGCTGTTCTCTGACCATGCCAGGTGTACTACACGACCATTATCGGCGTGCAGCGCAGTATTTGCGAGAATAAAAAGGAGCGTAAAGAGTAAGCTTCTCAACACCTTACAAGTGCATGAAATTCTTTTTAGCGAGCAATTCGTCTTCGGATTCGCGGTAGTCGGGGTCGTCTACACAGCAGTCTACATTGCGGTTCGTCGTGGAAGCCAACACATTCGGTGCATTTTTCGTGCGCGATGTAGTAAACGTCCATGTTTACTGGTTCAAAGGCGTGGTCTGCTTGTATTTCTTCGCCGTCTAGTGTTTGAATGAGGCCTTTAAGGCTTGTGCCGTCGGCGAATTTCCATTCGGCGCCGCCTTCGTAAATGGCATTGTTAGGACACTCGGGCTCGCAAGCGCCACAATTAATGCATTCGTCGGTGATCGTGATGGCCATAAGTCAATTTTTTTATGCAAATATAACAACGACTGAGCGATTCTTTTGTGCGCTAGCCCACAAAAAAAATTGAAAAGTGTACTTTTGCACCGTGGAAAGAAAACAAATCATCTATGCGTTTGCAATGCTCGGTACTGTTTTAAAAGCTATTGCCAATGACAACCATAAGCCCATATTTTGTACTGAGGAACATTTTGAGTCTTTAAAAACGCTTATCCAAAGAGAGCAACATTATAACGGTTGGTTTACCGAGGAGGTCATTCGCAACGCGTTCAAGGAAATTTCTTTTTGGTTAAAGATAGAAAGGCTAGAACAATGGCTTTTGTCTTATTCGTATATAAACCAACCACAAACCGTAGCACTTATTTTACCTGGCAACCTTCCATTAGTTGGTTTTCACGATTTTCTATGTGTGCTCTGCTCAGGTCATAAGGCGCTGGTTAAACTCAGTAGTGAAGATGCGCGTTTACTGCCGGCTATGGTCCAAATCCTTACTTCCTTTGAACCCCAATTAAAAGAACGCATTACTATTGTTAGCGGCAAACTTCAGGGATTTGATGCAGTAATTGCCACAGGTTCTGACAACAGCATGCTGCATTTCAAGCAATATTTCGCTAATTGCCCTCATCTGTTAAGAGGCCACCGCACTTCTATTGCCGTACTCAATGGTACTGAAACACCTGAAGAACTCACTGCACTTGGCAAAGATATCTTTCAGTATTACGGCCGAGGTTGCCGCAATGTGACGCAATTATGGATTCCCGAAAACTTTGAACTCAATCGTTTTTTTGAAGCCATTTTACCTTATGCTGAGGTCATCAATCATAAAAAATACGGCAATAACTACGACTACAATAAGGCGGTTCACCTCATGAATCAAGTCCCGATCCTCGACAACAATTTTGTCTTGCTGAAGGAAAGCAAAGACTTGCATTCGCCACTGAGCGTATTGCATTACCAGCGCTACAACGATCAAAATGAAGTAGTGACCTATCTCGAAGAAAACCAACATCAAATTCAATGTGTTGTTGGGCGAGACTACATCCCTTTTGGTTCGGCGCAATGCCCGCAACTTACAGATTACGCCGATGGCATTGACACCATGCAATTTCTTGGTAACTTTGCCTAATGTCTCTTTTAGATAAATTCATGATCCGTTACAAAACGCCCCAAGAAATTGAAATCATGCGCGAAGCTGCGCAAATTGTCAGCCGCACTTTAGGTTTGGTGGCTCAGCACATGAAGCCAGGTGTAACGCCGCGTTTCTTGGATCAAATCGCCGAAGACTATATCCGCACCCAAAATGCCATTCCTGGTTTCAAGGGGCTTTATGGTTGCCCGAGCACACTCCTTATTTCTGTCAACGAACAAGTCGTACACGGCTTGCCGACCGACACGCCCATCCAAGATGGCGACATCGTTTCTGTAGACTGCGGTTCTTTCTACAAAGGCTACTATGGCGACCACGCCTATACTTTTGAAGTAGGTAACGTGAGCGACGAGAAAAAACAGTTGTGTAAAGTTACTAAAGAATGCCTCTATCTAGGCATCGAACAAGCCAATACCGCCAACCGCATAGAAGACATCGGCTTTGCCATTCAGCAACACGCCGAAGCACACGGCTATGGTGTTGTCCGTGACCTCGTTGGTCACGGCTTAGGCAAAGAACTACACGAAGAGCCACAAGTGCCCAACTACGGGCGCCGAGGCCGCGGCAAGAAAATTCAAAATGGCCTCACCATCGCCATCGAACCCATGATTAACATGGGCACCGAAAAAGTCGAAACCCTCGACGACAAATGGACCATCGTCACCGCAGACCGCCTACCAAGTGCCCACTTCGAGCACAACATCGCAGTTGTCGACGGCCAACCTGTCATCCTCTCTACCTTTGATTACATTTACGAGGCGTTGGGTCTTTAACTTTTCTCAATAAAAAAAGCGCCTCAAGGGCGCTTTTTTATTCATTCAAGAAATTAGATCTTACAAGTGGATCACTTCGCCGTAGGCTGCTGCTGCGGCTTCCATAATGGCTTCAGACATAGTTGGGTGCGGGTGAACTGTTTTGATGAGTTCTTCGCCGGTTGTTTCTAATTTGCGAACGGCAACGAGTTCTGCGACCATTTCGGTGACGTTGGCGCCAATCATGTGGCCGCCGAGGAGTTCGCCGTATTTGGCATCAAAAATGAGTTTGACAAAACCGTCTTTGGCACCGGCAGCGCTTGCTTTACCTGATGCAGAGAACGGGAACTTACCCACTTTGATTTCGTAGCCAGCTTCTTTGGCTGCTTTTTCGGTCAAGCCGACACTTGCCACCTCTGGTGAGCAGTAGGTACAACCTGGGATATTGCCGTAGTTGAGTGGCTCTGGGTGGTGACCTGCAATTTTTTCAACGCAAATGATACCTTCTGCAGAAGCGACGTGAGCCAATGCTGGGCCTGGCACTACATCGCCAATGGCGTAATAGCCTGGCAAGTTGGTTTGGTAGTAATCATTGACCAAAATACGGCCTTTATCTACGACAATTCCGAGTTCTTCGAGGCCGATGTTTTCGATGTTGGTCACTACACCTGCTGCTGAAAGCACGACATCGCATTCGATTTTTTCTTCGCCTTTGGCTGTTTTGATGCTCACCACACAACCGCTACCGCTGGTGTCGACAGATTCGACCGAAGCATTGGTAAGGATGTTGATGCCTGCCTTTTTGAAGGATTTTTCGAGTTGTTTTGAAACGTCTTCGTCTTCGACAGGAACGATGTTAGGAAGGTATTCTACAATTGTGACTTCCGTACCGATGGCATTATAAAAATAGGCGAATTCAACACCGATAGCTCCTGAACCTACAACTACTAATTTTTTAGGTTGAGTTGGGAGGGTCATGGCTTGGCGGTAACCAATGATTTTGGTTCCGTCTTGTGGAAGGTTAGGGAGTTCGCGTGAGCGCGAGCCTGTTGCAATAATAACGCCTTTGGCTGCGGTGTGGGTGGTTTTGTTGCCGCTTTCGTCTGTCACTTCGACAGCTTTGCCTGCTTTGATGACACCGTTGCCTTTAAGGACATCGATTTTGTTTTTCTTCATTAAGAATTGGATGCCATTCGACATTCCGTTGGCTACATCGCGACTGCGCTTGATCATAGCGCCGAAGTCTGCGCTGCTCTCTTTGACATTGATGCCGTAGTCAGCGGCGTGTTGGAGGTATTCGTAAACATTGGCGCTCTTGATGAGTGCTTTTGTTGGGATACAGCCCCAGTTGAGGCATACTCCGCCTAAAGATTCTTTTTCTACAATTGCAGTTTTAAGGCCTAACTGAGAGGCGCGAATGGCGGTGACGTATCCGCCTGGGCCGCTACCCACAACAATGATGTCGTAACTCATTTTTTGAAAGTTTTAAGTGACAAATTTAAGGCGAAAATTTGAAAGATGCTATCCGATTAATCGTTACTTTTGTCTCTGAATTCTCAATACTGTATGGAAACCAATCACCAAAAAGAAGCTACGCTAGAACAAGCCATCGATTTAGGCCTCCGCGCCGACGAATTTGAACATGTCAAAGAAATCCTTGGCCGCACTCCAAATTTTACCGAAACAGCCGTTTATTCCGTGATGTGGAGTGAGCACTGCTCATATAAAAATTCCATTCTTTGGCTCAAAACGCTGCCAAAAGACGGTCCGCACATGTTGGTGAAGGCCGGTGAAGAAAACGCCGGTTTGGTCGATATCGGCGATGGCTTGGGTTGCGTATTTAAAATCGAATCTCACAACCACCCAAGTGCACTAGAGCCTTATCAAGGCGCGGCAACAGGGGTAGGGGGCATCAACCGCGATATCTTTACCATGGGTGCGCGTCCAATTGCACAACTCAACTCTTTGCGTTTTGGCAACATCGAAGAAGCACGCACCAAATGGTTGGTCAAAGGCGTCACTAAAGGCATCGGCGACTACGGCAACGCTTTTGGCATTCCAATTGTTGGCGGCGAAGTTTTTTTTGACGAATCCTACAACACCAACCCGTTGGTCAATGCTTTCTCTGCAGGCATTATCGACACCAAAAAAATCATTTCAGCAACTGCAAAAGGCCCGGGCAACCCTGTGTTTATTGTCGGTTCTGCCACTGGTAAAGACGGCATCGCTGGTGCTGCATTTGCCTCCAAAGACATCACCGAAGAATCTGCTAACGACCTCCCATCGGTTCAGGTTGGCGATCCTTTCATGGAAAAACTCCTATTAGAAGCTACCATGGAGCTCTCTACAACCGATGCCATTGTCGGTATGCAAGATATGGGTGCAGCAGGTATTACCTGTTCAACCTGCGAAATGAGCGCAGCGGGCAACGTCGGCATGGAAATCTACCTAGACCGCGTACCAACCCGCCAAGACAACATGCTTCCTTACGAAATCCTATTGTCCGAATCTCAAGAGCGCATGCTCGTGGTGGTTCAAAAAGGTAAAGAGCAAGTCGTGAAAGACATCTTCGACAAATGGGACCTCCACGCCGAAGAAATCGGCCACGTTACCGACACCGGCCGCATCCGTTACTACATGGATGGCGCTTTGGTCGGAGACGTCCCGGCTGAGTCACTCGTATTAGGAGGAGGCGCGCCACAATACAAGCGCGAATACACCGAGCCTACCTATTACCAAGAATACAAGAAATTCAATATTTCGCAAGTTGCGGAGCCTACCGACCTCAAAGCGGTAGCTGACGCCATGTTAGCTTTGCCAAATATCGCCTCTAAGCGTTGGGTTTACGAACAATACGACTCCATGGTGGGCACCCGCAACATGACCACCAACCGACCATCTGATGCCGGTGTGGTCAACATCAAAGGCACCAACAAAGCCCTCGCCATGACCGTCGACTGCAACTCGCGCTACGTCAACGCCGATCCAGAAATTGGCACCATGATCGCCGTTTCAGAAGCCGCCCGCAACATCACCTGCGCAGGTGGAAATCCAAGCGCCATCACCAATTGCCTCAATTTTGGCAACCCATACAACCCAGAATCCTACTGGCAGTTTGTTGGCGCCATCAAAGGAATGTCAGCAGCGTGTCTGAAATTCGAAACACCAGTAACCGGTGGTAACGTATCGTTCTACAACCAAACGGTCATGAACGGTAAAGAAGTACCAGTTTTCCCGACACCAACCATTGGCATGATCGGTATTGTCCCAGACAAAGACAAGGTCATGACCCTCGATTTCAAACAAAAAGGCGACGTCATTTTCCTCATCGGCGACTACACCGAAGACATCTCCTCTTCAGAATACCTCGCTACATACCACGGCGTCAAAGCATCACCTGCTCCGTATTTTGACCTCGAGAAAGAATTCCAAATGCAACAGGCTGTCAAAGGCCTTATTGCCGAAAATCACGTCAACGCTGTTCACGACGTAGCAGATGGCGGTTTGTATGTGACGCTTATCGAAATGTCGATGCCAAGAGGTTTAGGTTTTGACATCGTCAGCGATGCCGATATCCGCTTAGATGCCTTCTTATTTGGCGAAGGCCAAGGCCGTGTTGTGGTAACAGTTACCGAAGAAAACGTCGAAGACTTCGTCGAATACATGGTGGCTACCGGCGTCAATATTACCCTCTTAGGTCATGTGACCAAAGGCAAACTTCAAATTGACGAACAACACTACGGCTTTATTACAGAAGCAAAAAATATTTACGACAACGCCTTGGGCGCTCACTTAGAAAACTAAACATGGAATACAATACCACGCGTGGTCCGTTAATTTTACCAGAATACGGTAGAAATGTTCAAAACATGATTGCGCATGCCATGGAACTCACCGATCGTTCCGAGCGCAACCGTGCCGCTCAGGCCATCATCGAGGTAATGGGGCAACTCAACCCGCATTTGCGCGACGTCGAAGACTACCGACACAAACTTTGGACGCACTTATTCGTCATGTCAAACTTTGAGTTCGATGTTGACTCTCCCTACGACAAACCAAAGCCAGAGGTACTCAACGAGAAGCCACAACGCATGGTATATCCGTCTAGCAAAATCCGCTACGGACATTACGGAAAATACACTCAAACCATTTTAGAAGCATCCAAAGACGTCGAAGTACCAGAAGAGAAAGAATTCCTCAAGACCACAATGGCCAACTTCATGAAAAAACAATTCTTGGCCTACAATAACGATACCGTCGAGAACCACGTCATTGCCCAACAACTCAAAGAACTCTCCAAAGGAGATCTTGTTCTAGAAAATCCAGATGATTTAGTGCATACCAACACCCTGCTCAAAACCATGGGTATAGGTCAAAATCAACAAAAAAACATGCGCTTGAACAAGCAAAAAAATAACAACAACAAGTACAAAAAGAAAAAATTTATCAAAAAATAAGGCATGGCTTCTTTTGAAATTTACGGCGGTAAGCCACTCAAAGGTGAAATAATCCCGCAAGGCGCAAAAAACGAAGCTTTGCAAGTGCTTTGCGCACCACTACTCACCTCGGAAAAAGTAACGATTTCGAATATTCCAGATATCGTTGACGTCAATAAGCTCATCGCTTTGTTGCAAACTATGGGCGTCAAGGTTGAGAAGGTCGAGAAAGGCACCTATATTTTTCAGGCCAAAGAAATTGACCTAGCTTACCTCGAAACCGAAGATTTCAAAAAAAGAGCTTCTTCATTGCGCGGCTCCATCATGATTGTCGGGCCTTTATTGGCGCGTTACGGCCGTGGGTTTATACCAAAACCAGGTGGAGACAAAATCGGTCGCCGCCGCCTCGATACCCACTTTGAAGGGTTTGCCTTACTTGGCGCTAAGTTCAATTACGATGCCGGCGAACATTTCTACTCCGTAGAAGCCGCCGACCTCAAAGGAACCTATATTCACCTCGACGAAGCTTCCGTTACCGGAACAGCCAATATCTTAATGGCAGCGGTGATGGCTGAGGGGGAGACCACCTTCTACAACGCAGCATGTGAGCCTTACATTCAGCAGCTTTGTAAAATGCTCAACTCTATGGGGGCCCAAATCACCGGAATTGGCTCCAATATGCTCAAAATCCAAGGGGTGAAGTCACTCGGTGGTTGTTTTCACCGCATTTTGCCCGACATGATCGAAATTGGTAGTTTCATTGGTCTTGCTGCCATGACACAATCCGAAATCACCATTAAAGATGTTTCCTGGGAAAACCTCGGCGTTATTCCAAATGTTTTCCGTCGTTTGGGCATCAAGCTCGAGCGTCGTGGCGACGACATCTTTATTCCTGCTCAAGAAAAATACGAAATCGAAACCTTCATCGATGGGTCTATCATGACCATCTACGATGCCCCATGGCCTGGTTTTACCCCTGATTTACTATCAATCATCCTTGTAGTCGCTACCCAAGCCAAAGGCTCTGTACTCATTCATCAAAAAATGTTTGAGTCACGCCTGTTTTTTGTCGACAAACTCATCGACATGGGTGCGCAAATCATCCTCTGCGATCCACACCGCGCTACCGTCATTGGCCTGAACCGCGAACACGACCTCAAGGGCATCGAAATGACCTCCCCAGACATCCGCGCAGGCGTTTCGTTGTTAATAGCTGCTCTTTCCGCTAAAGGAAAAAGCGTCATTCACAATATCGAACAAATCGACCGCGGGTATCAAGACATTGAATACCGCCTCAATAACATCGGTGCTGACATCAGAAGAGTCGGATGAGAAAGTCAAGTCTTCTCATTATTGCGCTTGTAGCAGCTTTTGCCTGCTACGCGCTTTGTTTCAGAAAAGAAACTAAAACAGCATTGCCACCAGACGCCACCGCGCCTGAAATTTCCTTGTTGTCGCCAAAAGGCAAAACGCTCAAGCTTTCCAGTTTGCGTGGCAAAATGGTCTTGGTGGACTTCTGGGCATCTTGGTGTGGTCCGTGTCGCAAAGAAAGTCCGAATGTAGTAGAGGCCTTCCATAAATACCGTCAAAAGGAATTTACGAATGGCAAAGGTTTTGAAGTTTTCAGTGTGTCCCTAGACCGCGATCAAGAGGCTTGGAAACAAGGAATTGTTGCAGATAAACTCATTTGGAAGTATCATGTCTTGGACGCACAAGGATTGGCCGCCGCTAATTACCAAGTAGCAACTATACCCAATGCGTTCTTACTCGATGGCAATGGGGTGGTGGTGGCAAGCGGAGCAGAACTGCGCGGCCTGAACTTACATATTACCTTAGATAAATTCCTGAAGTAAGTTCAAAAGCTAGATGCGCTCCAATACGTATGTGATGAGCTCATCCATTGCGGTATCAATTCCCGTAGAAAATATTTCTTGAGGCCTATTGGCTACGCCTAAGCAAATGCTGGTACATTGGTGTCCTAAAGCTTTGCCTAGTGCAAATATGGCGGAGCTTTCCATTTCAAAATTGACAATTTGCTTTCCGTTGCCCTTGAATTTTTCAAGCGCAAGGTGGATATCAGGCATTTTGCTTGCCAATCTTAAAGACCTACCTTGAGGGCCATAAAAGCCAGAGCTCGTTACCGTGATGCCTTTTCTAACTTGAGCTGAATTGAGTTTCTCAATCATTTCTAAACTTGCTCCACTCAAGTATGGCTCAATTCCCTTCGGAAACTGTACTTGTGTTTTAATTTGGGTCAAGACGTGGCTCTCCTCTGAGCTGAAATCAATGGGATAAAAATGGGCAATGTTATCAAGTCCAAGTGCATGTGTGGACAACACAAAAGAATGCAAGGGCATATCAGCTTGAAGCATCCCGCAAGTACCAATCCTTACGATTTCTAGGCTTGTTTTTTCTTGTTTTTCTTGACGTATCTCCAAATCGATATTCACCAACGCGTCGAGTTCAGCCATGCAGATATCGATGTTATCGGTGCCAATACCGGTAGATAAAACAGTGATGCGCTTGGCTTTGTAAGTACCTGTGTGGCTTACAAATTCCCGGTGTTGAATTTGACATTCGATATCATCAAAAAAGCGAGAGATTTTAGCGACTCTGTCTTGATCGCCAACTAGGATTACTTTAGTAGCAAGTTGCTCGGGCAAGAGTCCTAAGTGGTATACAGCACCATTTGTATCGAGAACCAATTCTGTGGCTGGAAACTGCATCAGTACGTATCGAAAATAAGAATAAAACTAAAGAGATCCGAAAACTTTGATCAGTAAATCGCTCACCCTTGCGGCCGGATTTTGTCTGATTTTGTCTTCTTCTTGCTGCACCAACATGAATAAACCAGCGATGGCTCTTTCGGTTACAAACGCGTCTAAATCGGGATTGATTTTTTCGCCGCCGGTTAAGGTCATGGCCTGGTTGTATTTGGTCATTAGGGGCGTCCACTTGGCGGTAAGGCTCACCTTTGCCGTTGCTTCTTTCACCTTAGGAAGGAAAGCATTGTAAAGCTGTTGACTCGTTTGGTTTTTGAGGAAAGTTGTGGCTGCACCGTTGCCGCCTTTTAGAATAGCAAAACCATCTTGCACACTCATGTTTAAGATGGCTTGTGCGAAAATAGGTAAGGCTTCTTTAACGGCTTCTTCAGCAGCTCTGTTGAGGGTGGTTTCAAATTGCTCAACTTGGTTATTCATGCCTAGTTGAAGGGCTTTTTCCTTGACTTTTAAGGCGTCTGGCGGAAACGGCAATCGGATTTGTTGGTTTCCTAAAAAACCATCGAGGGCGGCGCTTTTGTCAACTGAGTTTTTGATACCAACTTGCAGCGCTTCTCTGAGACCAGCAACCACCTCGTCATTACTTAAGGCAGATTTTTGCCCGTTAGGGATTTGAGTTGGTAGCTGTGTAGGGATTTGTTTAACTATGCCTTTGATGTTTTGTCCGCAAGAAAATTGAACAAAACTAAGATTCAGGATAAATAGTACTATTATTGGTCTCATATGTTAGCGAATCACATGAATCATGCCAGTTTTTATAGTTTTTCCGTCTGTATCTTTGTCTTTGAACCATGCTTTCCAAGTGTAAGTGCCTGGTTGAACTTTAACGCCGTTGTAGTAACCATCCCAGAAACCTTTGGTGTCGTAGGTTTCCCAGATGATTTCGCCCCAACGGTTGTAAATTTCTAAGTGGAAGTTTTCGTAGTCGATACCTTCGAGGTAGAAAGCCCAAACTTGGTTGTGTTCGTCGTCGTCTGGTGTAAATGCAGTTGGTGCATAGAAGATGACGTCTGAAACTACATCGATATCGATGGTAATGGAGTCAGAGCAGCCGTCTACAGTTGTAACGGTTAACATTATTGGGTAAGTTCCCATGATGCCTTCTGGGTAGGTAATGAGTGCGCTTGAGCCGGTACTTACAATATTGGTAGACCCTGGAGAAGACCAATTGTATTGTGCGATATTTCCAATAGAAATATCGTTTGTTTGAACGGTAGTCTCAAACCAAGTGACAGGATTTTTAGATATCGTAAAGTTGGCAGTTGGGTTGTCGGTTACTGTGATATGGTCGTCAAAGAAACCATTGTAAATACAACCATAAATGGAGGTCATGACAACAGAAAGGTCGTAAACGCCGGGTTGAATTATGGTGTGGAAGAGGTCGTCTTGATTTGGTACTGTATAGCTGTCTCCGTTAGAGAAAAGATAAGAAGTAGAGGCGATGTCTTGTCCGTTGGTAGAATTATTGTGAAGTTGGAAGTCTCCTGGTGTACAAATTTGGTTGTCAACAGCGGTAATGACCGGGATGATTTCTAAAGGGAAAATGATGGTCATGCATTCGGTTGTGGTAGGAGATCCACAAGCCTCGCTGAGGGTGACGCAATAAACAGTTCCAGAATTGATAGGATCTACGGTAATGCTTCCGCCATTGCCAATGGCAATACCATTTTCTGTCCAAGAATAGGTATAAGTAGTTGAACCTCCTGCACCAACCGCTGAAAGCAAGATGCTAGACTCCGAACAAATCATGGTGTCTTGGGTCAGGAAGGTGATGTCTAGAGGGCTTGGCTGATTGATATTGACTGATATGGTTTGAACACAACCATTGGCGTCTGTAACGGTGCAAGTATGCATGCCGGCCCCAAGGTCAAGGGCAGTAGCGCTTAACGATGCAGAGATGTCCCAGTCGTAATTATAAGGAGCTGTTCCAAGCGTTACATCGATGGTGGCTTGACCGTTTGCTATGGTGTAACAGTTGGCATCAACGACGTTAATTGCATTGAGTGCCATTACTGGAACTTCTGAAATGGTTACATAAATAGTGTCTGAACAACCTGTTGTGTTCGAAGCATAGCACCAATGGTTACCAGCGCTGAGGCCGGTTGCTGTTTGGGTGTTTTGACCATTGCTCCATTGGTAGGTAATGATGCCAGTTGCGGGTGTAACGTTGGCAGTGGCAGAGCCATCGTTGCCACCTGGGCAAGACACTAATGTGGTGGTGGCGCTAAAACTAGCTGGCGTATCTCCAACTACAGCTGTTGCCGTTGCACTACAGCCGTTGCCGTCAATTTGCGTAACGGTGTAGGTGCCTGCGAAAAGGTTGTTCACCGGATTGCCGGTAAGCGCACCTGGGTTCCATGTATGAGTGTATGGCGATGGTGAGCCAGCACCAGGGTTGGCGGTTGCGCTTCCTACACCTTGCGTACAAATGTCTGGGAGAGTGGTGGTTGTTACGGATGGTGTGGCTCGGGTAATCCAGGTGGTGTCTTGGGTAATGGAACCAATGCTGGTTCCGCAAGCAGCGCCAGATAAGAAATAGCCGGTGGTTCCGGGAGGTACAATATTTACATTAAGTGTTCCATTGTTGTAAGGGAAGGTTTGTCCGTTGGTGTTTGCCCATAAAAAGTTGCTTCCTGGACTATTGACCATGACATAAGGAATTTGCGACATGGTGTAAGATGCAGTGTTGCTCGGTGAGGTTGGCAAGAACCTGCGACCATCTTGATTGGCGCCCCAAACGGTGTTGTTACGACCTGGCGTTATGTGCGCGATGGGCATTGGCATGTTGTTCTGAGATCCTTGAATAGCAAGACCGCCGTTCCAACCGTTACAAATTGGTTTGTTACCGATGTGTAATTCAAAAATATTGGAGGTTTCATACATGACAATAGCCATGTAGTTACATTGCGCTGTGCAACTGAACATTAAAATATTCTTGTAGAGAACGACAAACTTTCTGTTTGGCGCGGTACCGATGGTTTGGTATTGGATTTGGCCACCTAAAGAAGGGTTGATGTCTTGATAGGTAAGCATGATGGTGTTTTTGGCTGCCGCAAAACCTGCATTGGGCAAGGTGCCAACTCCATTTAAAGCCCATGGGCAATAGCCACCGGCATTGGCGAGGTTGAAAGAAACCAAACCATTAGAGCCAATAACACATTGACTGTAGGTGTTGCCATAAAAGCTAAAAGGGAAACCAATACTGACTGTTCCGGACCAAGCGTCGTCGCTAAGCGTTACGTTGGTTGGGGCGTTTAGATAAAGGCCTGCAGCTGTACCTGGTGTTGTACCACTATTACAGTTGTTGATGATGACGGTTTGCCCTGGGCAAACAGTTGCATCTTGACCAAGGCACAGTGTGACAGGGCCTTGAGCAAGCGTAGTAGTCAGGTTGAATAACAGAGAAGCAAGAAAAAATATTCCTGAAAGACTGAGTAGTTGGGTATTTTTTATTTTCATTAGGTTGTATTCTTAGTAAGGTACGCTCCACAAACGCAAGTAGTAGCATTTGGGTTGCTTTACGCAGGGTAAAAATAAGTACTTTTTTATCTTGTTTCAAATTTGATGACAGGCTTTTATTCACACCTTTAAATTAGTGTCAATTTGACACTAATAAAATGTTGAAAAAAGATGGTTTTTGGACCTTATTTTGGATTACTTTTGCCCAAATCAAAGAAATTAAAACACCTATTATGTCAAATCAGTATCACGCAGAAATCGAAGCTTTCATGGATCGTGTTCGTGCTAAGAATGGTCACGAACCAGAGTTCTTGCAAGCGGTTCAGGAAGTAGCCGAAGCGGTCATTCCATTTATTGAGGCCAATCCAAAATACAAAACAGCAAAAATCCTCGATCGAATTGTTGAGCCAGAGCGCACCATTATCTTTCGCATTCCATGGCTAGACGACCAAGGAAACGTTCAAGTCAACCGCGGATACCGCGTAGAATTCAACAGCGCAATCGGCCCATATAAAGGCGGTTTGCGTTTTCACCCTTCCGTAAACTTATCCATCCTTAAGTTCTTAGGTTTCGAACAAATCTTCAAAAACTCCTTGACTACTTTGCCAATGGGCGGTGGTAAAGGTGGTTCGGATTTTGATCCAAAAGGTAAATCAGACAACGAAGTGATGAAATTCTGTCAATCATTTATGTCTGAGCTCGCTCGTCATATTGGTCCTGACACAGATGTGCCTGCTGGTGACATCGGTGTTGGTGGTCGTGAAATCGGTTACATGTTTGGTCAGTACAAGCGTTTGCGTAATGAATTTACAGGTGTACTCACTGGTAAAGGTCGCAACTGGGGTGGTTCATTAATTCGTCCTGAAGCTACCGGTTACGGAACAGTTTATTTCGCAAAAGAAATGCTCGCTACTAAAGGGGAATCTTTCAACGGTAAAATCGTGGCAGTTTCTGGTTCAGGAAACGTTGCTCAATACGCATGCGAAAAGGCAACCGAACTCGGCGCAACAGTAGTTACACTTTCTGATTCAGAAGGCTACATCTACGACGCAGAAGGCATCGATGCAGGCAAACTCGCTTGGGTAATGGATCTTAAAAATGTTCGTCGTGGTCGTATTTCTGAGTACACAAAACAATATCCGAACGCACAATTCGTTGCTGGTAAGCGTCCTTGGGAAGTTAAAGCACACATCGCACTACCTTGCGCTACACAAAACGAACTCAACGGAGAAGAAGCACACGTACTCATCGCAAATGGCGTCATGTGTGTTGCTGAAGGTGCAAACATGCCATCTACTCCTGAGGCAATTGCAGCTTTCCAAGCGGCAAAAGTATTGTTCTCACCAGGTAAAGCGTCTAACGCTGGTGGTGTGGCTACTTCCGGTTTAGAAATGTCTCAAAACTCTTTGCGTTTGTCTTGGTCAGCTGAAGAAGTTGATCAGCGCCTTCATGGCATTATGGTTTCTATCCACGATGCTTGTGTTAAATACGGTAAAGATGCCGAAGGAACCGTTGACTACGTCAAAGGTGCAAATGTAGCTGGCTTTGTGAAAGTGGCAGATGCCATGATCGATCAAGGTTTGGTTTAAGTATCAGAATATATCCTAATAAAAAGGCCTTCCATTGGAGGGCCTTTTTTATTTTTGCTCATGTTTCGACTGTTCCTATTTTTTGTCGTTTTTCAATTTTCGTATTCTCAAGGATATGCCCAATATGTCTTTGGTCTTGGCGCTTCTTTGCATCGTTATGATCAGGTACTGAGCTTAAAGGGTGTCAAGGGAAGTTTGAATGGAGACATAGGACTTGATTTAGGCCTGGGAGTTGAGCGCAGTTTACAAGGTGCACTCGCACCTCAGATTGCTTTGTTTTGGAAAGCACCTATACCCCTAAAAAATAGGCATTACCCATTGAATCAGTCATTTTATGCAGTCAGGTATCAATTTGACATCCAAAAAGCAAGCATTACCGACACTTATCACGGCGTATACCTGGGTTTAGGTTATGGTTTTGGTGCAGAGGCTCGCGCTGATATCCAGTTATCTATGGGAATCGTGGCTGAAAGAATATACGGTCTTGAGTCTCAGACTCAACAAAAATTGCATCTGTTCTTAAACCCACAGTTGCAAGTTAATTACTATCTTTTTTCTCGAAAAAAATGAAGATTCATCCATTCTTGACACTCAAAAATTCAATCTGGATGGTACTTTCTTTTTGGAGCATCCTTCTTTCCTGCAACAAGCAAGAGTCCTATCCATCAGTAGAGATTTATGGCCATGCCGGAATGGGAATGGATATCGGTCTAAGCGTGTACCACGATAATTCCATTGAATCGATTGCGTTGGCACTTTCATTACCCACAATTGATGGAGTAGAGGTCGACGTGCGCATGAGTGCAGATGGTACTTTGTGGCTCTTCCATGAGAATTTACTCGAATCCCATACCAATGGAGTTGGATGTATATTCGAAACCACAGATTCGGAGCTAGAAAAACTCCGGTATAAAAGTTTGCACAAAGAAAAATTGGCTAGGCTAGATCAGGTTTGGCCGCTGCTCGGACAACACAAAATCATTCTCGACCTTAAACATTGGAACGCCTGCACGGAAGGTTATGTGGATATGCAGCGCTTTAAAGAGGCAATCTATGAAATTCCAATTCAATACCACGCGCAAATTACACTTGATTCTTCTAATCCGAATTGGTTGGATACCTTAAGCCAAGATTTTAGGGTGGTATTTTCAACGGTGAGTGTAGAAGAAGGTCTGAAGCAACTCCAGAAAGTGCCTGCGCTACAAGGAATCATGCTGCGTAGTAAGGATATTACACAAGCGCAAATTTTACAATTACAACAAATGGATAAAGATTGTTACTTATTTGAAATGCGCTCGAGTAAAAAACAAAGGGCTGCTCTTCAGAAGCAGCCCTTCGCCATTTTAGCTGATGACCCACGCGGCGCGTTGGTCATAAGAGATTGATTTATGCTTTGTAGAAAGGTAGTTTAACCACCTTTGCCTTGATGCCTTTTTCTCTGATTTCAATGAAAATTTCGGAGTCGAGTGGACTGTGTGAGGTGTGCACATAGCCTAAGCCAATCGCAATTTTCATGCTTGGCGACATAGTGCCAGAAGTAACTTTACCAATGACGGCGCCGCTTGCATCTAAAATAGGGTAGTCGTGGCGTGGAATACCGCGATCGATCATTTCAAAAGCAACAAGCTTGCGCGTGAGGCCACTTTCTTTTTGACCTTTTAGGAATTCAGCATCAGTGAAATCTTTGGTGAATTTGGTAATCCAACCAAGACCTGCTTCCAAAGGGGAGGTAGTGTCGTCGATGTCATTTCCGTAAAGACAAAAGCCCATCTCTAAGCGCAGGGTGTCGCGGGCTGCAAGGCCAATTGGCTTGATACCAAATGCCGCGCCAGCTTCAAAAACGGCATCCCAGAGTTTGGCAGCGTCGTCGTTTTTGACATAGACCTCAAAACCGCCAGAGCCGGTGTAGCCAGTTGCAGAAACCATGATGTTTTCAATACCTGCAAAGGTGCCGTATTGAAAAGTGTAGTAGGTCATGTTGGCTAAATCGATGCTCGTGAGGGATTGCATGGCTTCGGCAGCTTTTGGCCCTTGAATAGCCAATAAAGAGTAGTTGTCTGAAAGGTTTTGCATTTCTACACCGAGGTCGTTGTGGCTAGAAATCCAGTTCCAGTCTTTTTCGATGTTAGACGCATTTACAACGATGAAGTACTCTTCTGCGTTTACGCGGTAAATGATGAGGTCGTCAACGATACCGCCTTTGCCGTTTGGCAAGCAGCTGTACTGCGCCTTTCCGTCGAAAAGAACAGAAGCATCGTTGCTACATACTTTTTGGATGAGGTCGAGGGCTTTTGGTCCTTTTAACATGAACTCACCCATGTGAGAAACGTCAAAAACACCAACGCCATTGCGGACGGTGTCGTGTTCTGCATTGACGCCTTCATATTGTACAGGCATGTTGTAGCCGGCAAACGGAACCATTTTGGCACCGAGAGCAATGTGTTTTTGGGTAAGTGCTGTGTTTTTCATGTTATCCTTTTACGCGTTCTACGTAAACGCCAGTGCGGGTGTCAATTTTAATCACTTCGCCGTTGTCAATGAACAAAGGCACGCGTACTTCGGCTCCGGTAGCAATTGTGGCTGGCTTCATGGAGTTGGTAGCGGTGTCGCCTTTGACACCTGGCTCTGTGTAAGTGACTTCAGAAATGATGTACATCGGAAGTTCGATAACGAGTGGCGCTTCTTCTTCGGCATGGTAAAGAATGTTTACGGTCATGCCTTCTTGAAGGAAGCCTGGTTTTTCGACCATTTTGAGCGGAATATTGACTTGCTCAAAAGTTTCGTTGTTCATGAAAATGTAGTCATCGGTCTCTTGGTAGAGGTATTGGTATTCGCGGTTTTCAATGCGAACTGGCTCAATTTTGTGACCTGCTGAAAAGGTGTGGTCGAGTACCTTTCCAGATTCAATTTGACGCATTTTGGTGCGTACAAATGCCGGGCCCTTACCAGGCTTAACGTGCTGGAATTCGATGATTTGAAAGAGTTTTTCGTTGTGCTTGATGCACAATCCGTTGCGGATATCTGCAGTTGTTGCCATAATTCTGATTCAATTTGTGGGCAAAGATAGCCGAATTCCTATTGTTATCAACACATTTAGTTTATAATTTCCTATTCTCTACTGACTTCTGAGTGCTGTAGTTTGTTATTTTTGTTTGTTCCAAATTTTTTAAAGCTACATGGCTGAAAATCAATACACCGAAGACAACATACGTTCCCTAGACTGGAAAGAACACATTCGTTTGCGTCCCGGGATGTATATCGGTAAGCTTGGCGATGGCGCCGCTGCCGACGACGGTATTTACATCCTTGTGAAGGAAGTCGTCGATAACTGTATCGATGAATTCGTAATGGGTAATGGCAAGCGCATCGACATCAAAGTCAAAGACGGCAAAGTGTCTGTCCGCGACTACGGCCGAGGAATTCCTTTGGGCAAGGTGGTAGAGGTGGTATCTAAAATGAATACCGGCGGTAAATACGACTCTAAAGCTTTTAAAAAATCAGTTGGTCTGAATGGGGTGGGTACCAAAGCAGTCAACGCGTTGTCTTCCT
>JBIIBL010000107.1:0-5083 GCA_044239425.1 Crocinitomicaceae bacterium | reverse complement strand
GAGGTGGCCACCGAGGATACCAGCTACTTTTTCTTCAACTTGGTCGATGCCTTTTGCAAGTACAACACCGTGAGAACCTGTTTCTTCGACAGTTCCTTTACCACGACCACCCGCATGAATTTGGGCTTTTACCACATACCATGAGGTACCGGTTTCTTCTGTAAGCTTTTGAGCTGCAGGAACTGCTGCTTCAATGGTGTCAACTACAATGCCTTCTTGTACGGCCACGCCGTATTTTTTGAGAATTGCTTTTCCTTGGAATTCGTGTAAGTTCATACTGTCAAATTTGCGCCGTAAAAGTACGTTTTTTTCATGAGCCAATTTGGCCCGCTGTAAATATTTTTATCTGATTTGGTTTTTCCAAGACGAGGTGATATCTCTAGAAGCATAAGAAGCTTTCTTAAAAGCCTGAACATCTTGCCAAATGGTGTCGAGGGCATATACTAATGCGCGCTCTTCTTCTTGCATGGCATCTTTGAGCAAGGCAGGGTCGGAGAAATGCGTTTTGACAAAATTGGTGTCAAAATGTCCGCTGCGGAAGGCAGGGTGTTTCAGGACAAATTTGCCAAAGTCTAAGGTGGTTTTGACACCAGAAATTTGGTAGTTGTCAATGGCAGTAATACAACGGTCAATGGCTTCTTCGCGGGTTTTGCCCCAAACGACAAGTTTGGCAATCATGGGGTCGTAGTAAATCGGTATTTCCATTCCTTCTTCAAAGGCGTCGTCTACGCGGATATAGCGCCCAGCAGGAATGCGGTAGCGGTCTAGGGTTCCGATGTCGGGGGTAAAACCTCCGAGGGTGTCTTCGGCGTATACGCGCACCTCAATAGCGTGCCCATTGATGTGGAGTTCGTCTTGCAATTTGGGCAAGCGCTCGCCACGCGCTACACGAATTTGCCACTCCACGAGGTCGAGGCCAGTAATTTCTTCGGTAACGGGGTGCTCTACTTGCAAACGGGTATTCATTTCTAAGAAGTAAAAATGAAGACCTGCATCGATGAGAAATTCTACCGTACCAGCGCCTTCGTAATTGCAGGCTTTGCATACGGCAACTGCTGCCTCGCCCATTTGCTGGCGAAGTTCGGGCGTCAGCACAGCGCTTGGTGCCTCTTCTACAACCTTTTGGTGACGGCGTTGCACCGAGCACTCGCGCTCAAATAAATAAACGGTGTTGCCTAGTTGGTCGGCAAAAACTTGAATTTCAATGTGGCGTGGTTGGTCGACGAACTTTTCGATGAAAACAGCGTCGTCGCCAAAAGAAGAACGCGCTTCGTTTTGGGCGAGAGTCATTTGCTCCTCAAATTCGGCTTCGTTTTGAACCAAACGCATGCCTTTTCCGCCTCCGCCAGCAGATGCTTTGATGAGTATTGGATAACCGACATCAGCGGCAATGATTTTAGCGGCCGCAACATCAGAAATGGCTTCGTCTACGCCCGGTACTAAAGGAACGTTGTAAGACTTTACTGCTTGTTTGGCAGAGAGTTTGTCGCCCATGACTTCCATAGACTCTGGTGAAGGGCCAATGAGTTTGATGCCTTCAGCCTTTAATTTGCGCGCAAAACCTGCGTTTTCAGAGAGAAAACCATAGCCCGGATGCACGCCATCTACACCGAGGTCTTTACATATCTGTATGATTTTATCTTGCTGCAAATAACTTTCTGACGACGGGCTTTGCCCAACGTAAACAGCTTCATCGGCTTCGAGCACGTGTGGTGCATTGGCATCGGCATCGGAATAAATGGCCACACTGCGGATGTCCATTTTATTGAGGGTTCTAAGCACGCGTCGAGCGATCTCGCCGCGATTGGCTACTAGTACTTTTTTCATCTTGGGGTAAAGTTACAGGTTGTCTGTGTTTTTTTGGTGCAGGCACACCAGATTTTTTTGGGCTTTTTTGCACTAATTGTTGGAGTCGCTTCACAAATGATAACTCCGAAAATTTATGGAACTCTTCGTAATAAGAAACCCCGAAACCTTGCGTAAACGGACCTTGGTTCTCGTTAACTGAGTTGGTGTTCGACTGATTGAAAGCCCGAACGCGGAAGTTGTCTTGAATTTTGTATTCGATGTTGACGTCGCCAATCATGGAATTAACATAGGCTTGAGAACCGCTGGCGCTGGCTGCACTTCGGTTTTCAACGCCAAAGCTTCCGGTTATAACGAGTTTGTCATCTAGGAAACCTTTGGCAACACCGAGTTCAACTTTGGATTCTCCGGCTGCGGCATCGGCGCCGTAGTCTACATTTAGTTTATAGTTATCGGACAATTTGCCAAGGGCCGCATTGATTTGTGATTCAAGAAGATCTAATGCTGCTGAGCCACCCGCTGAAAGGTTGCCTTTGAGTGGCTGAAACTTACTGACGAGTAATAAGGAAAAAAATTGTCGGTTGAGTTCATCCGGGTCAGATTTGACGCGGTCAAGCAGCGCTTTTCCTGTTTCAGTAACACGCGGTGCCACCAAATCAAAGGTGATTTTTGGCGCCAAGAGCGATTCAGTGAGCTTGAGGTAGCACAGGATTTCTTGATTCACGAGCGTGTTGTCTTGAATTTCAGGGCTCAATTCTAAAATAGAGGCGCGCTTAGGCGTAACGGTGTTGATGGCGATATCGGCATTGTAGGGGTCGCCGGTCCATTCGATTTTTGATCCGGCTTCTATGTCGAAAGTTTGCTTAATGGAGCCGAGTGCAAAGTTGTAACGGCTGCCTTTGGCAATGACATAAGGGCCGTTCATGGTGAGTTGGTTGTACTGATCGAGTTTGATGTTGAGCTCGCCGCTGCCTTTTGCCGTAATTTCATCGCCGGTTTGTTCGTTGAAAATGAGTTTCATGTTTGCATCGGGTGTGACATGAAAATTGAGGTCTAAATACAAGCCAGTGAAATCTATGCCTTGCTGTTGGAGTTGAGCAGAAACACCTTGATCAACAAATTGAACAAAGTTGTCTTCATCATTGATTTCAGACATGCCGTACATCGGGAAAATGACTTCAGTTCCTTTACGCGTGGTGGCATCAACGGTAATTTCTGTATTGCTCATGGTGCCAAAGATGTTGGCAGTACCTCGGCCATAGGCCTTACCGTAATAGACATCGCCCTCGCGGTATTTGGTATTGAGTACGAGGAATTTTTCTATCGGAACCAATTGGTTGGTGCGCGGGTCATTTTTTTTGAGGTCGTCTTCAAAGTTGATTTGGATATCGTAGTTCCAATTTTCAAAATTTCGGTGGTTAATGGCACTCGAGAGGTAAGCTACGTTTCCTTCGGGATCTTTGACAGGAATATTGTCGAGGAAAAAGGCGTCTTCAGTGACTTGAATGTTACCCTCTAGTTGGTAGTTTACCCCTAAAATGGCTACTTCAGCCCCTCCCTCTTGCAGGCGCAATTTGCCCGATAATTTGGGTGTATTCGGACTTCCGCTGAGGCGCAAGCGGCCATTGAGTTTGCCTTGAATCCCTTTAACTACCTCCGGATCTAGGAAGGCATTCACAAAAGAAATATCGGTTTGCTTGAAATTGAGCCCGAGGTCGAGTTCGTCTTCTTTTAATTTGTAAAGCCCATCGAAATCGAAGGTACGCTCATTGCGGTATTGTAGCGTTCCCTCCAAGACAATACTTTGACGCGCGTCATTCCAATCTGAATGCAACATGATATCTCCAACAGACTGGCCATCGATTTGGAGCTGCTCTAAATTGGCATCGGCTGCAATACTTAAGTTCGTGTAAGGCGTTGCGAGGATTCCCCAACCGCTGAACCTACCACTATACTGGTTGGGTAAACCTAATAGTGAACTGAGCTCACCGAGGTCTAGGCCAATGATGTCAAAACGCAATTGATCGCGTTTGTTATCCGATAAACAACCGTTTACCTTAATGAGCTGATAGCCGCGGTGCAATTCAAAGTTTTGAATATTTACTTCTTTAGCAGCAAGGGTAATGTCGGATCGATTGGCAATTTGCCATTTGACGCCATTAACCGTAAAGAAGGAAGGTTGTAGTGCAAAGCTGATATAGTCTTGGGGAAGAATAGTGGTGCGCCACTTGAGTTCAGAGAAGCCGTTGGTATTCGGGTCCCAGGATAGGATCACATCTTGAACGCCATGAGCACCGGTGTTGGTCAGTTTCAAAGAGTGAAAAGTAGTGGAATCAGCAACACTTAACTCATTGACCTCCAGCAAACCATTTACTTGATCGTGTGCTATATGCTGTTGCAGTGAAAGTGCTTTTAAATCTATACTTTGATACTTTAAACTTGGACATTTGATGTCGAACTCGAGTGCTTCGTTTTTGGAATCAAAAGCACCTTTGACAATTGTTCCGTTTGCGAGGTCTAAATCGGGTAAGAAGATATTTAAAAGTTCGCGGGTGTTGCGCGCAAGAAAGCTGAATTCAAAGTTGGCGTTTGTGTGCATGAAACTGCGCTGCTCGCCTTCTATTGGTGGATATAAAATGGCCAAATGATGGGTGAGGTCGTCCAGTAGTGTTTCTTCGGCTAACACACCTTCGATAGAAAAATCGAGAATGGAGCTACTTAAATCGATGTTGGTGTAGTCATTTTGCTGGCGGTAATGCACTTGCGCAAGTTCGGATTGAATGGCGTGGTTATTGGCGCTGTATTTAAAATCGCGCAGACTCGCAAAACCCACCAGCGAAGACCAACTCGGGCCTTCGATGCCCAAATTTATTTTAGCGCTAAAGCGATCGTTTTGGAGGCCACTTAAATGGAGTGTAGCTAAATCGGCCTGATCTATATTGGCCTGCACTTGATAACTTGGCGCTGCGCCTAAATAGAGCTGAACTACACTGCTCATGTTGAGGTGTGGGTCAGAGATGGTCAACTTAGCCAAGAGTTGGTCTTGTTGGATTTTTGCTTCCTCGATTGAAATATTGGTGTAGTTGTAGTCGTTGACAAAAAGTTGGGTGAGATAAGCACTCGTTTGGTCCAAAACATAAGTACCATCGGGCGCAAACGATAAAGAAAATTCACAATTGCCACTCACCTTACCAATTGCCGAAACATCGATGAGCTGCCCAAGGTTAAATTGTTTCAAATCGAGAAAACTGCTGTCTGCAACCCCTTTGATGGTGAG
>JBIIBL010000036.1:0-19670 GCA_044239425.1 Crocinitomicaceae bacterium | reverse complement strand
CCAATAATTGTTGTGAAGAAAACGCGAGAAGTAAGGTAAAAAGTAGTTTCATTTAGGTGCTATAATAGGTTTAGATATTGTTAAATGTACAATAATTACAAGTGTGGGCAAGAATTTATTTTTTATACCTTCGTTCTTATGTCTATTCGCGTTGTCGTTGTTTTGTGCTATTTGTTGGTTTTTAGCCAGGTTTTCTCCCAGGGTATCAAATGGGAAGAAGCACTCAAACAAGATCCTAAAAACGTAATGAATTTAGATTGTTCGGGCCAAAAATGGGATAGCCTTCCTTTGGAAATATTTCAATTTACAAACTTGAAAGAATTGAATCTCTCCAAAAATAAGTTCAATACCTTACCCCAGGCATTTCAAACTTTTGCTCAGCTCGAAAAACTCAATTTGGGTCGAAACAAATTTGAAAATTTTCCACTGGTAATTTGTCAGCTTCCTCTTTTGAAAACACTACACTTGGATAGAAATCAGATTACCTTTCTTCCAGAACAAATTGCAGACCTACAAGCACTTGAATATTTAGATCTGTATGCAAACGGCATTGAGCAATTTGGCGAGGGGATATTCTTACTGCCTGGACTTCAAGTCCTCAATATTGAAGGCGTGATGTACGGTACCGTTTTTGCCAAACAATTGAAGGCGCGCTTGCCCCAAACGAAAGTGCTGATTGACCCGCCTTGTAAGTGTTTGGATTAGTATCTTTGCGCATGTCCTTGTTACGCATTATCGTTTTATGGTTGCTCAATCACCCGCAATATGTATTGGGTGTATTTTTGATCCTGACCTTGATCTTAGTCTGGACCAAAAAGAAATGGCGCAGAAAAAAACCTTATCTTCCTTGGTTGTTGGCACTCGGTTTTATTGGATATGTTTTTGTATTTATTCGCTTCTATGACCGTATCGACTTACTGCGTCCAGTCTTGCGCAACAACACCGTAGAAACTCTTTCAGAAACAGCTTTTGCAGACGACCAAACCTATTGTTTTGGTATTGATGTGTCGCAATATCAAGGTCAAATCAATTGGGATGAGGTATTGCTGACCAAGCATCCGTTGCGTTTTGCCATTGCCAGAGCTACTATGGGCCGTAACGGACAAGACGCACAATTTCTGCGTAATTGGGACGCACTTGCACGTGTGGGCCTGCAACGAGGTGCCTACCATTATTACCGTCCGTTCGAAAACTCAACCGAACAAGCCAACAATTTCATAGCCAATGTCAGCCTAGTGAAAGGTGACTTTCCGCCGGTTCTCGACATCGAGCATATGTCTCCGCTAGGGCCAGCTAATTTGCGCAAAGGAGTGCAGAATTGGCTGCGCATCATTGAAGATCATTACCACTGCAAACCAATTGTTTATACGGGTCGCTTTTTTTATGAACGTTACTTGAAGGGGAGCATTAACGGTTATCCACTTTGGATTGCGTCGTATGGCCCGCACCATAAAGTAGCTCATTTGCCTTGGACCTTTTATCAATTTTCAGAAAAAATGGTCGTACACGGCATAGAGACTTACGTCGATGGCAATTTCTTTCAAGGCAGCTTGGCTAAACTTCGTAACTTAGGCTTATGATTTTACTTACGCTCGTTTTCAAGTTAGGTGTGCGTTTTGCTATCTTTAACTTCATCTGGTTTTTTTTGGAGTTGGTACACAAAATACTCACCGGAATGCGTCCACCATTTTTGGCGGAACACTATATCTTAAAAGCACTCAAGTACATTTTCCTCGTGAGCATCACCTTTACTTATTGCCTAGAATTTGCCCCAAATGAACCTGTCTATGTGCTCAATTGGCAAAAATTGGTACCTGGAGGCCTTATCCTTATGCTTTATTTACTCGGCAAGTTTCAAAAGCAACAAGAGCAAATTCAATTTTTGGCTGGTTTTCAGCTGCCTATGCAACAAAAACCCTATTCAAAGAACTTAGAAATTGCTTTGCTCGTATTGTCTGCGCTCACTTTTACGGGCTTGTATTTAAATCCAAGTTTGACCGAAATTGGAATTTTGAACTGGTTTGAAGCTAATATGAGCAGTTTGGAAAAAGCTTTTCTTTTAGGCTTTATCTTTCAAGTGCTGGGCTTCTTTTTTGTATTGAGCATCCTATTTCGCTTACTGCGTATTTTTAGGCCTAAGCCACCCAAATCTGATCTTGATGCCAATCAGCATCAAGACTACGATCAATTTACAGATTACGAAGAAGTTTCAGACAAACACCTTGACTAACCTGAAGGAACATATCAATGAAAGTTTGCCAAAAGCATTCAAGTTGTGCAGTCTCAAAAAGATTGAACAGCTTTTTGCGCAGGGGCAGCTCATCAAGGCTTACCCCATCCGTTTAATGTACATTCTTGAAGAACAGTCGCAAAGCGAAGTGTCAGAAGCACCCTTCCAAGTACTCTTTTCAGCGCCGAAGCGCAGGTTCAAAAGAGCCCACGACAGAAACTACATCAAGCGCTTGATGAGAGAAGTATTGCGCAAGAACAAAACTGCAGTGATAGATGCGCTCCAAGCAAACAATAAAAAACTTGTTTTTTCGTTAACTTTTGTTGCCGATGAACGTCCTACCTTTCAACTTTTGGAACAAAAGTTGTGTAAGGCCTTAGACCAACTTATTAAAGAAATCAACCCATGAAATCAACCAAATTACCTTTCTTATTTCTTTCCTTCTTACTGAGTCTGCAAATAGGTCATACCCAAACCAATTCGTTTGAAACCCTCAAGAGTTTGGAAATCATGGATCAAATCTATGAGCACCTTGATCTCTATTTTGTCGACGAAACCAAAAATGGTCAGCTGGCCAAAACAGGTATCGACGCCATGCTCAAAGAATTAGATCCGTACACGGTTTACTACCACGAATCCAATATCGAAGATTACCGCCTCATGACCACTGGCCAATATGGCGGTATCGGTGCGCTCATACGCAAAATGGGCGATTTCAGTTTTATTGCCGAACCCTACCAAGGCAAGCCGGCGCAAGCGGCTGGCTTGAAGGCCGGCGACAAAATTATCAGCATCGACGGCAAAAGCATGGAAAAGAAAACCACAGAAGAGGTTTCAGATGCACTAAAGGGCCCTAAAGGCACGTCTTTCGAATTGGTGGTCGAAAGAACCGGAGAAGGCAAGAAAAACTTCAAGATCACCCGCGACGAAATCAAACTTCCAGATGTGCCATATTTTGGCATGTTGCAAAACAAAGTGGGTTACGTCAAACTCAATTCTTTTACCCAAACTGCTGCCGCCGATGTCAAAAGTGCCATTGAAAAGCTGCAGGCTCAGGGCATGCAAGAACTCGTACTAGACCTCCGCGGAAACGGTGGTGGTTTGCTTATTGAGGCCGTGAAAATTGTTAATTTCTTCGTGGCTAAAAACCAAGTCGTCGTGACCACTAAAGGTCGCGTTGCCGAAGAAAACCGCACCTACAAAACCCTTGAAGATCCGTTTGCACCTAACATGCCACTCGTGGTGCTCATCGATGGCGGCTCGGCATCTGCTTCAGAAATTTTAGCAGGTAGTTTGCAAGATTTAGACCGCGCTGTTGTCATTGGTGAAACAAGCTTTGGCAAAGGTTTGGTGCAACGCACATACGACCTCAAGTACGGGTCAAAAATCAAAATAACGATCGCCAAATATTATACGCCATCTGGTCGTTGCGTGCAGCGCTTAGAATATTACGACAAAGAAAATAGCGATAAACCCAAAGAAGTTGCCGATTCCTTACTCAAAACTTTCTACACCAAAAATGGCCGTCCGGTTATTGATGGTCGCGGCATAGATCCCGATATCGAAGTTGCGTTCGAAGACCTCAGCAGGTTGTCGGCCATGCTTTTGGTCAAGCATCACATTTTCAATTATGCGACGCAATTTGCTGCTCAAAATCCAACAATTGCCTCAGCTGGCACCTTTAAACTGAGCGACACTGACTATGCCGCTTTCAAAACTTACGTCATGACTCAGTCAGATTTTGATTACACAACTGCTTCTGAAGAAGCGCTGCGAAAAATGAAAGAAACGGCTGAGAAAGAGGGGTATTTTGAGGATGTAGCTGCGCAATACAATCAAATGCTTGAAAAAGTAACTCCTTCCAAAGACCGCGACCTCGATAAATTCAAAACTGAAATCAGTGAACTCCTCGAAGACGAAATCATTTCTCGCTATTATTTCCAAGAAGGACGCGCCAAGCAACAATTGCAAGCTGACCCTGTTGTACAAAAAGGGTTAGAAATTTTACAAACCCCCGCCCAGTACAATACTATTCTGAAGATTTAAGCGTTAGTAACAAATGTTGCAACGCTGGTTCGGGGGCAAGGCCCATTCAAGACTTCATTACTTCACCTTACTCCTTTTTGTGGTAGGGATGGTCTGCAGCAAGTTCCTAATGTCTATGGGCTTGCTTTTCGGCGCGCTCAATTTTTTACTTGAGGCCGACTTCAAAACCTATTACCGCCGTTTATCAGAGAACCGACTTGTACATTTACTGCTCTTATTTTACTTACTTTTTTGGATCAGCTTGCTCTGGAGCCAAAATTGGCAAGAGGGCTTTGATCAATTGCGCCGCCTCACCAGTTTGCTGTTGATTCCTTTGATCATTGCTGCGCGGCCCTTGCCAACAGCTAAAAAAACGGAAGGTCTATGGAGTATTTTTCTAGGCGCACTGCTTTTGAGTTCACTTATCAATAGCATTTCTTATCATTTTTTTGCCGAACAACTCCAGCTGATAGATATCCGTGATATGTCTCTATTTGGTTCTCATATCCGTTTTGGGATCTTAATTGGTTTTGGTTTGTCTTTAGCGTTATTTAGGTTCGCCACTAACTGGTGGTATGGGCTTTTGGCTGTATGGTTTTTGTATTACACCTTTGACAGCCAAGCTTTGTCTGGGGTACTCACCGTGGTCATCGTCATGCTGGGCCATGCCATACATTTCTTACTTCAAAAACGAAAAGTGGCTTGGGTTTTTGGTATCGCCGCTATTTCTTTGCTATTGCTGGTGTCCTTGGTGTATTATTTAGCCCAACCAATAGAAAGCCGCGAAACCTGCCCACCGAATCCAACCAGCATGGCAACGTCTTGGCAAAAACGATCCAAGCTTCCTTTCGAAGGTCAAGACTTGCGTGGTCAAGACCTATCAGCTACCATAGAAAGATATGTAAGAAGTAAAAATGGTTGTGCATCCAGCTATGGGGTCCAGCATTTAACTCCCGAAGATATTCGACTGATTGAACTTGGTTTTGCCGATGTACGCGAGGCACAAGGTGGCTTACAAGCCCGGCTTTTTGGCTTGCGTTTTCAACTTCACCACAGCAATAATCCCAATGACCACTCTTTATTAGAGCGCATCGAATATTGGCAAAATGCAACCTCACTCATAGCCGATAACTGGCTGCTGGGTGTGGGTGTAGGAGATGTCAGCGATCAAATACAACAACGCTATAACGAACGCGGCTCTCAATTGCGACCTGATCGACGTTTGCGTCCGCACAATTACTACCTCACCACTTGGCTCAATCTGGGTTTGTTGGGTTTTGTTTTGTTTAATGGCTTACTTCTGCTGTTCATGAAGCAACAATTGCATTACCGACAATTACAAGGCCTGCTCATTGGCATCAGTTTGATGCTTACACTTTTCATCGAAGACGGTTTAGAAACGCAAATGGGCCTCACTATTTTTGCCTTCTATTTCTCGTTTTACTCCCGCAGGGTGGTAGGTTAAACGTTTCTTTGAAAAATTGAGTAACTTCGCATACCATGTCGATAGAAGTCAAAAATCTCTATAAGTATTACGGCGAGCAAGCTGCTGTTCGCGACGTCAGTTTTTCGATCAAAAAAGGTGAAATCGTCGCTTTTTTAGGTCCGAATGGCGCTGGCAAATCTACCACCATGAAAATCATGACAGGCTTCATGCCTGCCAGTGAAGGAGAGGTCTTTATCTGTGGCAAAAAGGTCGATATCGATAAGCTCGATACCCGCCAAATTATTGGGTATTTACCTGAGAATAATCCGCTTTATACCGATATGTATGTGCGCGAGTACCTCGAATTTGTAGGCCGCATATACAAAATCAAAAATTTAAAAGCCCGCGTCTCCGAAATGATCCATGCAGTGGGTTTAGATGTCGAACAACATAAAAAAATAGGCGCCCTTTCTAAAGGTTACCGCCAGCGCGTTGGTTTGGCACAGGCTATTATCCACGATCCAGAGGTACTTATTTTAGACGAGCCCACCACCGGTCTCGACCCTAACCAATTGGTCGAAATCCGCGAGCTCATTCGGAGCATCGGAAAAGAAAAAACAGTCATCCTTTCAACGCATATTATGCAAGAGGTAGAAGCGATCTGCGACCGCGTCATCATCATTTCTAAAGGTCAAATTGTAGCCGACAACACCGCCAAAACACTCCAGCAAGAACTCGAACACCAAACTGTTTACGTCGAATTCGATGCGCAAATCACTAAAGCCCAGCTTAGCAAAATTGCAGGAGTACAGCAAATAGAAGCATTTGAAAAAGGCTGGTTGCTAGGATCCAATTCAGGTAACGACCTCCGCAAAGAGGTGGCACAATTTGCCCAACAGCAAGGTTGGCTTGTGTTGTCCTTGCGCCTAGAGCAAAAAACACTAGAAGAAGTATTCAAAGAATTAACAAAATAAAATGCCCAGCAACTTTATCGCAGAACTCCAATGGCGCGGCATGATCCACGACATCATGCCCGGAACCGAAGAAGCACTACTTAAAAAAGTATCCGCAGGGTATATTGGTTTTGACCCAACAGCCGACTCCTTACATGTCGGGCATTTGGTTCAGATCATGACACTCGTGCATTTTCAGCGCGCTGGCCACAAACCTTATGCGCTAGTTGGTGGAGCTACTGGCATGGTGGGCGATCCTTCTGGCAAAAGTCAAGAACGCAATTTGCTCGATGCCGACACCCTCAACCATAACGTCGCTTGTGTGCGCCAACAACTCGAGGCTTTTCTCGATTTTAATAGCGGCGAAACCGCTGCCGAAATGGTCAACAACTACGACTGGTTTCAAAACATGTCTTTTCTCGACTTCATTCGCGACGTCGGCAAGCATATTTCGGTCAATTACATGATGGCCAAAGATTCCGTCAAAAAAAGACTCGAAACCGGCATGTCATTTACCGAGTTCTCCTATCAATTAGTGCAGGGCTATGACTTTTATCACCTCAACAAGCACCATAATTGTATCCTTCAATTGGGAGGCTCAGACCAATGGGGCAACATCGTTACAGGTACAGAGCTCATCCGTCGCAAATCAGGAGGCGAGGCCTATGCCGTAACCACTCCATTGATCAAAAAAGCCGACGGCACTAAATTTGGTAAAACGGAGAGCGGTTCAGTTTGGCTTGATCCTGAAAAAACGAGCCCGTATGCTTTTTATCAGTTCTGGCTCAATGCTTCTGATGCCGATGCCGCTAATTACATTCGTATTTTTACTCTTCGCAGCAAAGAAGAAATTGAAGCCCTTGAGACCGAGCATGCACTGGCACCACATTTACGCGTCTTGCAAAAAGCCATCGCTGAAGACATCACCACGCGTGTGCATGGCGCTGCTGCCTTGGAAACAGCAATTGCTGCAAGCAATATTCTTTTTGGTAAGTCTACCGCCGATGACCTCCGTTCACTCTCAGAAAAAGATTTCTTTGCTGTATTTGATGGTGTTCCACAGGCGAGTATCTCACTTGCCGATTTTGGTACAGGCATCAGTATTGTGGAGGCACTCGCTGCTAAAACTGGTTTTTTAAGTTCAAATGGCGAGGCACGTCGCGAACTCAAAGCCAATGCCATTTCAGTCAATAAAGAAAAGGTGGGCGAAGACTTCATTTTACTTCCCGAACACCTCATCAATGGACGTTATGCCTTGTTAGGAAAGGGTAAAAAGAATAATTACATCTTGCTTGTAGAAGCTTAGTTTTGGCATAAACTTTGCCTTGCCGCTACAAAACAAATACTATGTGGCGCTTTTACCCTCGATTTTTAGCATTAGGTGTGGCCTTACTCCTTTTGTGCAGCTCTTCCAAAGAAATTTTCCCCGTTGTAGAAAACGGAGCTTTTGGCGTCGGTGAAAAGCTTCGTTACCGCCTGAGTTATGGTATTATCGATGCTGGAGAAGTTACACTCTATTTAAAATGGACCGATCGCAAAGGACATGGCAGGCCCATGTATCATGCGGTGGGCAAAGGCTATTCCATTAATACTTTTGATCATGTTTTTAAGGTCGACGATACCTATGAAACTTTTCTAGATCAGCTCAGCATCATGCCTTGGTTTTTTAAACGTAGAGTCGATGAAGGCGGCTATAAAATTAGTCAGGACTACACTTTTCATCATCAGAGTGAACGTGTAGAGACCAACAAAGGCAAAACCTTTAAAATCCCGATGGGCACCCAAGACATGATTTCAGCCTTTTATTATGCCCGCACCCTGAACTTTAAGAACGCCAGTAAAGGCAAGACTTTCAGCTTTCCTGTTTTTATGGATAATGAAATCTTTACACTCAAAATCAAATACCTAGGAGACCAAGTTATCAATACAGACAAAGGCAAGTTCAAATGCCATAAGTTTGTTCCGCTCGTGCAAACGGGGCGTTACTTCAAAGACGAAGAAGATGTCGTGTTTTGGGTCACGGCCGACGACAACAAATTACCGGTATTGGTGAAGGCACAATTGCCTGTCGGCACCGTCAGGTTACATATTGTTGGTTATACCAATTTGCGGAATTCACTGACATCAAAGCGATGATTTACCTCAAAATCTCCAATCGTTGCGTATGTGAACCTACCTTGATTGAATAAGTTCCGGAAGTGAATTCACGAAGATCAATGCCCGTTTCTTCTTTATGAAGCGTGGTTTCCAATATAATTCTTCCAAGTGCATCGCAAATCATCACGTTTGATCCAATTAAATCAGGGTCAACCGCTAGAAAAATTAAATCTTGAGCCGGATTTGGATAAACCAAAAGCGAAGCATCTACAATTTCTTGTAGACCAGTGAAATCTAAAGTAAGATTGAGGGTGAGCAAGCTATCACAGCCAGCTGCGTTTGTTAGGACTTGCGAATATGTACCGGAAGCGGTGTAGGTTTGTCCGTTGAGTGTGTAACTATCAATTGCCGAAGCAGTAATGGTATTGCTACTTGCGTCGTTGACACTTACATAAACGGTATCGGTGCCAACACAACCTTCATTGCTCGCACCTGTTAATACGTATGAACCGCTTTGTTGCGGCACAAATGGAATGCTGTCGGCGATGTTGTTGTTCCAAGACATAAAGATGCCTCCGGTGCCGTACAAGATGACTTCATCACCAAAGCAAACTGATTGATCTTGGCCAGCATTGAGGTCAGGGAAAGTGCCGTAAAACACCTGAAGGGTGTCTGAGTTAAAACAACCCAAGCTGCTTTCGCCACTCACCACATAGGTAGCGCTTGCGATCGGCACAAAAGTGGTGTCGTTGGCAATGGTTCCATTCCAGATGAGGTTGTTGCCGCCGCTTGCTAATAGCGTTATGCTATCTCCTGGGCAAGTATAGAAGTCTTGTCCGGCATCTATGGATGGCGCAGGATTTACAGTTAGTAGAACGGAGTCACTGGCCAAACAACCGTTGGTACTGGTGGCAAATGCGGTAATATAGCCGCTATTTAAAGGGTAAAAAGGAATGCCATTGCTGACGTCGTTGTTGTTCCAAATAATGTTTGGTGAGCCAGTAGCAGTGAGCACCGCGCTGTCGCCTTGGCACACCGTGAGGTTTTGGCCTGCATTAATACTGAAATTCTCGAGTAAAATATTGGTTTGGTCCCAGGCGGAGCAACCATTGGCATCAAAACCTGTGAGTGTATAGGCTTGATTGATACTCGGTGTAAAAGTACTGCCGTTTGCTACATTTGGGGTCCAAGAATAGGTCTGAGCGCCGGTTCCGGTGAGGGTTACTGCGCCACCGTTGCAGGCATATAAATCAGGGCCTGCGCTCACTGTGGTGAGGGTATTGGTAGCCGTAAAAAGATCATTGATTTCGCAGGCAGACAAGCAACGGTTCCAGATGCCGATGTCGTCGATTTTACCATTGAAGTAATTGCCGCCAATGCCGCGACCAATATAGAGTGGAAGTGTGGCGCTCGTTACGCCTGTGTGGTTAAACGTACCAGTAGCAACGGCAACATTGTCTTTGTAGAGTGTCATGGTGCCAGTATTGTACACCAATACAATGTGCGTCCAAACATTTGTGGTGCTGGTGCTTTGCGCCCAAATCCAGGACGATTGCTGTTTGTTGGTGCCAAATTGCATACTAGTTGCACCAGTTTGAAAAATCCAGATGAAGTTGCCTGCTGTGTTGGTGGCATGCATGATTGGAATGCCCACAACCGAACTAGTGTTCCGGTTGTGCCATAAGGAAACCGTAAAGGTGGAAGTTGGATTAAAAGTAAAACTTGGGGTGTTGCGGATAAGAAATTGGGTGCTGCCATTAAAGTTGTAAGCAGCATCTGTAGTGCCAAAACGATCGGTGGTAAGCACAGCACCGTTATTGGTGAGGTGGTTATTGAGCACACTAGCGTCGTTACCGTTGCCGTTAAAGGGGTAGTAACATTGTAAACCCGAAACAGGAACATAGCTCGGGATTTGCGCCAAAACTGGAAGGCAAAATAAGAATAGAAAAGGTAGTAAGTGTTTCATTTGACAGGTTTCAATACTTCGAAATTAAGTATTATTCTGTTAAGTTTACAACATGAAACATTTCCTTCTTTTCAGCCTCTTCTTTATGGGATTAAGCGCAAATGCCCAATACAAAACCCTCACCTTGAAATCAGGTACCGCTTATCGCTACACCAAATTACATTTTGTTTCCGACGACACCCTTTTCTTTAAGTCAAAAAGCGATCAGATCAATTATAAAGTAGCTACTGCCGACCTCACATCACGTTTCTATTTACCTTACGGTAAGTACCATCATTTCAATAGATCTTCAAAAAATTTAAAACCTTTAAAAATTGCAATGGGGGTTGGTATTGGACTCATGTTAGGCGGAGCTGGTGCCGCATTTTTGATAGATACCGATTTTGTGGTGGTGTATATCATCACTTTTGCTTCGCCAGGTGCGCTTACCTATGCGCTTACAAATTCTATTCACGATCAAAAAAAAATCCATCAGCAGGCTGTGCTCGCTAAATAATTGCGGCAATTTCAATGACCAAAAAAACCTACACCCTTACCCAACTTGTAGACAGCGTAAAAAGCGTTATCAACCGGGCGTATAGTGAAAGTGCGTATTGGGTAGCGGCTGAACTTGTGAAACTCAATATTAAGGGAGGGCATTATTACTTGGAGTTAGCCGACTCCGTGGAGGGTTTTAATACGGCCCAAATGAAAGCAGTGGTTTGGCGCACCCAAGTTTTGGCCTTGCAAACCAATTTAGGTGATGAATTCAAGCAACTAATGCAACCTGGTAATCGCTTGTTATTCAGGGTTTCGGTTACTTTTCATGAAATCTACGGTCTTTCCTTAACCATCCTCGATCTCGACCCTGCTTTTACTTACGGTGAAATCGAGCTCAAAAAGAAACAAACCATTGAGCGGCTCCAGCAAGAAGGCCTGTATGAATTACAAAAGCAACTTAGGCTTCCGCTGATTGTCAAGCGCGTAGTTTTAATTGGCTCACCTGATACCTCTGGTTACCGCGATTTTTTAACCGAAATGACCACCAATAATATCTTTCGGAATTTCACCATTCAGCAGATTGCGACAACTGTGCAAGGCGATAGAGCAGTATCAGAAATTTGTGCGGCATTGCAAGAAGCCGACACCTACGACGCCGATGCAATTGTACTCATTCGCGGTGGGGGCAGCAAAATGGATCTCAATGTTTTCAATGATTATCAAATTTGTAGTGTAATTGCAGGTTTGCGCTTGCCTTTAATTACAGGAATTGGCCATGAAACCGATGAGGTGGTTGCAGACCTCGTTGCCAATACGCGTCAAATTACACCAACGGCGGTTGCCAAGTTTTTATATGTTCGGGTCGGAACTTTTAGAGCTGACCTTCAAACAGGTCTCGACCGCGTCTTAACGCAAGCACTCAGCCAAATGGCCAGGGCAACCGAGCAGTTTACCAATACCAATAAGTTCTTGTCTCATTATTTTCAGAATATCATTACCGAATACCGCACAGATCTACAGTCTAAGTTACACCTCATCCAATTATTTACTGCCGATACTCTTGCCGAGGAGCGCGCCCTGCTAGAACTCTCTTTGAATCGAGGAGGCACGGCTTCGGTGAATCACCTCAGGGTGCTGCGCGAAATTGAACTGCCCGGAACCCTCGATCGAATTTTGGTCAATGCGCAGAACCTGATCGAAATAAGTCGTTTGGAAATGAACGGTATGCGGGATAAAATAGAATTGCTGAATCCGCTCAAGCTGTTGAAAGTAGGTTATACCATAAGCAGTATTGACCAGATCGATTTGGCTCATTATTCAGGTGAATATATCGGCAAAGAACTACAGACACTTACCGATGAAATCACTATTTACAGTACCATTACAAAAATTCTAAAATAGCATGGAAGAAAAATTAAGTTACGAAGAGGCGCTTTCTCAGTTGCAAGTAATTGTCAAAAAACTTGAAAATAAGGAGGTAAAAATTGATGAGTTAGCAGGTACGGTTGCGCGCGCCAACGAACTTGTCGAATATTGCCAAACAAAGCTGCAGCAAACAGAGACAGAAATTCAAAAGATCGTTAAGAAGGGATAATAAAGAGGCTAATTATGTTTTAATGCTTAATCTGCGCACAGTTGCGATTTTCGCAAATCATTAATTTGGAGTTGTAAAATCAAGTTCGGCTAGTTGCGTTTGTCGCTGTATTTTTGGTCAAAACGACCCAAATGCGAACGTATATTCTTCTTTTTATTGTCTTTTTGAGTTCCAACTTGAGTTTTGCACAACAGCTCGACCCTATACATTACCCGCCGGAATCAGAGTGGGAATACCTCAAGACCAAACAAACGGATTCCTTGATTCAGGTGATGAAGTTTTATTTCAATTCCAATGACACCTTGTTTTTCCGTGAGGCCCCTAGTCAGCAAGTTGTAAAAGTTGCTTTGACCGATCTGCAAATTCCAGGATTTTATCTAGGTACTAAATATACCTTTGCCGCTCGCTTTTATGGTCCCAATGGCGCCAATGCCAGCCGCACTTCCAAAAATGACAAGCTCGACCGTTTTTATTATTATTACCTCAATGCGCCCGAATTAAGCTTTAACAAAGTTGCGTTGGTGAATAAAAAAGAGGATGCAATGACCACGAAAGTGGATACACCCACACCGCCAACAGCTTCAGAGGTAAAAAGTAATCCAATGCCGGCAGGTAATAGCCAATCCTATTCAGCGCTTCAGCCTCAAATAGTGCTCAGAAATGGCTGTGTTTTGCACCCAGAAAAATTATATTTTTTGTCTGAAGGCCAGCTCTATTTTGGCAATGGTGTACGCAACAACATTTACAAGGTAGATACAGCAGCTGTTCAGGCTGTTATTGGTTTTGAGGTTGGTAAAAACATTCAGTTAATGACTAATCCAGGATATGTTTTTGGCGGGCGCTGTATGCGATTTGCAGGCATTCTTCTTGGTGCGATAAACGTAGGTGTAGTTGCATCATCACTCAGTTGGACTATTAGTACAGGAATGGCTTTTTTTGGGACCATTCCAACAGGAATTATCTATATCAAATTAATCATCAATGGCACGACACACATTCAAAATAAAAAACGTTTTCGACATGCGAAGTACGTGCAATGTTCTAATTAGTATTGATGTTGAATTGTAGTGTAATTAAACATTTTGACGCTCAATGGGTTATATTTATAACCTAAACCTACTAATTGCCCCTTCAAGAACTGCCATACGATTATGCCTTCATTGGCATGGGCTGCGCCAACTCTTTAATTTTTTTGGAGCTTCATCGCGCTGGACTTCTAGTCGGGAAGTGCATTGTGGTGTATGAGCCTGAGCAAAAAAAAGCCAATGACCGTACTTTTTGTTTTTGGTTAGAACCAAAAGTTTTGCAAGATGCAGGTTTAGACAAAATTGTGAGCCATAGTTGGTCTGCTGTTAAGGTCAATGAGCTCAGCGCCCAATCTTTGGCAGGTAAGAAATATTTCTATTTGAGGGCCGATGCACTTTATGCCCATACCTCACAATTACTTTCGCAATACGACGTCACCATGCGTCCAGAGTTACTTCAAGACTATCCGAAAGCATTAGCCCATTTCGTTTTTGATTCCAGGCCGCCTCATTTTGATATAAATCATCAAATTGATGTTCAGATCAGCCAAAGTTTTTATGGTTGGCTGGTCGAGACCGAAGCGCCTATTTTTGATCCTGAAGTCTTTACGATGATGGATTTTTCCATTCCTCAAAATGGACATACCCAATTTTTATATGTCTTGCCATTTGACACCCGACAAGCGTTGATAGAGCCCACGCGTTTTGGTGAGGTGCTTATTTCAGAACAGGAGGCGACCCACGTCATAGAAAAGTTTTTAGAAGAGCGGAAGACTCCATTTCAGATTTTGGAAAAAGAGCAGGGCTGTATTCCGATGTGTAGTGCGGCGCTGCAAAAGGAAGCGTTGCCAAAGAATTGGTTCAGAACAGGAGCGGGCAGCGGGCAGCTGAAGCCGAGTACGGGCTATTCATTTGTAAGAAGTTTGACGGATGCACAATACATCGTGAAGTCCTTAGGCTTGAACGCCGCCAAATTGAATCGACGCAAAAGCCCTAAGAGATTTTCGTATTACGATCGCTTGCTTTTAAGCATAATTGCAAAAAAGCCAGAAAAGGGAAAGGAGATTTTTACCAAACTCTTTCAATACAATAATGCTGCTAAGGTCCTGAATTTTTTGGATGAAAAATCGACGCCATTTCAGGAACTGAGGCTTATGTCTACGCTGCCTATTCTATTGTTTTTGAATGCAGCACTTTTCGACGCGATAGGTAAGTTTGGCAGTTTTTTAGCAAAGCGCAGTGTAGCGTTTTACATGACCATTACACTTTTGGTATTTCAACAATTTCAACTTGGGATGCTCAGTAACCTCATTTTGATTGTTGGTTTACTATCTATTGGTTTACCTCATGGTGCGCTCGATCACCTGTATTCGGTATCAAATAAACTTCGTATTCCGTGGCGTTTTATTGGTGTTTACCTCGGTCTGGGTTTGTTGGTCCTGCTTCTTTGGTCTCTTTTACCTGTTATCGCACTTTTGATATTTTTAGCTTATACCGCTTGGCATTTTGGACAAGCTGATTTTGAAATTTGGAAGTTGAGAAGCGGATTTAAAAGCTTCTTTTGGGGGAGCCTCGTTCTCGCGCTTATTTTGGGGAGTCATTGGATTGAAACAAATCAAATTGTCAATCAAATGGGTATAGAAATCCCAAAGTATCTTAGTTTTTCTTTTGACTTCAGTCAAACTATTACTGGGTTGTTAGCTATTTTAGGCATGTTATTGCTATTAACCAGATCTTTTTTTTCAAGAATTATTGAAACTATTGTTGTCCTTATTTTAGGTATGTGGCTGCCATTGCTACCTGCTTTTGTCTGTTATTTTGTGTTCCAGCATAGCTTACATGGTTGGTTACATCTGAGCGATAAACTGAAGTTGAACCACCAAAAAATGTGGTTACAAGCCTTGCCTTTTACTTTAGGAGCACTGGGGTTGTTTGTAGCCTATTTGTATTTAATACAAGAACCCAATTGGGGGCAGGTTTTTATCTTTTTATCTGCACTTAGTTTCCCGCATGTGTATTACATGCACAAGAGTTATCAGAAGCCACACTAAGGCTATTTGCTAATGATCAGCGGTATGGACTGCTTGTTTATTTTTAAATAGTATGTCCCTGAAATCAATTCCTTACTTAAAAATAGTTGCCCGTTGGTGTTGCCGCTTTGCACTACTTTTCCTTCTTGATTGAAAATCTCAAAAGGCAACTTGGTTTGGATGCCTAGGATGTGAAGGGGCTGTCCACTTATTATCGGATTAGGCCCCACTTTAAGGGTGTTGATCTGTAAGTTGTCGAGTCCGCTGTCTTCGATTGTTAAATTGATCGTAACACTGCTGTCGCAACCGTGAATAGACGTGAAGAATTGGGTGTAACTACCAGATGTTGCGTAATCGACGCCATTCCAAGTGAAGGCATCAAGTACGGTGCTGTCTATGACGATTGCAGTAATTGGATATACATTGAGGTTGAGCGTAACTATAGAATCGCAACCCGCGATGGTTTGCAAGGAATCAGTATACACGCCACTCGCCCAGTATGTTTGACCGTTCCATGGATATGAGCCACAAGCATCGGCATTGACAGAAGTGGTATTGGCCGGCGTAATGGTGAGGTTCAAGGTAACCAATGAATCACAACCCCAAACAGTTGTTCCTTGATAAACATAGGAGCCACTTTGGGCGTAAGTTTGCCCATTAAATGTGTACGGGTTACAAGTACTGACATTTAAAATTGTGGAACTTTGCAGGTGCTGATGAATGCTTACACTCAACGGACTGCTTTGGCCACAGCTGTTTTGCGCAAGAACCGTTAGTGTCCCCGACTGAAAACTTGGAGAAAAAATCAAACTGATGTTGGTTCCGGTACTAGAGCCCGTGGCACCTTGCGGTGTAGTCCAGACATAAGAGCTTGCACCTGGCACATTAGCAGTGCTGAATTGTTGCACGCCGCCGCTGTAGCAAAAATCTACCGCACCATTGATGACACTTGGCGCAGCAGGAGCTGTATTGAGTGTCACGGTTACTGCCAAACGATTGGTAGACTCTATACCATTGACAGTTTGGCTGGCAAAGTAGGTTGTACCGCTCACTAAAACAGTTGTACTTGGCAAGGCAGTGCCGCCGGTTGGAGTGGAGTACCATTGAAGCGCTGTTCCTGTTGCACTCAATTGTGCCAATGTAGCACCTGTACAAAAGGTTTGACTAGCGGCTCCGGTTGGTGCAGCGGTTGGTGCTGGAGGCGCTACAAATGTAAATGTTGCCGAGGTAATGCCGCGATTGCTGCCGCCATGGTTGCTATAGTTGAATGTAGCAGAGCCCGAGCGCGCCCAAATTAGACTTATGAAGGTTGGCGTAGAGGGGAAAATATAGTCATTGGCGTCCCCTGTATTGAGTGCGCGCGTTGCAATGATGGTGCGGGTCCCCGCAGAGACGATATCTGATGTAATGGTCCAGTTTTGTTGTGCATCGGTCACAGGTGCAGCAAAACCGGTGAGTTTGCAATCAAAAGCACTAAGTGTACCAGCGCTATGAACCCCAACGACGTCGGTACCGTTGGTCATGGAACTGGCATTGAAGCCAAGTGCAAACCAACGCCCAGCAGGACCTGTTAGCGTAAGAGTTACCTGAGTAGTGATGTCAATTTTGGCAGTCATGGCAAACCCTGCTGTGGAGCTCAAATTAACCACGCCGGTAGTGTAGGTTTGTGCTATGGCTGTAGGCCGTATGAAATGGAGTAGGAAACCTAATATGAGTAGCGTCTTTTTCATTTTATTTGGTTAATGATGTTTCATAAATAGGGCATTCAATTCTGGGTTTTGATGCAAGCGCAATAAATCGTCAATTGTTCTACCTTGTGCATCACGCACGTCTAGACGTGCTCCAGCCGATAAAAGTTGCTTTATTTGCTCTAAACGCAGTAGGTTGATGGCTAAATGAATGGGGTAGCCTAATTCTTCAAACTGACATGCCTGATTTATATCAGCTCCATTTTTGATCAATAAGTTGAGCATTTCGGCATCGCCTTTAAAAATAACTCCATAAATAGGGGCGCCTTCTTTGAAACATTGGTTGGGATCTGCACCGGCCTTGAGTAGCACCTCTGCCACCTCATGATTGCCGCGATAAGTGGCGAGTAGTAAAGGTGTGGCGCCGTGTTCTGAGGCGAGGTTGAGATGCGCTGGATGTTTACTTAGGTATTTTTCCATCTGTTTGGCTGTGCCACTTCGGGCTAGGTCAAATACACTTTGTGCAAAAGTGAAGTTGCTTAAATACAAGAATACCAATAAGAAACGAAGCATAGGTGCGGTAAAAATAGCGAAACTTTAATTAATGGATGATCTTGAGTGCTACAGAGCTTGAATTGCACTCCACAACATGGCCCCAACCAACATGATTTTGAGTCCAGTACCGAGTAAAAATCCCAAAAAAGCGCCTTTTGCGGATTGCCAGGCATCTTGGTTATTGCGGCCAATGATGAGTTCGCCTATGTATGCCCCTATGAGTGGGCCGAGAATGATGCCCAAAGGACCGGCGAAAAGTCCAATGAGTACGCCGATGGTGGCACCCCACTGACCAGCCTTGCTGCCGCCGTATTTTTTGGTGGTCCAGACGGGGAGGAAATAGTCGAGCACAAGTAAAATTGCCGATAACATGGCGAAGGCAATTAAAATGGGGCTTGAAAGTGGGTGCCCGCCAAGAAAATGTAGTAGTAGTAGCCCAACGTATGAAATGGGTGGGCCGGGTAAGACAGGCAAGAAGCTACCAGCTAAACCTGCTAGGATCAAGATAAAGCCGAGAATGGTCCAGAGTAGTTCCATTTGTTGAAGATACGATGATTTATTTAAAAATGGTAACTCATTTTGAGCTGCGCGCCAGCCGTTTGGTAATTCAGTTTGGGCAAATACAACTCGTTGCTGATCATGGAGTGTTTGGCCCATAAACCTTTGTAGAGGAGGAATTCGAGATTGAAATAATGCAGGTCTTTGCCTACAAAAGAGAACCCATGCCCAATGCCTAAATGCAGGCTCGATACATTGGTTTCAAATGCTTTTTGGACGTTGCTTGGAAAAGGAGGCATCGTAAGGTCAGGAACGGAAAAGTATTCCGTGGAGGTGCTTTGCTGAAAGCCAAGTGTGATCGGAATATAGCGCGCGGTATTGCTTTTATTGCGATCGTATAGATAGCGGTAATTTGCGCTGTATTGTGTAAACATAGTGGGGCCTCCAATTGCGCGGAGGTCTAGGCAAGCACCTACATAATGCTGTCGTTGGATGTATTTCCCTGCGCCTAAACTCAAGCAAATGGGCGTTTCGTAAAACATGCCATTGCTATTACTTGAAAGATAGTTGTTATCGGCAACAAAACCTGAGTTGTAACCGGCCATCATGGCATTGAGCCCAACATGGAAATCAAATTCATTGATCTTGCGCGGATTTACCAAGGAGTCAGCCATTTTGACGCGTTGGCTAAAGTTGCGGTCTTCTTCAATGTATTCGTACATCTCTTTGGACAAAATATACGTGCGGTTGTATTGATCTTTGAAGGTCAGGACATAATTGTTGTCCATAGAGAGCATTTTGCCGTACAAAATTTGCCCTGTCTTTAGTTTAACCACATCGTAAACAACATTTTGCTTGGTGCGTTGAGCGAAATTAAAAAGGGGCAGAAAAAGGAATAAAAAGAGCAGTGCTTTCATGTCAATCTGAGTATAATTAGTTCATTTTATAGATGCGATAGGCGTAGGGTGCAAGTGAAAAGTTGGTGCTTACCGTTTCATTTTGGTCTGAATAAAGGTTGGTGAAGTTGCCGGTTAAAATGGGTGGCAGGGTTACTGAAATAGTGCTGTTTCTAACATTGACAAGTATAAGTACGGAAGCGGAAC
>JBIIBL010000120.1:0-3402 GCA_044239425.1 Crocinitomicaceae bacterium | reverse complement strand
GACGGCAATTACTTCCGATTCTCTACTGGTTGGACATATTATTGGCGGTATCAAAAGTGGAAGTTTGAATCCTTTTACGCAGAATAATACCAATTCTACCGCTGCAAATGCCGTGATCTATGAAGTTTGGCTCAAACGTGCGCCTAATAATGGGGTAGAAGTACTTGGGCCAGAATTGGCACTCAATGTGGAGGTTTTTCCGAATCCGAGTGCTGGCGACGTGAATATAACTTTCGATTTCAGGCAAAAACACAATGTCGAACTTTTCATACTCGATGGCAATGGCAAATTGGTACATGAAGTTTATTATGAAAAGGTGAAAAACGCCAAAAAAACAATCGATACGAAAACATTGAATCTCAAGCCAGGGTCTTATACCTTGCAATTCATCATCGACGACCAACAAACCCTTACCAAACACATCAGTGTCTTATGAAAGAATTTTGGAACGAGCGTTATGCCGAAACGGCATATGCGTATGGCCAAGAAGCCAATGATTTTTTGAAAGCGCAACAAATTGGATCCGATTTAAAAGTATTGTGCTTGGCTGAAGGCGAAGGTCGCAATGGCGTTTATCTTGCAGGTCTTGGAAATGACGTCACGTGTATAGATTATTCAGAGGAAGGATTGAAAAAAACTAGCCAATTGGCTGCACAAAATGGGGTAGAAGTTTCTTGTATTTGTGCTGACCTAGGAGAAATAAATTTGGTGGAAAATTCCTGGGATGTCATTGTTGCCATTTTTGCACATTTTCCAACTCCAGTCAAAAGCCACATTTGGCCTCAAATTTTCACCGCTCTCAAGCCGGGTGGCAAATTGATCATGGAGGTTTACGACCAAGAACAATTGCGCTTTGGCACCGGAGGCCCACAGCATCCCGAATTACTCTACAGTAAAGAAGAATTACAAGAATTACTTGTCGGAGCATATCAAATCTTTCAGATTGATAAAGTGTATCGCGAGGTGCAGGAAGGCACTTATCACAATGGTGCTTCAGCTACAATACAAGTGCTAGCTACTAAATAAATATGCTTTTCAAAAAGGTTATTGCTTGAATCAATTGTCGATTTTATAGCTTTGAGTTCCTTAAATCGTGTTATTATTCCGAAATTTATGCGTCAAGTTTGCGCAACGTATGAAATTAAGGGTCGCTTATTTATTTGGAGTTTTCTTTTTAGCTCAATTTTCAATTGCGCAGGATAACTGTGAATTCAAGCCCACCAACAAAAAAGGGGGGCATTACCTTTTCTCCACTTTTTACCTCGACGATATGCAAACACCCAGGGAAGGGGTTTGCCAAACCTTGCACATGGGTAAAATCTATGAGCGTAGGGTTTTTGTGAAAGGACATTTAGTGGAAGAAACGTGCAATACGCTGGAAGGAAACCCAAGGGTTCAGAGTAAGTTTACACTCTGGGACAACGATTCGCTGCTCATTGATCAGAGAGTGTACTATGAAAACGGGCCGCTGCAAACACACAACATCATTTATAAGGATGCGAATGGCCGTCGTTGTATGAAATCGATAGAATTTGGTCTTACGGGTCACAAGCGCTTTGAGCACACATATGCCTGGATCCGCTACAACGACCTCAATTCATCAGACAAAAGTAGCCATCCCGAACACACCGTAGACGATTACGGCTATACCTACTTAATGGTGCCCATTGGGCAAGAAAAAATATATGATCCCACGACAGGTAGTTTAAGTATGGTTCGTCATCATCAATTTATCAAAGATGGCAATTATGAACACCGTTCTTTAAATGGTCCTGTCATTGAATATTACGACAACGGAAAAGTAAAAGCCAAAGGAACTTATAAAGACGGCAGTCTGAAGGGCAAATACCAAACGTATTATTTTGATGGCAAAATAGAATCGGAGCGTTATTATGACAACGATGTACCTGTAGGTGAGTGGAAGGGCTGGCACGTCAACGGCCAACAAGCCTATTGGTATTTATATGATTTAGAAACAGCACATCCGTTTGAGCCCAACAAAAAAGAATGGGCCGACAACGGTCAGCTCACGCTAGAGCAAGTACTGGATATCGGCGCCAACGGCTATTTAAAAGAATGGACAGCCGCAGGAATACAAACCCACGATGTCGATATCCATTTGCTAGATCGCACAAAAGGCGTTGAAACCTGGTGGCATGACAACGGACAATTGCATTGGAAAAGAGACTACCGTAAAGGGCAGGATACCACCATGATTCAATTTTATGCCAATGGAGATCCCGAACGTTTAGAAATATACAGAGAAAAGGGCTCGGATACCTATCGCGAAAACCGACGTTGGTATCCCAAGTTAGTTCCGGAAAGCGTTTTTATTGTCGAGACCCGCGCCGATGGCTTTTTCAAGCAATTGATGGACTCCTATTACCCAAATGGTAATCTTAAAAGCAGGGTTGAATACAAAAACAAAGAATGTTACAAAGAATTTTATGCGTCAAATGGAATCAAAACACGCGCTTTACACACCATTTCTGATAGCTTGCATGGCCCGTACCAAGAATTAGATTCTACTGGTAAGCTATTGCTGGATTACAGGTATACAGCAGGTCTTAGAGATGGGTGGTGCCGCGAATACGATAAAGAAGGTAGCGTGGTATTTGAATGCTACTATGAAATGGGCATGCCGAATCCAAAATACACATCGGTCAATAAGAGAAAAGACCTACCTAGTCTATCTTTAGAAACCAAACAGGGTCTGGAGCGGCTCATCAAAACACAACGCATAGACTCCTTACAGTTTTCTAAGAAAGAGATCGCAGCACTAGTTAAATTAGCTTATCAGTTCATTCCCGAACAATTTGAACCGCTTCCTCAAACGGAATACAACTACCTTCGCGAATACAATCATTTTCTGCGCATTAATTTGCGCCGCAAAGGCCCCGTTATTTGGATGGATTTAAGTGCATATGCAACGAGTTCTCTCACACTGATTATCTATCCGGATATGGAAATTGAAATATTTAATCATCGGTATACCAAAGAAGAATTGAACACCGAACAAATTATTAGCCCTAAGTATTACATGTGGAACGATTGATAACCCTCTTTTTATTCTTTTTTTCGGTAGGTTTGTTGCGTGCAGACATGTTACCGACGGAGCTGCGTTTTACGCTGAAACAAGTCCCGACGTGCTCAAATCAGTATACGGTTTTGGAGTTAGAGATCAAAAATGCGTCTGCCTTATACAATAGTATACTTGTTCCGGGGCATCCGCAACTGGGTATGGGTTTGTTTGAAGTATATGCCTATGAGCGTGACCAAACCATGAAGTGGACACTAGACACCACCTATAGCTTAGTGCTTCCCGACTCAGCTGCTGTAGACCACAAATACATGCAGTTTTGGAGCCTGCACCCATTGGAGAGCTTCAAACAATTGTTTGTC
>JBIIBL010000049.1:0-17060 GCA_044239425.1 Crocinitomicaceae bacterium | reverse complement strand
TATTCACCCAACATGATTGTAACGCTTTCCATGAATGGTGTTTTGCTCACCGGATACAGTAATACCAGCGGCAACATCCTGGCTGAAGTTGGTTTCCAACCAGGGTTGAACAACCTTACCATCACCGTTACAAATGATTGCGGTACGTTAACAGATGTCTATCTTGCAACCTTAGATAGCACAGGTGGCCAAGGAATTATGACCAATCCGAATGGCAACAAACAATCAGAAGGAAAACAAGACAACTTCAGTACACCTTCAAATTTCAATACAACAAAACCAACTCCTGCACCTATTTCACCAAAACCAGTTGCACCACGACCAGCAACCACGCCGGCTCCTACAACACCAAAACCAGCTGCGCCAAAACCAACAACCACGCCGGCTCCTACGACACCAAAACCTGCAGCGCCAAAACCAACAACTTCTGAACCCGCTCCAAAGCCTCAGAAAACCAATGAAAATACCAACGTTAAAGGAGGAGGTCGTTAGACCTCCTTTTTTGTGCTCCAAATACTTGGGGCTCTGCTCAAATCTTCCTATATTCGCAATCTTAAATTTGAACACAAATGGCATTAATTGGTAAAATTCGCGCAAAATCTGGCTTACTTGTAGCAATGATTGGTATCGCCTTGTTGGCATTCATTCTTAATGACTACCAAAGTTTATTTGGTATTGGTGAAGGAGAATACGGAATCGGTCTCGTTTTCGGAGAAAAAGTAGATCCTGCAAGCTACAGCATTGCAAGTGCTAAATTTCAAGAGCAAGAGCGCAATCAAGCCGCGCAAAACAACAAAGAATTTACAGAGACCGACATGGAAGCTGCCAGCGATAAAGCTTGGAACTTCATGGTTGACTCCACTATTCTAAGTACGGAATACGAAAAACTTGGTATTGCCGTAACTGACCGCGAACTAGAATCTTACTGGTATGCAAAAGATGGCTTTAACGTTATTCAAGACCTGAGCCAGTTTTTTACAGACTCACTTACAGGTATTCAAACGCCTCAGTCTATCGAGAACGGACGCGTTAAACTCAAGGCTACCCTAGACAACCTCAAAAAATCAAAAGAAGCACAGGCTGTAAACCAATGGAATGGTTTCAAAGCCTACCATACAGATCGTCGCAAAACAGAAAAGTACTTTGGCCTACTCAAGCAAGGTGTATACGTAACCAACCTAGAAGCCGAAGACCAATACTTCGCTAACAACGAAAAGAAAACCATTTCTTTCGTAGTTCGTCGTTACTCAGAAATCTCCGATGCAGATATCAAAGTATCTGAAGCTGAATTGAAAACTTATTTTGACGAGCATAAAGGCGACAAAAAATACTTAGTGCGCAATGCAAGTCGAGATATCAAAATGTTTGACGTCAATATCCGCCCTTCGAAAGCAGACTCTACGGTATTCACATCTAAAATGAACACCCTTCGCGCAGGTTTTTCTGCCAGTACCAACGACTCTACTTTTGTTGCTAAAAACAGTGAAACACCTATATACTTCAGCGACAAGCGCGCTACTTCAGTTCCAGAAGGACATCCAAAAGCAGACCGCTACCAAACTTACCCAATGAGCATCGATACCATCTTCAAAACAGCTGCTTTGGGTCAATTAGTAGGTCCCTATGTTTCTAAAGAGAAAATGGTTTTGTCTAAAGTCATTGGTTTTACACCTGCAAGCCTTAAAGCGCGCCACATCCTCATTTCTACAAATAGTTCCAAAGACGAGAAAATCATTGCTGCTAAAAAGAAGACAGCAGATAGCATTGCCAAAGTATTGAACAAAACCAACTGGGATGCCATGGCTAAAAAACATTCCGAAGATCCAGGATCCAAAGACAAAGGCGGTGTTTACGAAGACTTCCTAGAAGGCGACATGGTCAAAGAATTTGGTGGTTATTGTGCGACTGCACCTATTGGAAAAGTTGGGGTTGTCAAAACAGATTTTGGCTTCCATATCATTGAAGTTCTCGAGCGTTCGGCTAGTAAATTCCCGCTTCTTGCCTCTGTAACTGTAACTTTCAAACCTTCAGACGAAACCGTTGCCAACATGGAAAGCGAAGTAAACGGTGTCCTCTTGAAACTCGATCGCAAAATTTCAAAAGAAGACGATCCATTTAAAAAGTCTACACTTTTCGACACCATTGTAACGCGTGCCAACTACGCTCCACGCGTCATTCAAATCGAAGACAAAGCGCCGAAAGTTTTTGGTTTTACCACCACAATGGCCCGCGACCGCGTACTTGAAATGGCTTATGGTGAAGGCGCAACAGTAGGTACCATGACAATGTCGCCAATTCGCGACAAAGAAAAATACGTGATCGCCATGGTCAGTGCTATCCGTCCGGAAGGTGAGCCACTCTTCGAAAATGTTCGTGCACAAATGGAAAGAGAACTCATCCAAGAGAAAAAAGCCAAACGTTTCATGAATCAAATGGCTGGTAAATCTTTACAAGCAGCGTCAAAACGCTTCAATACACCTGTAATCGATGCAGAAGTTACTTTTGGCAATCCGCAAATCTCAAACGCAGGTTATGAGCCAACCATCATTGGTAATCTCTTCTCTGGTGCACTCAAAAAAGGACAACGCACCCTTCCATTGAAAGGCGAATCTGGTGTTTACGTGATTCAAGTAAAATCGAGCACCAAAGCGCCGGCCACTACCAATTTCCAAGCAGAAAAAGACCAATTAACGCAAAGTTTGGCTGGCCAAGTAGAAGGTCAAGCAATGGGTGGTTTACGCAAAAAAGCAGCTGTTGTAGACAACCGCATGCTTTCTCAACTTGGCGTTCGCTTATAAAATGACTAAAGCCGATATTCGCCAGCTTTATAAAGCCAAGCGAGCTCAGCTAAGCCCTTACGATCTCCCAAAAATATCAGCACAAATCCAAGGATTTGTGCTGGATTATTTTAGCTTTTCTTCTAAATACGTGAGCATCTTTCTGCCCATCGAGCAACAGAAAGAAATTTCTACCTACGGTATCCTAGAAGACATCCTTTTAAAAGGAGGGCACCCCGTCTTATCTAAAGCCAATTTCACGGACCACAGCCTGACGCTCTATCACTACGAGCACCCGAGTCAATTAGAAATTAGTGCATATGGTATACCTGAGCCCAAGCATGGTCGCACCATTTTAGCAAGCAAATTAGATTACGTAATTGTACCCCTTCTGGGTGTCGACTCTACCGGACAACGCGTGGGATACGGAAAAGGCTTCTACGACCGTTTGCTCAAGCAATGCAAGCCCGAATGTTTGTTTATTGGATTGCATCTTTTTGACGAGTTTGTGTCCATCTCTGACCTCCATGAGGCAGACATGCCTTTACACCTATGTTTTACACCAGGAGGTGTTTATGATTTCAGAAAATAAGGCTATATTAGTTTTGCTTCCCTTTTGAAGAAGACTTCTTAACCCAAACGCCATCTGCTTCAAAATTCAATTCGATTTTTGGTTCAGTAATGCGGTCGATATCGGCCTGAGGTGCTTTGGCATCTTCTAAGAAATGTTTTTGAAGATCGACTGAAATGGTGTCGTAGTAAGCCCTGCCATGAAAATAAGCAACTGAATTGATTTCGGTAACGGGTGGAATGAGGAAGTGATCTTTGAAGCGCACGCGGATCATGTCACCGTTACTTGGCTGAACCTTTACCCAACAACCAGCGCTTTGACAAACACCGACAAGTGGTGCTGAAAAGGTAAAGATGTCGTTTTGTGGTTGCGCCTTGAAAGTGAGCAACATTTGATCGAGAGAAACCGCTTGGGTGCTGTCCACATCTACTGGTCCGTAATGTTTGTAAGCAATTTTAGACGAATTGCAGCTCGCAAAAAGTAGAGCGGCCAAGGATAGCGGTAAAAGAATTTTTTTCATGTGAAATTCGGTCAGAACTGACGAAATAAATTATTGTAAAAAGGTATCGAAGAAAGTACCCAAGTCATAACTTCGGTTGTCTACTTGGACATTTGCAATTTGGTTGGCACCTAAAAAACGCAAAATAACGCGTCGTGAATTCGCGTCGTTTGAAACCATATGAAAAGTAGCGACATGAGACTTGGCGTCGAATGACACGGTGAACATATTGGTGTAGTATTTGGCATACATCACGACATTTTCTTCGGTTACTTCTGCAGGAAGCGTCAGTGCGATGTGGCCTGTTGCAATACCACCTTGTAGTTCAGCTTTGTTTGCAGCGCTTGCAGTGAGGGTTTTTTGTCCGAAAACGAGCAGGTTAAGACCTAGCACTAAAACGAGAAGGGTTAACTTTTTCATAGATGCATATTTAGTTTAGCATAAAACTACAAAATATTTCAATAATTTGGCACTGTGGTACCCTTAATCTTACAACATCAAGCGCTTTCGCATGAAGCTGGTTGCGATGAAGCAGGCCGCGGTTGCCTTGCCGGCCCTGTTGTTGCGGCGGCAGTCATACTCGACCCGAACAACCCTATCCAGGCACTCAACGATTCTAAACAACTCAGTGCCAAGACCAGAACACTTTTACGACAAGAGATCCTCGAAAAAGCGCTGTGTTATGGGATAGGCATTGTTGACCACAAAGAAATTGATCAAATCAACATTCTGAATGCAAGTATTTTAGCCATGCACAGAGCGCTGGCTCAAATGCAAATCCAACCAAAATTCATTTTGGTAGATGGCAACCGCTTCAAGCCCTACCATGACATTCCGTATGCCTGTATGATCAAAGGAGATGCTCGTTTTTCCAGCATTGCTGCAGCTAGTATTTTAGCTAAAACTGAAAGAGATCAGCTGATGCATAAATTGCATCAACAACATCCAGCATATGGATGGGAGCGCAATCAGGGCTATCCAACTCAAGCGCACCGCAAGGCAATTGCAACGTTCGGAGCAACTCCTTTTCATCGGCTGACCTTTCAATTATTGCCGAAAGAAAATCAACTCGACCTCTTCAAACAATAATGTGGTCTAGGCCGTGTACACATCAGCCTGTTGATTAGATTCAAAACGAAGGCATTAAAGAGCGCTGACAAGTCTTAACTTTGAAAAAAAAGAAATGCGCCAACGTCTAGTCTTACTTATCATCGGCCTTTTAGCTTTTGGCTGGGTTGTTTTCAGTTCTTACGATTTACTTTCCAATGAAAACCTTGTTGATTTCAGAAATTATTTCAATAAGCAAGACCAAGTAGTTTATGTTGTTCAAGATCCGAATGCCCTCGATTGGGAGACCGAGCGGATGGTCACCACTCAACTCAACCAAAGCCTTTACTTTTCTATTCTGAAACGCAGCCAAGAACCCATCACCTTCTTTTTTAGTGCCAAGACAACTAAAATCCTTTTGGAGAAAAAAGGAAATTGGACCCAAAAAGAAGTTGCACAACTTTTCAAAAATGGGCTCTTCCCATTGAAAATGGGCAAATTAAAAACATTTGAATTCGGTAAATTACATGGGCAGTACAACCGCAATCAATTGCTTATCTATGAAAAAGAATTGCCAAGCCCGGCGCCAATCAATGTGCAAATTAGCAGCAAGGCGAGCTATGCTTGGGTAAAATGGACAACAGATGAACAAATGCTGCTGACAGAAACCTATCTTAAAAAAGAAGGCCTGTACCGTTACATCAAATACAAAAATCCAAATACGTCGCTGCACAAAATTGACGATCAAGCCATTTTTTCAGCGGTAACACCGGACTTCTTCAAGCAATATTACTTTTACGAAAAAAGTTACGCTGTACAACTCGACCCGAATTTTAAAAAATCTCCATGGTTCAAGTGTGTTCAAAATGGCTTTGTCCATCTCAAAAAAGACAGTTCTAGCCTCATTATCTTTGACTTTGAAGACAACGCGCATCCAATTCAGACACTTAATGAATTTTTCAGAAAAGAGGAACTCAACACCGAAAGTGCTTCATTTGATAAGTTGGTTTTTTCCACTATAATTAGCTCCACATCAGAAACATGGCATGTGGGCTCTTTTGGTCAATTTGGTTTTGCTAGCCCCGATAAATCTTTACTTGATCAAGCTCTTGCAGCTGCTAGCCTCGGACAGACCATTTCACAAAACGAAAACAAAGCTGAACGGTTTTATGCCCACATGCCGCGCAAGGTAAGCGCACGTTGGGTGGACCATAATCAGAAGAAAACTGTTACCCTACTAGGTAAACAAATCGTCGAAACAAGCTACCAAAAACTTGCAGGCCAAGCACCTCAAAATCAAGAAGAAATCCGAGACTACTTTGTCATGAACCCCGGATTTAGAGTCTTGCACTTTGCGGCTTTTGCAGAACGCGGAAACCTCATTACCTATAACGAAAACCACCAATTGGTAGGGTATATCAATGGACTGCGCAAATGGGAAAAAGCACTCACTCAAGAAGTCGTAGACCTCTACCAAATTGCTGCATTTGCTCCATTTATTTGTGTTCAATTGAAACACGAAGCGCAACTCTACGACAAAATGGGCAAGCTCGTGTATCGTTTAACACATGAAGCCGGCACGCGTATTCAAGTATTCGAAAACAAGGCAAAAAAAGAATTCATCTGTTCGAACGGCGGGTCGTCGGTTCAGTTAGTGAATGAAAACGGTGGGATCATTAAGCAATTTGGTGTGACAGGTGACCTGCGCGCGCTGCATGGCTTCAAACAAAATGGCAAAGCTTATGTCAGTATTTTAACGGACAAACAACACCAAATCGTCGATCTCAATAAACGCAAAGTTGCGATCAAGCAAAATGTAGACACTACTTATGTTTTAGTTGGGAACACAACTTCAGCATTTGCTGTTCAAATACAAAAAACTACAGCAACTGTCCTTTCTATAGACGGGCAAAGACAATTTGTTGTACCTTCCAACGTTGAATGTTTCGGATCGTATTTGCAAGCTGCTGACCAAATACTTGTTTTCAAACGCAACAAAGCGCTTTATGCATTTGATACAAAAGGCAAGCGGGTATGGGAAAAATCACTTGATGCAATTGAACTGACACAATTTACAAGTTTTTATGGCCCAAACAAAACAACAATTCTTGGAATTGTCGACGCGGTAGGCAACCAAATCTACTTACTCGACGACTTAGGACGTAACTTAGATGCAAATAAGCGACACGGAGAACAAGAAGTTCAACTGAGTGCTTTTGGAAACAACGCATATTCGATTACCACATTTTTAGGAAACTACATCATTCAATACACCAAACAATGAAAAAATTAACCTGGTCTATACTTCTGACAATTAGCGCATTACAAGCAAATGCGCAGGCCTACTTAGGCGTAAGCTCTGGCAATTATGCAGGTGCTTTAGGCAATTTAGTCAACCCTGCATCATTTGTCGATGGTCGTTACAAAATGGATCTAGCACTCCCAGCACTCAACTTATTCACTTATCAAAACTTCGGTTCTTTTAACGCCGACGCCATGCGCGCAGCACAAGGAGGCGAAGGCAATTGGTGGTATAAGTCCTTTACAGACACCGCTGTCTTGAACTCCTGGGCTTACCCCTCCTCCACTTTCATAGACCGCTTGATTGTCCACAACTACAACGAAGCAAGCCCGGGTGTTCTTGGCTCCAATATCAATTTCAGACTCGACCTCTTTAATTTGGCGTTCCACATAGGTGAAAAGCGTTCACTTGGATTATATGCCAATCTGCGTTCCATTACCAATGTGGACAACATGGATCCAAAATTGGCAGTTTTGTCAGAAGAAGGGCTTGAATATCCAGCACTTTGGAATGTGCAACTCAACGAAGAACTCGTCAATGTAAACCACCTTACATGGAGCGAAATTGGCTTTAACTACAGCCAAGTACTCATCGACAACAAAGAACACTTTTTAAAAATTGGTGTCAGCCCTAAAGTATTACTGGGTTTTGCCAGTGCTTATGTCCACACCCAAGACTTCAGCTACAACCTCATCAACGAAGACACCTCCCAATATTTAGCTGGTACGTTTGACTACGGTTACTCAAAAGAAGTAGGTGATTTTATTACTGCCGGCGTCAACGGCCAAATCAACAATAACAACATTTTCGACTACCTCAAACCCGGCTCTATTGGCTTAGGTCTCGATATTGGCGCCGTTTACGAATGGCGTCCGAACTATGCAAAATACAAATATGACATGGACGGCAAAACCGACATTTGGATGCGCAACGAAAACAAATACAAAGCACGTGCTGGTGTATCCATCCTTGACATGGGAGGCATGAAGTTTACAAAAGGAGGTTTAAGCCGCAACTTTGTGGTCAATTCAAGCACATTATTTGACCTCAACCGCTTTGAATCTGCTACTGACCTTGAAACTTTTGATATGGTCATCGATTCACTCATCAATGAATCTTCAGCCGCCAATAACAACGAATGGGTAGCACTTCAAGACCCTGCTCAAAGCTACCGCATGCGCACCCCAACAGCACTAAGCGCACAACTAGACTACCACATTTGGAGTTATTTCTACGTGAACGCCACCGCAATGGTGAACATGATTCCAAAAAAGAAGGATACGAAAGTGAATGTAGCTACGCAGCTATCTTTCACTCCGAGTTTTGACAGCCCTTATTTTGGGCTCTATTTGCCAATTGCCTACAACAAATACAGCGGCCTTCGAGGCGGTTTAGCGACGCGTATTGGCCCGGTGATCCTAGGATTGAATGACCTCAACTTGATCCGTGCGCAAAATCAAATTAGTGGTGTAGACTTCTACGTCGGTACGCGTTTACCGATCCTTTACCATCGTGTAAAAGATAAAGACAAAGACAAAGTTTCTGACAAAATGGACGAATGTAAGCACCAACCGGGTGTTTGGGCCTTCTTGGGCTGCCCAGATACTGACGGCGATGGCATTCCAGACTCCGAAGATGCCTGTGTTACCGTTGCTGGCCTCAAAGAATTTAAAGGTTGTCCAGACACCGATGGCGACAAGATCATCGACAACGAAGATGCCTGCCCTACCGTTGCCGGCCTCAAAGAATTCAAAGGTTGCCCAGACACCGACGGCGACAAAATCATCGACAGCGAAGATGCCTGCCCAACTGTTGCCGGCGTTGCAGCACTCAAAGGCTGCCCAGATAAAGATGGCGATGGCGTTACCGATGCTGAAGATGTATGTCCAGACAATGCTGGTCCAAAAGAAAACCAAGGTTGCCCAGACAAAGATGCCGACGGCTTATTTGATTTCGTAGACAACTGCCCTGAAGTGGCCGGTCCTAAAGAAAATCAGGGTTGCCCATGGCCAGACACCGATGGCGATGGCATGCTCGACAAAGACGACGACTGCCCTAAACTTGCCGGACCTAAAGCCAACAAAGGTTGCCCTTACAAAGATTCAGACAACGACGGCATGCTCGACAAAGACGACGACTGCCCGAACACACCGGGTCCAAAATCTAATAAAGGTTGCCCAGTTATTGAGCAAGCAGTTATCGAAGTACTCAAAACAGCATTCGACAACTTAGAATTTGAAACCAACAAGGATGTTATTTTTGAAAGCTCTAAGCCATCGCTCAATGAATTGGCAGCAGTTCTGAAGAAGAAAACGACATGGAAACTCGAAATCGCGGGTCATACCGATAACGTTGGTGACGACAACCTCAATTTGGTACTGTCTAAAAAACGTGCCGAAGCACTCAAGTCTTACCTCATGAGCCAAGGTATTGAGGAGTCGCGTCTCCTTACCTTATTCTATGGTGAAACCAAACCAGTTGCAACCAACGACACGCCTGAAGGACGTCAGAAAAATCGTCGTGTTGAAATGAAAATCGTTATCGAGTAAATCTAACTATCATATCAAATAGCGAAGGGAGGTCAATAGACCTCCCTTTCTATATTATGCTAATGTTAACAAAAAGTCGCTTCTTATTAATGCTTTATTAATCTTTGATTAATGTAATCGTGAAGATACAATTTGACCTTTGCATTACTATTTAAAGATATCAAATGAAGTATTTTAACCTAGCGTTCCAATTGTTTTTCGTTGGAATTTTCACAAACCAATTTTTTGCTCAAACGGGCGCTATCTCAGGAACTGTTCTAGACGATGACAACAAAATTATCAAAGAGTTTACGGTGCGTTTATCGACGTCCAATAAAGCTGTAATAGATCTTGAAAAAGGCAGCTTTTTATTCAGTAACCTTCCGGCTGGCACCTACACTTATGAAATCAAAGCCCCTGGTTTTGAAACTTTCAAAAGTGACAATATCATTGTCACTGAAAGTCAGGTGAGCAACACTCAAGCCATTCTCAAAGCCAAATCTCAGACTACAGGTGACATCCGTATTGAACGCAAGACCGACAAAAATAAAGGTGATATGGAAATCACCAAAATGCAGATCAACCAAGCAGGGGTTGTAGACGGGATCAACAAAAATACGTTTGTCAAAACACCAGACTCTCGCGTATCGCAAGTATTCAAGCGCGTCAGTGGCGCAAGTGTGCAAGACAACAAATTTGTAGTTGTTCGCGGGCTCTCCGATCGCTACAACTTCGCCCTCATCAATGGCGCACCACTTCCTAGCACAGAAAGTGACCGCAAGGCCTTCTCTTTTGACATCTTCCCGTCGAACATGCTCGAAAATCTATTCATCATGAAAAGTGCTACGCCAGAACAACCAGGTGAATTTGCAGGTGGCGTCATCGACATTAAAACAGTGGAACCACGAGGTGAAAAATTTCAAAATATCCAACTAGGTATCGGATTCAACACCATCAGCACCCTAAAAGACTTCAAGACCTACAACGGCGGTTCTACAGATGTGCTTGGTTTTGGCAGCAATGCAAGAGCAATTCCAGATGGCTTGCCAAGTACGGCAGAATTCAATGCGCTCAATGCACAACAAAAAGCAGACTTTGCTAAACTCATCCCATCTAATTGGTCAACAAACAGAGGGACTGCACTTCCAAACGGAAGTTTGCAATATAGTATTGGCAACAAAGTGAAGCTAGCAGACAAAAAAAGCTTGTCCTACGTTTTTGCCTATTCATATAGTAACACAAATAACTTCAGTTTGGTCACGCGACGCGAATTTGAAGAACAAGCTTTAGGTGTGATTACAAAAAATGAATTGAAAGATTCCTCATATACCAAATCAATATTAAATACTGGTTTGTTCAATATGAAGTTAGATCTAGGCAAGCGCACTGAAATTCAGCTCAAAACGCTTTACTCTGTTTCTTCTGACGACAAGGTGAATACCCGTCAAGGTAAGCGCGACATGGACATCGAATCTGTCTACAACGAACGCTCCACCAACATTTGGTATACCCAAAATAATTTGCTTACCACTCAACTTTTAGGTAAGCACAACTGGAAAGACGACTGGAAATTCAACTGGACAGCTGGATACAGCCATGTTGCCAGAGAAATTCCGTTCTTGCGCCGTATGGTCTACCAACAAGTAGACACAACTTTACCTTATTTTGCAGTTGTTCAAAATAACGATATCTCTACACTAGGTGCAGGAAACATGTTTTGGTCTACAATGACAGAAAACATTGCAAGTGCTCGCTACGATTTCAGCAAGCAATTTGGTGGCGACCAATCCAAAAACCTCTTCAAATTCGGTGGCTTACACCAATACAGAGGTCGTGACTTTGCGGCACGCAACCTTGGCTTCTCTAAATTTGATCCATTAGGGTCCTCTTCCTTTAATTCTAACCTATTGTTGTTGCCAGAAGATCAAATTTTTGCAACTGAAAACTTAGGCCAAATGGCCGATGGGCAAGGTGGCTTCAAACTTGAAGAAGGAACAAACGTAGATGACAGCTACGATGCGTCCTCTTTATTACACGGTCTATATGGCATGGTAGACATGCGTTTATTTACCAAGCTTCGCGTAGTCGCTGGAGTACGTGCAGAATCTTACCAACAAAAATTCCATTACGTAGAATTTGGTTCTAACGAAGATCAATACTTAGATACGACTGTCCTCGATTTATTGCCTTCTATCAATCTCACTTATAAAATTACTGAACGTTTTCAATGGAGAGCAAGTGCTGCACGTACAGTCAGCCGCCCAGAGTTTCGCGAATTGGCACCATTTACATTTTACAACTTCTTGAACGATAACTTAGCGTCCGGAAACCCAAAACTTCAACGCGCAACGATCAACAACTATGATACGCGTTTGGAGTACTTCCCTGGCAAAGGTCAAGTCATTAGTGTTTCAGGTTTTTACAAAACTTTTGACGATCCGATTGAAATGCTTTTGCGCACCGGAACCTCTGGCCAACCTGAACTCTACTTTGACAATATCGATAAAGCTATGAGTTATGGTGCCGAACTCGAATACCGCATGAATTTAGGCTGGTTAAACCGCACAGATTCTAATTCTGTATTCTCGAGAACAACATTCTACACAAACGCTTCATTGATTCGTTCAGAAGCAAACCTAAGCGCTATTGCTGGCTTAGAAGAATATCCAGGTTCTGCAAGACCTCTTCAAGGACAGTCTCCATATATTCTCAATGTAGGCCTGTTTTATGAGAGTCAGAAAGACCTTGTTGTCAATTTCTCTTATAACTACGTTGGGCAGCGCATTGCGATTGCAGGTAACATCCAAGAACCAAGTGTATGGGAAAACGGCCGCCACGTGCTCGACTTCCAGATTGGTAAAACTTGGAAAGACAAATACGAACTCAAATTAAATTGTGCTGACTTATTAGCACAAGATTTAGTGTTCTTTCAAGACATCAATAAAAACAAGCGCTACGACAAAGGTGTAGACAACGCATGGCAAGAAATCACATTTGGACAAACCATAACACTCAACTTCAAATACAAGTTCTAGAGCGCCAATGTTAAGGAATTGTTCTATTTACTTAACACACATTTAAAGCAAACTTAAGGGCACTATAACTTGACCCGGCCGAATACGCAAGAACTTTGTATCAAATAAAAAATTAAAAAAGATGAAAAAAATTTACACCCTCTTGACTGCCCTTTGCCTTGGCTCTGTTGCCATGGCTCAGGATGCCTTCTGGACGCCCACGACCTACCGTGGTGCTTTTCCAGTAACCGACAACACACCTGCCACCGACTGGACTTCAGGCTGGGCTAATTTTGATCCAGAAACAACAGTTTACCCAGCAACAATTACTACTGTTTCTGCTGACATTACTACCAATACAACATGGAGTGGCGTTGTCAGACTCAATAATAAAGTATATGTAAAAAACAATGCTACCCTAACTATTGCTCCTGGTACAATTATCCGCGGTGATAAACTTACACAAGGAACGCTCATCATTACCCGCGGCGCCAAAATTATTGCCGACGGAACAGCTGCCAACCCAATTGTGTTTACTTCAAACGAAGCTGTTGGCGCTCGTAACGAAGGTGACTGGGGTGGTTTAGTCATTCTAGGTTTGGCTAAAAACAATCAACCAGGTGGAGTTGCCTTTATTGAAGGAATTGTCCCTACAACTGACTCTCAGTTTGGTGGAAACTTTGACAATGATTATTCTGGTATTCTACGTTATGTTCGCGTAGAGTTTGCAGGTATTGCACTTGAGCCGAACAAAGAAATCAACGGTATTACTTTTGGTTCAGTTGGTAACCAAACTATTGTAGACTACGTTCAGGTTACACTTTCTGGCGACGACTCTTTTGAGTGGTTCGGTGGTACAGTGAACTGCAAACACCTCATTGCTTACCGTGGTCTAGACGACGATTTTGACTGTGACTTCGGTTACAGAGGCAAAGTACAATTTGCACTTTCTATCCGCGATAAAGATCTTTATGATGCCCCAGGAGATTCAAACGCTTTTGAATGTGACAATGATGCAGCAGGGTCAACTGCACAACCTAAAACACGTCCTGTATTCTCAAACGTTACACTAGTTGGCGCAAAAGGCAACGGAACAACTGCACTTCCTACAGGTGAGAAATTCGAAAAAGCTTTCCGTTTACGTCGCAATTCAGCGGTATCAGTTCTCAATTCATTGGTAACAGGTTGGGAAAAAGGCCTATCTATTGAAGGCGCTCCTGTTGTAGCAAACCTAAATGGCGATACAATGGTATTCGTGAATAACATTTTTACCAACTTTGCGCTACCAACATGGGGATCAAACAACACAAATACCGTACTTAACTCTGGAGGTGCTACTACTGCATGGTACAACTCTTGGTGGGGTGTTGACGGCAATGACTCTACACAAACCCTTGCTCAAGTAAACTGGGTCAACTTGTTTACTCCTTATGGCGTAACTCCTAATGCACGCTTAGGGGCAGGTTCAGTAGCTGCAACGGGTGCAACTTTTATGAACCCAGTATTCTTTTCCGTCGCCACTCCAGTAGTAGCCACAACTAACTACACTTACTGCCAAGGCGCAACTGCAGCTGCCCTCTCAGCAACTGCTTTAAATGGTAATTCCCTTCGTTGGTATACACAAGCAACCGGTGGTACTTACACTACTACTGCTCCTGTACCAAGTACAACAACAGCTGGTACCTATACTTATTATGTGTCTCAAGCCAATATTGGCAACGACGAAAGTATGCGTGCTGCAATTACAGTAATTGTGAACGCGCTACCTGCAACACCAGTCATTACTCCAAGTGGTTCTACTTCTTTCTGTACGGGTGGTTCTGTCGACCTTTCTTCAAGTGCCGCAACTGGCAACTTGTGGTCTAACAACCAAACTACTGCAACAATTACGGTTTCAACAACGGGTAGCTTTTCAGTTACTGTAACTGACGCCAATGGTTGTTCAAGTGCTTCAGCTCCTATTTCAGTGAACGTTTCTAGCGCTCCTGCTCCTACTATCAGCGCAACTAGTACACAAGCGTGTTCTGGAGATGTGGTAACGGTTACCTCATCAGCGGCTGATTCTTATTTGTGGTCTTCAGGTGAAACTACACAAAGTATCCAAGTAACGAACACTGCTTCAGTTTCTGTTACGGTTACTAACGCTAATGCTTGTAACGGTGTAGGTCAATCTGCTACCACCAGCATTACCTTCACTACCACACCAACTGCTGCGGGTTCTTTCACTACTGCAGGTAATGTAGTTACTTTCGCCAACACTTCAACAGGTGCAACTTCTTACTCTTGGGATTTCGGTGACTTCACCAACTCTTCAGCTATGGCTCCTGCGCATGCTTATGCTGCAAACGGAACTTACACTGTAGTGCTTTCAGCTATCAACGGAAACTGCTCAAGCACAGTAACTTTCGAAATTTCAATTGAGGTTGGAATGGAAGAAACGCAAGCCATCAACTTTGAGGTGTACCCTAACCCAGCTGCTGAACAAGTATTGGTTGCTTTCGAAAACAACTCTGCTGGTATTTTGAATATCCTAGATGCAACTGGTCGTTTGGTTTATACCCAAACATTCAACGAAGTAGGTTCTGTTTTACTTCCTGTGAATGTAAGCATGCTTTCTTCAGGAAGCTATACTGTACAATTGATCAATGCTGAACAAGTTGGTGTCAAACGCCTCTTGATTCGCAAATAATGAGCACACACATTGAGGGGGCTTAGGCCCCCTCTTTTTTTAAACTGATAAAGCGATGGAAAACACAAAAGGACATACCATACTGATCGTCGACGACGAACCAGATATCTTAGAGTTTTTATCGTACAACGTGCGCAAAGAAGGTTATAAAGTCTTCACCGCAACAAATGGTATTGAAGCGCTGCGCTTGGTGCAACAAATCAATCCTTCACTCATCTTGCTAGATGTCATGATGCCCAAAATGGATGGTATCGAAACGTGTCAAGTGATCCGTAAGGATCTCAATATGGTGCAGCCCGTCATTGCATTTTTAACGGCCAGAACAGAAGATTACGCCCAAATTGCAGGCTTTGAAGCTGGCGCCGACGACTACATCAGTAAACCTATAAGACCACGCTTACTCATCAGTAAAATAGAATCCTTATTGCGCCGTCTCAAAAACAAAGGCGTAGCTGAGGGTGCTGCAAATATCACCATTGACCGAGACCGCTATGTTGTGGAACTCGAAGGCAAAGAACTCCAATTGCCTAAAAAAGAATTTGAACTACTCGAATTACTCGCTTCCAGACCAGGAAAGGTTTTCAACCGCGACCAAATTTTAGCAGTTGTATGGGGTAACGACACCATTGTTGGGGAGCGCACCATCGATGTTCACATCAGAAAATTGCGCGAGAAACTCGGAGATGCGTATATTCGTACCATAAAAGGCGTCGGATATACCTTCAATGACAAGTGAGAAAAGCTAGGCCAAGTTTCTTAATCCTGAGTGGCAGTATTTTATTCTATATACTGAGCTTCCTATTTACGCTTTTCGTTCACCTTCAATTTGTCACTTTAAGCAACACGCTTATTTTTTTAATCCCGCTTGTTACCGGGATTTTTGCGTACACCATATTTTATTATATCATCAAACGCTTTTTGCAATACCGCATGAGTTTGATCTACAGAAGTATTCAAAACATGGATGCCGAAGAGCGCAATGACCAAACAATTGACCAACTCGTGGCACAAGGAGAGCAAGACGTCAAGGAATGGAAACAAAAGCGCAATCAAGAAATTGAAAAACTCAAAGAACAAGCTGCTTTTAGAAAGGAATTTCTTGGCAACCTGGCTCACGAACTCAAAACACCAGTCTTTTCTATACAAGGGTACATTGATTCTTTACTCGATGGCGGCATGGAAGACCCTGCTATTCTTAAAACGTTCTTAGAACGCGCTTCTAAATCTACGGAGCGCATGACCCACATTCTTGAAGACCTCGATCAGCTCACCAAACTCGAACTCGAACGCATACCACTGGACTTCAGAAGTTTTGACCTTCAAGAGCTCATCAAAGAAACCTATGAAGCACTCGAATTAATTGCCAAAGACAAACAATTCAGGCTCCGCATAGATGCGTCAGACCCGTATTGTTATGTCAATGCCGATCGAAACAAAATTTCACAAGTGCTTTTGAACCTCACTACAAATGCAATTGCATATGGGAAAGATGGTGGTGAATTATGCATCAGTATTGTGCAAATAGAAAATACCTACAATATTCAATTTAAAGATGACGGCCCGGGCATCGAGCCCCAGCACCTTTCGCGTATTTTTGAGCGTTTTTACCGTGTCGAGAAAAGCAGAAACCGAA
>JBIIBL010000126.1:0-2823 GCA_044239425.1 Crocinitomicaceae bacterium | reverse complement strand
CTATTGTCAAACATATTATTGAAACGCATGGTCAGCAAATCCAGGTAACCAGTAATGTTGGTGTGGGAACTACCTTCACATTCAGCCTACAAAAAAGCAAGGCTTCTGGCCCAGTTAGCTCGCGCGGCATTCCTTTGAAATAAGTTAATGCGTGGAGGTCATGTTGCCAGGCACACAAATAATGAAATCTGCTTGACCATAATGTTCCTTATCTAATTTCTTCACGTCATCTTGACTTACTGTAGTAATGGTCAGGATTTTCATTTGAGGTGCTTCTTGCTCCACGTACCACATAATTCCTTGGTAAAAATCTGAATGGTAGGCGCCGTTAAAATGTAAATGGACCGTACTTGGCTTGCGCCATGGATTGTGAAGAATAAAATGCGCCATGGTTGCATCTTTAATGGCCTGAGCCTCTACCATACGCCAGCCCATGCCTGGCCCCATATGAGCGCCCATTTCTTTCATGCCTTGGTACTGACTCAAAGTTGTGTCAAATGCAAACGTAAGTGGCACTATTTGCTGTTTGATCGATTCGGGCAGCGTATCTAGCGCAGCTCTTCCTTTTTTAAACAACAAGCTCGCATATTTTCGTTGAATATTTGACGCCACACAAGAAAGACCATTTGCTTTGGCAAATTTGACAAGCGGTGCATAATCTGTTGAATAATTAGGCCATAATCTTAGCGTATCTTTTAATTTTTCTTCTGGTATAGACCCATTCAGGTAAGCGCTCAGCAGCGCTTGCTGATCTTGCTCAAACATCTCAAAACCAAGTTGTAGCTGGCTGCCATGAGCCGCATACATTTTTTGGGTCAATTCTAATTGCAGCCAATGTGAAATCGGGTTGTCGTGAAATTCACCAAATAATACCAACTCGCTTTGTTTAGCAGCAGTTGCCATTTTTTCAAAAGAAACTTTCTTCCCCTTACTATCAAATAATTGATAAGCGGGTAAATCTTGGGCTAAAAAATCTAGAGTAGAAAAAACTATAAACAGGAAAAGGTGGCGATACATAGAATTGCTTTTGGAACAAAGTAAGTGATTTTCAGGGCTAAATTTTGATTTTTCATTAAATTAGAACCAAAACAACTCCATGACCAAACAACTATCTATTCTTATTTGTATCCTTTTCTTTGGTGCAAATTTTTGTTTTTCTCAAGACCCATGTGCCAGTGGCCGCTTTGCAGAAAGCGTTTTTACGCAGTTTAACCTCACGAGCAACATTACCTATGGTCAAAATAATAATTGGGCCAATTCCAACACAACGCTCAAACTTGATTTTTACGAGCCTACTAACGACACATTAAGTGCAAGACCACTCATTATTTGGGTACACGGAGGTAGCTTCATTGGCGGAAGCAAAACTGACCCAGATGTAAAGGCACTTTCAGAGCGTTTTGCCAAAAAAGGTTATGCTTGTGCTAGTATTGATTACCGCTTGGGGTTTTTTCCATTTGATTCTACAAATGCAATTAAAGCAGTAGTGCGCGCCGTACAAGACCTTAAAGCGGCCATTCGCTATTTTTATAAAGACGCACAAACTTTGAACACATTTAAAATAGATACCAATCATATTTTTATCGGTGGCAGCTCTGCGGGTGCCATTACTGCGCTGCACGTAGCCTACCTCAACGATGCATGCGAGTTCAGCGACTACATGAGCACAAGCGCTTTGGCCAGTCTTGGTGGTCTTGAGGGTACCTCGGGCAACCCGGGCTATTCAACCAAAGTGCACGCAGTTATCAATGGTTGTGGTGCACTCGCTCAGTACAATTGGCTAGAACCAGGGGACGTACCGCTTTGTTCGGTCCATGGCACCAACGACGGAACAGTCACCTATAACCGTGGCATCGTGAATCCAGGCACACCACTCATGTACCTTGACGGTAGCCGCATGATCCACGAGCGCGCTTGTGCAATTGGCGTAACCAATCAATTTTACACCTTCAACAATGCGCCGCATGTGCCTTATTTGAGCAATGCAGCCTACATGGACAGCACTGAACGCTTTGTCCGCGACTTCCTCGTCGAGGTGTTAGGCTGTACGCAAACTGTTTTATTACCTGCCAACGAAATGCAACAACAAGCTTTTCTATACCCCACCACCTACTGCGACGGCACGCCTAGTAACGAAGCGTGTTCTAGCGCGGCAATAAATGAGTTGGCAAACATCAATGAGCTTCAATGTTACCCAAATCCCAATAACGGAAACTTCACAATTCAAACCAATAATCATTTTGAATTATTGCGCATTTACAATTTCTCTGGCGTTCTGATTCACGAAGCTAAAGGCGATCACCTGACTTCATTTGAAGTAGGTTTACCTACCCAAGTAAACGGCCTTTATCTTGTAGAAGTAGCATTTGAAAACAAACAAATTTTGAGAACTAAAATTCAACTTTTGCGTTAAGGCCCTCTATGAAAACTATTTTATTTTTTCTTCTCTGTTCAGCTACTTTAACTGCACACGCCCAGACTCGCTGCAGCAGTTTACCACTGTGTAAATACAGGTGAAATGCCGCCTTTGCCAATTTTCATTACCTACCCCTTGAGTTTGAAACCTTCAGACCTGATCATCTTTACGATGTCAATGGCCAAGTTAAAATGAAGAATGGCTCGGTTTACCGAAGGGCGTTTACTTTGTCTCGGCAAGAGTCAACGGGCAGCTATTGTCAAAAAAACTGATCAAGTTCTAAGTTTGACTTTTTTGAAACTGTAAAATTGCTTATCTTTGCAATCCTGATGGTCTCATGGCCGAGCGGTTAGGCACCGGTCTGCAAAACCGTCTACAGCAGTTCGAATCTGCTTGAGACCTCACCC
>JBIIBL010000106.1:0-5357 GCA_044239425.1 Crocinitomicaceae bacterium | reverse complement strand
AAATTTGTCCTCCATCAGCTTCATATAAACCTACAATACATTTTGCCAATACCGATTTTCCTTGACCCGACTGCCCAATGATGAGATTGACCTGCCCTTCTTCAAACACGTGATCGATATCAAAAAGTACCTTTTGACCATTGAAGCTTTTGGAAACTTGTTTGACTTCAATCATGAGAGCAACATGAGCTGGGTAAGGATAAAATTGGCAATGAGGATCGCGACACTACTGCTTACAACCGCTTGCGTAGAAGCTCTACCTACATCGAGTGAGCCTCCTTTGACATAATAGCCGTAAAAAGAGGAAATGCTCACAATTAGAAAACCAAAAACAAGTGTCTTGGTAAGTGCATAAGTAATGTGAAATGGATTGAAAAAAGAGCGGATACCGAGAATGTAGATTTCGGTAGTGGTGAGGTCTGAAACCAATAAGGCCAGCCAACCGCCAAACATGGAGAGTGCCATGGAGAAAACGACTAATACGGGAAAGAACACCAATGCAGCAGTAATTTTGGGCAAAACCAAGAAGTTCAAGGAATTGACTCCCATGATTTCTAAAGCGTCGATTTGTTCGGTAACGCGCATGGTGCCAATTTCGGAGGCGACATTTGAGCCCACTTTACCCGCGAGAATGAGCGAGATAATGGTCGGGGAAAATTCTAAGATGGTACTTGATTGGGTAATGAAACCAACGGTGTAGTCTGGGAGCAAGGGGCTCTCCATGCTTGACGCGGTTTGCAATGCGATAACTGCGCCCATGAAAGTAGACATGAGGGCCACAATTGGCAAGGAGTTGATACCGATTTGGTCGATTTCTAGAAAGGTGTGCTTCCAAAAGAAACGCCAGCGATTTGGACGTGTAAAAACGACACTCAGCATGAGTATATATCGACCAAATTGTTGTAGGAGTTTCACTACGCTAAGTTAAACATTATTTTTGTGGTCATGCAGTCCAAGCGCCAACACTTCATAGATACCCTCGAAAAATTTGCTCCGGCAGCTTTTACGCCCTATTTAGCTGATTGCATTTTGGGCGCAGGCGTTCAATTTAAAATTGTACCCGGACGCAAAACCAAACTCGGCGATTTTCGAACCCACCCACTGCAAACCAAACCAATCATTACAATCAACGGGGACCTCAACCCCTATAGTTTTCTGATTACAGCTCTTCACGAACTCGCACATCTGGACACCTACCGTCAGTACGGCTGGAAAGTCGCAGCTCACGGGATCGAATGGAAAAATGCCTTTCGGCACCGCTTATTACCTCTTTTAGAAAGCAAAGCACTCCCAACAGAGCTACACCACGTTTTAGAAAAAAGCTTTGTGCGGCTGAAGGCCTCCAGTGGCGGTGATGTACAGCTCAGTAGGGTCTTGCGCACTTTTGATCTCAAAGATGAAATTACGTTAGAAAGCCTGCCAAGAAATGCACATTTCTACTTGAACAACAAACACTTTATCAAAGGTGAACTCCGAAGAACTCGTTATCTTTGTACAGAATTTGGGAGCAACCGTATTTATTTAGTACATGCGCTTGCCGCCATAACACCCCTTACGCATGAATAGCAAAAATACATATGGCCTAATTATGGCTGGTGGCGTCGGAAGCCGTTTCTGGCCGCTTTCTACTTCAGAAAATCCAAAACAATTTCTAGATGTGCTCGGCATCGGCAAATCATTGCTGCGCCTTACTTTTGAGCGCTTGCAAAAATTTATTCCGGCAGAAAACATCTATATCCTGACCAACACCTCCTACGAAGCGCTTGTACTCGAACAATTACCAGAACTCACCAGCAGCCAAGTATTGTGTGAGCCACAACGCAAAAATACAGCGCCATGCATCGCATATGCAGCTGCAAAAATTCACGCACTCGACCCCGATGCAACCCTTTTGATCTCTCCTGCAGACCACCTCATTATCAATGAGTCTCGTTTCGAAGAAATCATTCGAACGGCTTGGCAAACGGCCCAAGATGGCAAACTAGTTACGCTCGGCATAGAACCCACCAGACCAGACACCGGCTATGGCTATATCGAATTCGAAAAAACCGAACAAACCCAAAAAGGAAGTGCTTGCCCGGTTTTACAATTTCGCGAAAAACCCAACTTAGCCACTGCTCAAGCCTTTCTCGATGCAGGCAACTTCTTTTGGAATGCCGGCATCTTTGTATGGAAATCAGCTGTTATCCTCGATGCGCTTGCGCAGTATCAGTCAGACATACATCAAATATTTAGCGCACAGCCCGAAGTCTATGGCAGCGCTCAAGAAATTGCCTTTTTGAAAGATGCCTTTGCTGCTTGTCCTGACATCTCCATCGATTTTGCGGTCATGGAAAAAGCACAAAACGTAAGTATGGTGCTCGCCGATTTTGACTGGAGCGACCTCGGCACTTGGGGCAGCCTCACCACCCATTTAAACAAAGACACACAGCAAAATTCAATTATCGGTCAAAATGTATATGCTTTTGATTCTGAAAATTGCCTGATCAATGTGCCACACAACAAAACCGTGTTGCTAGATGGCCTTCAAGACTACATCGTGGTCGATACTGCCGACAAACTCATGGTGTTGCGCTTAAGCAACGAGCAAAAGCTCAAGGAATACCTCAAAGCAATGGGCGTCAACTAACAGCACATATGGTTAAAATACGCAATATCGAACTCGGTGATTTTCCACTGCTTTTGGCACCCATGGAAGACGTCAGCGACCCGCCTTTTCGTGCACTGTGCAAGCAGTACGGCGCAGACCTCATGTACACCGAATTCATTTCCTCTGAAGGCCTGATTCGCGATGCCGCCAAAAGCCGCCAAAAACTCGACATCTTTGAATACGAGCGCCCAATTGGCATTCAAATTTTTGGTTCAGAGACCGACAGCATGGTGCAATCTGCACAAATTATAGAAGCTGTTCAACCAGACCTCATCGACATCAATTACGGTTGCCCTGTCAAAAAGGTAACCTGTAAAGGTGCAGGTGCAGGCTTGCTTCAAGACATCCCTAAAATGGTGCGCCTAACCAAAGAAATTGTCAAAGCAACTTCCCTTCCGGTAACTGTTAAAACGCGCTTAGGCTGGGACGACGACACCAAAAATGTCGTTGATGCCGCTGAACGCCTACAGGACATCGGCATTGAAGCCATTTCTATTCACGGACGCACACGCAAACAAATGTATAAAGGCGAAGCCGATTGGTCGCTTATTGCAGAAGTGAAAAACAATCCGCGCATGCACATTCCTGTTTTTGGCAACGGCGATATCGACAGCCCAGAAAAAGCACTTACATACAAAAATAGATACGGCGTAGATGGCGTCATGATTGGCCGCGCCTCTATTGGCTATCCCTGGATTTTTAGAGAAATCAAACATTATGTTCAAACGGGTGAAACACTTGCCGGGCCTACCCTTGCCGAACGCGTATTGGCATGCCGCGAACATTTAATCATGAGTATCAAATGGAAAGGTCCTAAATTAGGGATTGCCGAAATGAAAAGACATTACACCAATTATTTCAAAGGAATCTCGCATTTTAAGGATTACCGTACCCGTTTGGTAACGAGCTCAGAACTCGATGAAATTCTCGGCATATTGTCTTACATTGAACAACACCAAGACGAATTTATTTTCGCTTAAAACTAACCTTAAATCAGTTTATTGCGACGTAGTATGGACCTCACCGGAATTTGCAAGCTACCAAAGATTTCGTAGCGTGTAATTTTGTCAATCTTAAAATAGTATTTAGTGCCCTTATACTTCCAAAGCACCTGATTTTGTTGGCTGCGCACAATTGGTGGGGACGCCGCTGCAGAAAAATACTGGTAATACGGGCCCGACTTCTGAAAATGCAATAAAGGCGAAAATAGAAAACGGTAACCATCTTCATCTTGACGCAAAAGTCCTTTTTGCATTAATTTTCCAATAAATTGTGGCGCTGACCTATTCAGGGAGGCCAATACCGCAAAACCTGCTACGGTGTCGTAGCGCAAGCGCTCCACTTCTGTTTCATTAAAATCATCGTCTAGAACAGTCTCGATATAGCGTACTTCTTGGACTTGCTTTCCGCCTTCTTGATACACTAAATCACCGTTCCAGGCAGCTAAAAAGCGCTCAAACGGGAAACCTATTTTACGGCTAAGCTGAGCCAATTGCACATAAACGGAATCTTGGCGTTGCTTTTTAAATTCACTGACATCCAAATGGACGTCTATCAAACGATCAGTCTGCAGATTACTGCTGTAACTTAGGCCGGATTTTTTGAGCGAGAAATAAATAGGCGTGCGTTTTTTGATGTAACTCTTCAATTTGAATCCTAGAGAGTCGCTGTCGTGGGCAAACATGGCGGTTTGGATATCAAAGCGCTTGAGTTTGGACCAATTGGCATATATGACAAGATGCTCATCCTTGAAATGTTTTTGCTTCAAAAACTGTTTCCAAACTTTTTGCTGCGAACCGTAGTGGGCCGAAACTACGTGGTTCAAAGTTTTGATGAAGTCGGTCCCTTGATAGATGAGTGCGTAATCTTTGCCGTAATACAGATAAGATTGTTCCTTCTCGATATAATAGAATTTATTGCCTCCAACTACAGAATCTTGGAGTGCGGCATACTTTAACAAGCGTTCAATGCCTAATTGCACCTTTGAAGAATCGGTGAGTCGGATGAGTGCACCCCAATTGCCGCCTTCATTGGCAAAAAGATAGAGATTGGATTCTAGATCGATGCCGTATTGTTTGCCCTGACCTAATAAAAATTCATAGGTCGTGAAGTCCCGCATGGACATCTTGTTGAATTGGAGCATGGAATTGGTTTCCTTAGCCAGCTCTAGAATGTTCGCTTTACCAAGAAAATCCGCACTTGGTAGGCGGTCAATGAGGCGAGGTGTTTTGGGCTGCTCAAACAAAAAAGACTTGACGAACAAAACCAAACCCAGACTGCCTGCAATTAAAACAAGAGTCAAAAACTTACGGTACATTGTTTTAAGGATTCAATGTGTAAATGAGATAGAGCGAATTGACGAGGTCGAGCAAGTGTTTGCCTGTAGATTCTGCACCAGTATAGCTGTAACTCAATTTAAAGGTGGTGTGAGCCTCTGTGGTCTCAGATGAAGTGAGTTCGAGTTGGCCAGATTTACCTTTAAGCGAAGAGATGATTTCGGCGTTGCGCGGCGTGAGTACTTCGGTTGGAAAACGATCGAGTGTTTCTGTGATGTCTACGGAACCATACATAAAACCACTTTTACTGACTGTTTTACGTTGTTTTTTACCTAAAGCTTCAGCGCCATAACCTGCTGTATGGTGTCTGGCGAGGTCTTCGTCGTTGGTAAAAATGAGCAGTTTTCCAGTGTTCAATATATAGAGCGGCG